>NZ_JAQESL010000032.1:5169-27675 GCF_027697525.1 Coprococcus sp. AM97-35 | reverse complement strand
AACGTGCGCCGCTAGGCGCACACGCAAAAAACCGAAGCTTAAAAGCTTCGGTTCTTATCATTCCGCTCAGATTAAGCTCTTTCAACGCGTCCGGATTTCAGGCAGCTTGTACATACGTACATTTTCTGTGTTCCGCCGTTTTCCGTTTTAACTCTAACGGATTTTACGTTAGATTTCCACATCTTAGATGATCTTCTATGAGAGTGACTTACGTTATTTCCGAAATGAGCACCCTTTTCACAAATAGCACATTTAGCCATGATTGCACCTCCTAACGATCTGAAATGTCCGCTTACAAATCTTGCAGACTCACAACAATAGTTATTTTAACAGAAACTTTTAACAATTGCAAGTGTTATTTTCACTTTTATGCATTTTTTGTTTCTTCATTGTGTCCATAATAGCCCTCATACTTCTGTGAGCCATAATATTTGTTATAATATCCCTTCTGGTTCTTACGCTCTACCTTGTTAAGAACAACACCAAGAACGGACACTCCCGAATTTTCCAGCTGGTCTTTTACATTCTGCACCAGACGGTATTTGGTCTTACCTGCTTCGACAACAATGATCGCGCCATCACTCTGATGTCCGATGATTGCCGCATCAATAACAAGACCAAGCGGCGGACAGTCAATGATAATATAATCATAGACATTCTTCATGGACTCCAGCATACCAGTAAAACGTTTGGATTCCAGAAGCTCTGTCGGATTCGGAGCCTCCGGTCCGGAAAGAAGAATATGAAATTTCGGAATATTTGTCGCCATAATCACATCTGCAAGCACACACTGTCCGGAGAGGAAGTGTGACAGCCCTTTATCTGCGCCGGTAATCTGAAGTTTCGATGCCATAACAGAATTCCTGATATCCGCATCAACAAGAATAACAGATTTTCCCATGTCTGCAATTGATTCTGCCAGCGCAACAGAAACAGAGCTTTTCCCCTCTCTCGGCACACAGCTTGTTACAAGAATGACTCTTTTATCATCTCCGCAAAACTGCAGATTGGTACGCAATGTCCGGATTGCTTCACGCACCCCGTAGCTTTTCTTTTCAATCGATAAATTAACCTTTTTCAACAAAACACCTGCTTTCTTCCCCACGCGGGGCTATCTGAATCTCTTTATCTGCTCTTCCATATCCGTCTTGGATTATCTACAAAAATCTCTTCCGCATAATCCTGTCCCATCTTTTTTCTGACGTAAGTGGCACACTTCCCGAGGTTCATCTTCCGCCCCTCCAGATTGTGTGCATCTGATCCTATAAAATCCACAAGATCATCTTTCATCAGGCCGGCACAGAACTTTTTAATCGTATGTCCTTCATATCCCAATACGGAATCTGCATTTATCTGGATCTGTGCTCCAAGTTTTTTCAGTTCCTGGATTCTCTCCGGTTCCTGACAGCAAAAATACCTTTCAACATGTGCAACGATCGGTCGATATCCCTTGGTGATCAGCTCATAAATGTAATTACGGACCGTGACAAAACTGTCATTGGTTGAAAACTCTGTCAAAACATATCTGCTTCCAAGCATCGTCGGCCGAAGCTTCTTATCAAGATGCCGGATCATCTGCTCATTCCGGTAATACTCGCAGCCAAGCCTCAGTCCAATTCCAACTTCTTCAGCATAATCGCGAAGTTCATGGTATACTCGGATCACCTTTTTCATGGAAGGCTCAAACATCTCCGGTCTGTAATGCGGAGTCGCAATGATATAACGTACTCCCTGCTCATAGGCATCCCGTATCATTGCTCTGGAAGTCTCCATATCCGGTGCTCCATCATCTACTCCCGGAAGAATATGACAATGAATATCTACCAACATCAAAACGTATCTCTCCTGTCAAAAAGAAAACGCCCCTCACGGTGACTCCCGCCACAAAGAAGCGTTTTCAACATATGTTTGTATTATCTAACAGCTTTCTTTTTAAGACCGAATGCTGCTGCTACTGCTGCCAGTCCAAGTACTGCAACTGCTGATACAGCTGTTGCGCTTGTAGCCGGTGAAGTAGCTGTTCCTGTAGCGGATGTAAGAGTTGTCTTGTCAACAACAAATGCAACCGGTGACAGTGAACTAAATGTACCTGTTACTGTTCCATCTGCAACAGTTGTATCAATCTTCTCCCAAGCTGATGCTGATCTATTGTAATGCAGAATCTGAACTTTAGAAGAAGCTGTTACGCCTTTCATTACGAATGTGATCTTAAGTGGGAATTTAGCTCCTTCCGGCGCTGTAACTTCCTTAACATCAGCAACTGTCATATTCGCATTAAAATCGCTCCCAATTACTTCTTTCAATTTTGCTTCAGTCTTAATGTCTGCAACTGCCTGTGTGTATTCTGCCGGGATCTCAGATGTGATAGAAACATTCACTGCATTACCATCTGTATCTGTTGCGCTGCTTACAGCTGTAACAACTGTAGAAGCTGCCGGGCTTGGTGCTGCAAATGCCGTCATTCCGATGCAGGATACCATAGCTGCAATAAGACCAACTGTCTTTAAGATTCTTGACTTCATTTTCTTTGACCTCCTCACATAGTTTATTTGATATTCGCTATATCAAGCTATACTATACTACAATTACATTATTTTGTAAAACATTTTTAATATTATTTTTTTTAATTCTTTATTGTCTACCAGATACTGCGCATGTCCGTCTTTCTCAATAATCTCACCCGGAACTTTCACGGTGTCCTCTGCAATCTTATAATCTGTCAGCTCTTCCATCTCATCCGCAGTCATGTTTGTTGTCATATAATCCTCCAATTTCTGGTACAGAGAAAGATACTCTGTTTCGCTTTGAATACTCTGCATCTTCTCGATCAGAGCATCCATAAACTGTGACTGACGTTCCATGCGCTGATTGTTACTGTCAAGGACTTCAATATCTCTTTTACGGACATATTTTTCAGCAAGTTCCCCATTAAGAGTAACTTCTGCACCTTTTTCAAATGCAGGATCAACAGCTGTATAATCTTCTGGCACGGTAAGAGTAATTCCTCCAACCGCATCGGTTGCTGCAACCAGCCCCTCCAGCGTCAGTGAAAAATAAGAATCTACATTCACGCCATACATAAGTTCTGATACCTTCTCAGATGTCAGACGGCAGCTCTCTTCTGCCCCGTCCCCATATGCGTACTGAAGTGCGATCTGCCCATTTTCCGTCATCAGCCTGTTACCTGTCACATCATAAATATCGATTCCCACCATAGAATCTCTGGAAATCTGAATGATCTGTGCCGTCTTCTCTTCTTTATTAAGGACCAGAAGATTCAGGCTGTCGCTCTGTCCGTTTTCTCCCGGGTTATTACCAAGATCTGCTTTTTCTTCCTTGTCAACACCCATGAACAGAACGGTCTTGATATCCGGGTTGAGTTTGTATTTCTTTCCGTCTTCTTCGATGATTCCGGACTGTGATTCCGTTTCGTCTGCACCCGCTTCTGCCGATGCCTCCTGTTTTTTCTGCGTACCGCTTTTCCCTTTTGTAACCGTATAAACGACACCTGCCAACAGCCCTGCGCAGATAACTGCAAGTATCACGATTACCAGATTTCTATTCTTCATTTGTCAGAACCGCCTCCACAAGAAGTCTATGGTTTGATTCTCCCGTCACACAGGTACTGAGCGACAGGATCCGGTCTTCTGTTCCTACGCTTTCGATATCACTGTAACGGCTTCTCAGGTCTCTGGAATCCTGAAGTGAATCCAGGAAAGCCTGTCTCTGGTCATCCATTACATAATTGAAAGAGTTGATCAGATGACGGTCATCATAAATAACTGCCGCAAAAATCCGGTAAGTCAGAACATGATCTGGTGTATAAATGATCACATTTGGATATTTTTCAATATATCCTTCTTCCAGATAACGATCCAGTGTATGAAACATGGTATCTACACCCTCACCCATCTGATGTCCGTAAATAACCGTATTGAAATCTGTAAAATTCTTACTGTTGCATGCCTGTGTAAAAATAGCACCATCCGCCGCTTCTACCCGTTCCCAGGTATGAGATAGATAATAATTATCATCCTCATTATTCTGGCAAACCGGATAATCAACGGTTGTTCCATCAATCTTAATCCATGCGTAAATGTCCGGATTTTTTTCCTGAAGAGCAGTAAAATCAACCGGTATCTCCGGCTTTGTCTGCTCTCCGTCATCACTATCTGTTTTTGACGGTTTCACATTTTCCGTTGCCAGCTTTTTTGCATCATCATACGACTGCTTCGTCTTTGCCGCCGTGGCGTAATACCAAATCAGATAACCTGAACAGCAGACTGCTATCACAAGCAACACCGCAACAATAATCTTTCTTGTCCTGTCTTTCAAATCGATTCCCTCTTTTCTGTCGGAATCGCTGCAAGCATATGAAGTCCAAGATATTTTTTAATATCATCTTCATTCTGGACTGTATCGTTAACCAAATATTTAATCACAATAATTCCTATAGCCAAAAATGCAACCGCCAACGCTCCAATTATTGTATTTTTCATCGTATTCGGTGATGAAGCTTTTTTAGGTACTACCGCTTCCTCCACAATTTTAGGTTTATCACTAGACATAACATACGCTACTCGTTCTGCTGTCACTTCTGCAAGTTCATTTGCAATTGCCTTTGCCTCTTTTGCATTCTCATCAATTACCGTAAAGCGCAAAATTCGTGTATCAGTCTGATTATCTGTCTGAATCATTGCCACAAGCTCATCATACGAATATTTCAATTTTAACTTTTCAATCACCTCTTCTATAACTGGGCGGCTCGTCGCAAGAATTTCAAAATCAGCTGTAAGCTGCGATCCCATCTGGATATCTGCAAGAGATGTCACACTGGTTGTCTTCGTTAAAATATAAATCATCGATGAAGCTGAATATTTCGGAGTAAGGAAGAGTTTTGTCCCACTAAACGCAATCACTCCACCTACGATAAAGCACAGAATAATCACCCATAATTTATTCAGCAATAAATGAAAGATCTCGCCAAGATCAATCTCGATCTCGTCATCTCTCTGTGCCTCTAACTGTTTTAATTCATTCATATTTTTCTTTCCTCTTCTGTTTTTTACTTCCAGGATCCGTTTAATTCCACAATTTTTCCGGATAAACGCCATCTTCTGTCATCTTCTTGAATCCGGCCTGTGCAAGTTCTGTATCTTCTTTATAAGTAATACCGATCCATTTATCGTGTGTTTCCAGAACCTTTACATCCACATTTCCTTCTTTTAAAAGATCTCCTACAATATTTGGAAGAAGATATTCTTTTTTCAAAGGATCTCCTGCTTCATCTTTTAAAAATTCTGCGAATCTCTCATCCAGAACCCGAATGAAATCCGGATAACCAGCCCACATATTCATGGATACATTAGAATCTGGTGTGATCCATTTCTGAACCGCTTCGCTGTCGCAGTGTACCCCGTCAGCCTGGATACTGATTCCAGTCGTCTCATGGATCTGTTCAAGCATTCCATTTTCATCTACCACACATACGCCGCGGGTAACTGTTCCATTTTCACTAACCGTATTCTTCAGAATAAAACCAGCCATTCCCATCTGCATCTTATCTGCTGTCTCTGCGTGCGCAATCAAGTAATCATGGAGAAGCTTAAACGCTTCCTTCCCATAATAATCATCTGCATTGATGATCACAAACGGTTCTTTTACTACATCTTTACAACACAGGACTGCCTGACCAGTTCCCCAAGGTTTGGTACGTCCCTCCGGAACTTCAAAACCAGCTGGAATATCTGCAAGATCCTGATATACATATTCCACCTCGATCTGATCTCCGATACGATTCCCGATTACAGAACGGAATTCTTCTTCAATATCTTTTCTGATAATAAATACAACCTTGTCAAAACCAGCTTCTTTTGCATCATAAATAGAGTAATCCATAATGATCTCCCCATTCGGAGACATCTTGGCGAGCTGCTTGATTCCTGTTCCAAATCTTGAACCGATTCCTGCTGCCATAATAATCAGAGTAGTCTTCATAATAAATTCTCCCTCACTAAAAAACTGTCAATCTACATTATATACACTGTTTTTCTCCGTCAAAACATTAACATTTTAAACGCTTTATTCAAAAATCTTACATAAAAACAGCTATTCGTAATTATACTTCAATTTTTCCACAATGTCTACCACCTATTACGAAATTAAGGAACTCCCCCTCTTCCTATCCATAACATTTTGATATGAATATAATTCATTATTGCTATTTTACGTTATCTTTTACTCATGATATGATGAACCCAGTTAAAAAAATAACAAAAATGAATTAGAGAAAGAGAGAGGTACTAAAATGGAAGACAATAAATTATGTCTTGAAAAGCAGCCATTATCTGATGAACTGCTCAACAAAATGAATGCCTACTGGCGTGCTGCCAACTACCTGTCAGCCGGTCAGTTATACCTTCTTGATAATCCGCTTCTGAAAAAGCCATTGACCATGGATCAGATCAAGAAAAAAATCGTCGGACACTGGGGAACCGTACCTGGACAAAACTTCATCTATGTACACTGCAACCGTGTCATCAAACGTTATGATCTGGATATGATTCTTCTTTCCGGTCCGGGACATGGCGGAAACTTCCTGATCGCCAACACTTATCTGGAAGGTTCTTATAGTGAAGTTTATCCGAACATCAGCCAGGATGAGGAAGGCATGAAGAAAATGTTCAAGCAGTTCTCATTCCCATGCGGAGTTCCGAGTCACTGTGCTCCAGAAACACCAGGTTCTATCAATGAGGGTGGAGAACTCGGATATTCAATTGCTCACGGCTTTGGTGCTGTTCTGGACAACCCAGATCTTATCGCTACAGTTGTTGTCGGTGACGGTGAAGCTGAAACAGGGCCGCTTGCTACTTCATGGCAGTCCAACAAATTCCTGAACCCGATCACAGACGGTGCTGTTCTTCCAATCCTTCATCTGAACGGATACAAGATCAGTAACCCAACCATTTTCTCACGTATTTCTCATGAGGAAGTGGAAAACTTCTTCAAGGGCTGCGGATGGAAACCTTACTTCGTAGAAGGTGACGATCCGATGACTATGCACAGAAAAATGGCTGAGACTATGGATGCCTGCATCGAAGAAATCAAAGCAATCCAGAAAAATGCCCGTGAAAACAATGATCCTACCCGTCCGTTCTGGCCAATGATCGTTCTTCGTACTCCAAAGGGATGGACAGGACCAAAGGTTGTTGACGGACTTCAGATTGAAGGATCTTTCCGTGCACATCAGGTACCGCTTTCTATGGAATCACCAGAACATCTTGACCTTCTGAAAGAATGGTTGGAAAGCTACCATGCAGAAGAACTCTTCGATGAAAAAGGACATCTGATTCCGGAACTTGCAGAACTTGCTCCAAAGGGAGATGCCCGTCTTGGTGCAAACCCGCATGCAAATGGCGGACTTCTTCTGAAAGACCTTCGTCTTCCGGATTTCCGCTCATACGGAATCGAAGTAGAACCTGGCAAGACAAAAGCACAGGATATGATCGAACTTGGCGGATACATCCGCGACATCTTCAAATTAAATGAAGACAGTAAGAACTTCCGTATCTTCGGACCAGATGAAAGTATGTCCAACCGTCTGTACAAAGTATTTGAAGAACAGAAACGTGACTGGCAGGCAGACTTGCTTGACACTGATGACTGCCTTGCAAGAGACGGACGTATCATGGACGGTATGTTAAGTGAACATATGTGTGAAGGATGGCTGGAAGGATATCTTCTGACAGGACGTCATGGATTCTTTGCAAGCTATGAAGCATTCATCCGTATCGTTGACTCTATGGCAGCGCAGCATGCAAAATGGCTGAAGGTCTGCAACCAGCTTTCATGGAGACAGCCGATCGCTTCGCTGAACTTTATCCTGACATCTAATGTATGGCAACAGGATCATAACGGATTTACACATCAGGATCCAGGATTTCTGGATCACATTGCCAATAAAAAGGCAGACGTTGTCCGCATGTATTTACCACCGGATACAAACTGCTTACTCTCATGCTTCGACCACTGCATCAAGAGTAAGAACTATGTCAATGCAATCGTAGCATCTAAACATCCAAGCTGCCAGTGGCTGACTATGGAACAGGCTGTAAAGCATTGTACACAGGGTATTGGTATCTGGGAATGGGCAAGTAATGACTGCGGTGAAGAACCAGATGTTGTTATGGCTTGCTGCGGTGACACTCCTACTCTTGAAGTTATGGCTGCTGTTACTATCCTTCGTGATGAAATGCCAGAGCTCAAGATCCGCGTTGTCAATGTAGTTGACCTGTTCAAACTGGAATCAGACCACAAACATCCACACGGATTAAGTGATGCAGAATACGATGCAATCTTCACAAAAGATAAACCGGTTATCTTTGCATTCCACGGATATCCGACACTGATTCATGAACTGACATACGAACGTCACAACCACAACATTTCTGTTCATGGATATCAGGAAGAAGGTACGATCACTACTCCATTTGACATGCGTGTACAGAACCAGATCGACCGTTTCAACCTTGTAAAAGATGCAATCATGCATCTGCCACAGCTTGGCAATAAGGGATCATTCCTGATTCAGAAGATGAACGACAAACTGGTTGAGCACAAGCAGTACATCGCTGAATACGGACAGGATCTGGAAGAAATCAGAAACTGGGAATGGCATAAATAATATCAATCGTTTTCTAATCCAAAATTCTACTTTATAACTTTATACTTACAAATATAAAAATGCTCCGGAACTTTATGATCCACACATAAAAAATTCCGGGGCATTCTCCTTATATTTTTCTTTGCAGATACACATCCCGGCTGCAAAGGATACCGATTTGTACAATCCACTTTGAAAATCTATTTCTTCTTTAGTTCTTCTGACTGCTCAGAAACTTCTGAAACTCCTTCGATGCAATACTCTGAGGATACTCAGTATCATAGATCAGAATAATATTTCTGGTCGGAAGCTTCTCTTCCACTTCGATTTCAAATACATTTTCCGCCTTCTTCTCTTCTTCGGCAAATTCTTCCGGGACAAATCCAATTCCAAGATTGTGACGGACTGCCGGCAAGATCAGGTCTGTCGTCGCAAGCTCCATATCCGGCAAAAACTGCAGACCATGATCTGCAAAATAATTATTCAGGAATTTTCTTGTCAGTGCCTCCGAAGTCAGGCTGATCCAGGGATAAGCCGAAAGCTCCTCCAATGAAATCTTTCTTCCTTTTAATTCTATGTAACGACTGCCGCCGATCAGCACCTCATGGTATTCCCGCAGTTTCTTCATCCTGAGTGGCTTATTTACCTGCAGATCCGTTGACACAAATGCAAGGTCTACCTTTCCTTCTTTTACCGCGTTGACCGAGTCCATGGTACTGTTATTTAAGATTTTGAAATGTACGTTCGGGTAAATGCTGTTGAACTCTCCCATTGCCCGGAACAAGAAGCAGTGCAAGGCTGTCTCAGTCGCACTGATATAGATTGTCCCGTTCTCAAGACTGATCAGATTGCTCAGATCATTTTCCCCTTTAAAAAACTGGGCGCACCCTGCCGATACATAGCTGTAAAAGGTTCTTCCCTCCGGTGTCAGCTTCATACCGGATTTGCTTCTGGTAAATAATCGGCATCCCAGTTCATTTTCCAGGTTGTGTATCGTTCTCGTCACCGCCGGCTGGCTCGTCTTCAGAACGCTGGATGCCTTTGTAAGGTTCTCATACTTCGCCACATAATAAAAAACTTTATAATATTCAAAATTAGAATTCATGTGCCTCTCCTTTGTTGTCTTATCCTGTCAGTTTTTCATCTGCCGTAAGTATAGCATGATTTTTTAGTTCTTACAATTGGAATCATAGCTTACTGAACATTCGGTGCGGATCCGGTCAAGTCATCATCGATTTTTCTACCAGAGAAACCAGTCTGGAGGTACTATCCCTCGCAGCGAAACACTAAAAAAGAACTGGCGACACTTTTTATCGTGCCGCCAGTTCCTTATTTGCTCAACAATTTTCGATTATAATTGTTCAGACGCCTGCGCTTCGATCTTTCTTTTTGTCCTCATCCTCGTTCATCTCTTCCTTCTGATTGACTTATTTTTATCACATTTTACAAATCTGTTGTTTTTTTCTTCGGAAGGCAGATACTTAAGATCAATGACACCACGAACACCCCTGCAACTGCATTTCCATTAAAAATATCTCCTACCTCCTTCGGAAATGCAGAAAAGAAGTTTCCGGAAGTCTGTGTCAGTCCGACACCGATACAGAATGCCAGCGATACGATGATCATAGTTCTGTCATCAAACACACACCCTTTGAGCATCTTGATCCCTTCATACATGATCGATCCGAACATCATAACCGTACATCCTCCAAGTACCGCCTGCGGAAGCGAATTGAAAAAAGCTCCAAGTGGCGGGAACAGAGAAGCAAGGATCAAAATCAAAGCCCCCATCAGAATAGTAAAACGGTTGATAACTCCCGTCATAGTGACGAGCCCGATATTCTGACTGAAAGAAGTAAGCGGCAGACATCCAAAGCATCCTGAAATCGCACTGGAAAATCCATCCACGGCAAGAGACCCCTGCAGTTCCTCCATCTTGATATCCCGTCCAAGTGCACCGGTACACACTGCAGTAGTTGCACCCGTTGTCTCCGCTGCCGATACCAGGAATACAATTGCAATAGTAAAGAATGCTCCCAGATCAAAAACCGGTTTATGGGAAGTAAAAAATACAAGCTTGGGAAGGCTGAATACACCAACCTGCTCGATCGTCTTTGTAATTCCTGAAAAATCAACCATCGCTGCAATCCCTGCCACAGTAAATATAATGGACAGAAGATACCCACAGACCAGACCAACCAATACGTTCAGGTTCTTGTATACACCTTTTAACAGATAACGGGCAGCCAGACACACAACCAGTGTGAAAAATCCGACCAGAAGATGATACCACGCTCCAAAATCTTCTGCTCCGTTTCCACCGCCCCAGGAATCCATTCCTACCGACAAGAGGGAAAGCCCAATCGCAATCACCACACATGCCGATACTACCGGTGTCAGGAACCGTTTCCAGTATTTGGCACTCATTCCTACCAGTCCCTCAAAAATACCTCCGGCGATCACCGCACCAACCATCCCTTCATATCCAAGTTCCGAATTGGTACAGATCATCAGCAGACTACCAAGAAAGGTAAAACTGACTCCCATAACAATCGGAAGCCTGGAGCCAATCTTCCATACCGGGTAAAGCTGCAGACAGGTCCCGATCCCCGCTGCAAACATCGCGCACTGCAGAAGCTGCGTAATTTCCGCAGCACTTAAGTGATTCTCCGATCCTCTCACAAATGCCGCACTGCACACGATCAGCACCGGTGCCAGATTCGACACAAACATTGCCAGAACATGCTGGAGTCCGAACGGAATCGCCTTTTTTACCGGCACTCTTCCATTCAGACAGTAAATATTTTCCTCACTCACTGCTTCTGTATTTTTCTCTTTATCCATTTTCCTTTTCCCTCATTCTCTTTTTTTATTCTGTCCTAAGCGCTGTCACCGGATCGCTCTTTGCTGCTTTCCTTGACGGAATGATTCCACCGAGCAGGGTAAGCCCGATACTCAAAAGAATCAGCACAATTGCCGGAAGCACTGGTAAAAATGCATTGATTTTGTTATTATCTGCCACCGCATGGATGATCATATTTCCAGGGATCAGAAGCAGCAGTGACAGTCCGATTCCGATCAGTCCGGCACACAGACCAATGATAACGGTTTCTGCATTAAATACCTGCGATACATTTCTCTTAGATGCCCCGATCGCGCGCAGGATTCCAATCTCCTTCTTCCGTTCAAGTACACTGATGTAGGTGATAACCCCGATCATAATTGAAGATACTACAAGGGAAATCGCCACAAACGCAATCAGCACATAGCTGATGATATCCACGATATTTGTCACGGAAGACATCAGTGTTCCGACTATATCGGTATAAGTGATGATCTGTTCCTCTTTTCCTTCTTTTTCCATCCGGCTGTTATAAGAATCCAGGATTTTCACCACTTTTTCTTTACTCTCAAAATCCGTCGGATATATGGAAATCTGACTCGGGTTCGCAAAATCCACGTATCCAAGCTTCTGCAGATTATTGTCATAGGAAGCAGTCGCGCTCATTGTCATGGATGTCATCAGCTCTTTCAGATCATCTTCTGTCATATTCATCTGAAATGCCTTTGCAAATGCATCGGTATCAATCTTCATCGAACTTCCAAGCATGTTCTGCAGCTGGGTTCCCACATTTCCCATGGCAGCCTGCATGGCGTTCCCGATTTTTTCTGTGATCTGAGTGACGATCTGATTCATTGCCGAAGTGATCTGTGTCTCAAGCACATCCGAAATTGCTCGGGTATAAGTTCCCATTGCCTTTGCCATGTAACTTCCCATTGTCGCACTTAACTGGCTCTCCAGCTGATCCATATCGATCACCTCGGAAAGCCCGTTCATCAGACGCTGTTTTCCATCTGCTGTGGCAAGGTAGTTCAGAAAATAATCTCCCATTTTGGTCGGATCTGCTTTTCCATTCGCCGCAGCATATGCCGGATAACTACTCGCCAGTTCTTTTGTCAGTTTTTTCAGCTGGTCAGAAGTAATATTTATCACCGTATCTCCAAAAATCTCCTGCTGCCAGGCATTCATAATCTCTTTTGCTTCCTCGGTCTGTAAATACTCCGCCAGGTATTCTCCAAATTTATCCGGATCTGTATATCCTTTTTCCGCAGCATACTTTTGATATCCTTCCATCACACGCTGTACAAGCTCCTGCATCTGATCAATTGTAATCTTAAACCCACCGGTGCTCTCAATGATCTCCTGCAGATTATCTTTCAGGATCTTCTGCGCTTCATCCGTCATCAGGTAATCCATAAAATCTCTCGCCAGATTTGAATAATCTGCTTCCGGATGGAATTTCACATACTCCTGATAACCTTCCATAACACTCTCAGACAACTTCTGCATTCCACCCGGTTTTACGGTAAGATTCAGGCTTCCGATCATATCGCCAAGATTCATCTGTGGCATACCGGACACGTCAAGACTGATCTGATCCAGATTTATCATCCCGGACAGATCCAGAGAATCCCCACCCATCCGGAATGCATTTTCCAGATTCAGGGAATCTGCCGACAACAGATCACCGGAAAATCCACTGTCGTCTAAAACAAATGCTTTCTGAAATGCATCCTCATCTACCGTAAACAGACTGTTCGCATCCAGTCCGTTCTTCTCTTCTGTGGTTCCGAACTGTTCTCCGGTAAATACATTCTTGGATGGATTCTCCAGCTGATCTTTTACAATCTCACTTTTTGCAGCCTCTTTTGCGACATGCTCAGTAAGTCTCTGCGGATAGCCAATCCCCGGTGTCAGAGCGGAAGCATTTGCATCTTCCGATGCCTGTACGATTCCGACGATTTTAAGTTCTTCGCCCTGATCCACGAGTTTCTTCATATATTCCTTATTATCGGATTTATCCTTCCAGATCTCGTACTGGCTGTCATATTCGTAGCAGTCAGACACATTGACCAATTTAAAAGTTTTTCCAATAATATCCTCATAGGTATATGTTCCGATATTTGCCGGAGTGTTCACATCTTCTTCATTGATAAATTCCTGGATCATTTCGTCCAGTTCCATCTGATCCCGCAGTCCCAAAGTATAAAGGAGAAAATCACTCATGCCTCCGTCCGAAGTCAGCACCAGTACACATTCATTATAATTCTGCGGCCAGCGTCCCGCCTTCACATCATACTGGTTCTCATAAAGCCCCTCCGTCTTAGGCATTTCATAAAAAACATTCGTACTCATCATCGATGACATCAGACTGTTGGTACTTGCGCCAGAGCTGATTCCAAGCGACTCAAAGGATTTGTCCGGATTCACCTGGCGAATGGAACCATCCTTGTTCTGCCGATAGATTCTTGGTGAAATATTATAAGAATATTCAACGGCACTGGTATAGTCCTCAATTCCACTTTTTCCTCCATCCAGATATTCTTTTAAAGACTTCAGATCGTTGGAGTTCATCGTGGAAAACATATTGGTCATCATCTGCATAACCTTGACTTCCCCGTCTTTTTTTGTCTCCTTCTTATCCGAACTGCCCGAACCACTGTCCATATTGCCTACCATCATCGATGTCATATCAAATCCGGTACTCTGGATCTGAAGCGGATACTCGGAAAGAGTCTCTTCTTCAATTGACTTGATGTAGGCATTGACTCCGTTGGAAAGTGCCAGTATCAGTGCAATCCCGATAATTCCAATAGAACCGGCAAAAGATGTCAGAAGAGTCCTTGCTTTCTTCGTCTTTAAGTTATTAAAGCTCAGGGAAAGAGCCGTCAGAAATGACATGGAAGCTTTCCCCATATTCTTATGCTCCGGCTCCTTCATGACCGCTTCATTGACATAAAATTCGTCCGTATCCGAACGGATCTTTCCGTCCTTGAGCGTTACGATACGGGTCGCATATTCTTCAGCAAGCTCTGGGTTATGTGTAACCATTACAACAAGCCGGTCTTTTGCCACTTCTTTTAAAAGTTCCATAACCTGCACACTGGTCGCCGTATCCAGCGCTCCTGTCGGCTCATCAGCAAGCAGAATATCCGGATCATTGACCAGCGCACGGGCGATTGCCACCCTCTGCATCTGTCCGCCTGACATCTGGCTCGGTTTTTTATGCAACTGCTCCCCAAGACCAACTTTTTTCAGAGCCTCAATCGCTCTCTTTTTCCGTTCTTCCTTCCCGATCCCAGAAATAGTCAGTGCCAGCTCCACATTGGCAAGCACCGTCTGATGTGGAATCAGATTATAACTCTGAAATACAAAACCAATTGTATGATTTCGATAGGAATCCCAGTCTCTGTCTTTATATTTTTTCGTAGAAATCCCGTTGATGATCAAATCACCACTATCGTACCGATCCAGTCCACCGATGATGTTAAGAAACGTCGTCTTTCCCGAACCACTCGGTCCCAGGATCGCAACAAATTCATTGTCCCTGAAATTCAGGCTTACATCATCCAGTGCCTTCTGTACCAGCGTACCTGTACGGTATTCTTTGCAGATATGTTGAATTTGAAGCATAAAAATTCTCCTTTTAAGTTGTAACTCATGAAACGCGTATGTTTCATTGTACACCCTTAAAAGGAGAAAATCATGTCTTTTAGAAAAATTTTATTCTTTATTTTCTGAGAAGTTCTTTTCCCGAAATACCTGGCTCTGTCATATTGACCGGATCCAGAACGGTTTCCATCTCTTTTTCACTTAAAAGACCTTCTCTGAGGATCAGATTGCGGATGGATTCCCCGGTCTTCATTGCTTTTTTCGCAATCTCCGCTGCTTTCTCATAGCCTACATGCGGACAGATTGCAGTAATTACGCCGATGCTGTTCTCTACCAGCTGACGGCATCTCTCTTCATTGGCTGTGATTCCTGTCACACAGTTGTCAATAAAAGTCTGCACTGCATATGCAAGTGTATCGATCGACTGGAACAGACAGTAGAATACGATCGGTTCAAACGCATTCAGTTCCAGCTGTCCACCCTCTGCTGCCATCGTGATCGTCACATCATTTCCAATGATGTTAAATGCGACCTGGTTCACTACTTCCGGGATGACCGGATTCACTTTTCCCGGCATGATCGAAGAACCATTCTGCTTTGCCGGAAGGTTGATCTCACCAAATCCGGCTCTTGGTCCGGATGACATCAGACGCAGGTCATTGGCAATCTTGGAAAGTGTGACTGCACACGCTTTCACTGCACCGGATACTGCCACAAACGGATCCAGGTTCTGGGTTGCATCGATTAGATCAAAAGCCTGGACAAACTGAATATCAGATATTTTTGAAAGATTCGGAACAATGCGGCTTACATAGGCTTCATCTGCATTGATTCCGGTTCCGACTGCCGTTCCACCCATGTTGACGGTACGCATCTCGCCCATCGCATTATCCATACGGTGAATATCACGCATGATGGCATCGGAATATGCCTGAAATTCCTGACCCAGACGGATCGGAACTGCATCCTGCATTTGGGTGCGTCCCATTTTGATCACATGGTCAAATTCCTCTGCCTTTTTGCAGAGCGCTCCATGAAGTCTGAGCAGTTCTTTTTTCAGATTCTGAAGAAGTCTGAGTGAAGTCATCTTGCCAGCTGTCGGAATAACATCATTTGTGGACTGTCCGCAGTTTACATCATCATTCGGATTTACTGCTGAATAATCTCCCTTTTTCCCGCCAAGAATCTCAATCGCACGGTTTGCAATGACTTCGTTTGCATTCATGTTCAGAGAAGTACCCGCACCTCCCTGGATCGGATCTACGATAAAGTACTCATGCAATTTTCCTGTAAGGATTTCATCACATGCCTGTACGATTGCTTTTGCCTTTTTCTTTTCCAGAATCCCACTCTCGCAGTTGGTGATCGCAGATGCTTTCTTTATGTACGCAAGACTGTTGATGATCTCCGGATGCATATTCAGCCCGGTAATACGGAAATTCTCCGCAGCACGCAGTGACTGTACCCCGTAATATACATCTCCCGGAATATCTTTTGCCCCTATTGAATCCTGTTCTACACGATAACCTGTCTTGTTTTCTTTTCCATTTTCCATCTCAAAATCCCTCGATTTTCCATTTTTCTCTGGCGTATTGCCTTTGTTGTTTTCATTATAGCTCTGTGTTACAATATAATCTAATACATATATTTTTATAGTAACTATAATTTTAAAACTATGTCAAAGGAGAATACCTATGTTTCAGGGAATGGAATATGTCTATGAAGTTTATCTGGAAAAAAGCTTTTCCAAGGCGGCTGAGAAGTTATTTATCTCACAGCCTTCACTCAGTGCCAACGTAAAGCGTGTCGAGCATCACATCGGATATCCGATCTTTGACCGGAGTACCAAACCACTTTCCCTTACCGAATGTGGGGTACAGTATATCAAAGCGGTAGAAAAAATAAAAAGTATCCAGAATGAATTTGAAGGATTTGCAAACGACTGGGGCGACCTAAAAAAAGGAACACTCATCCTCGGAGGAAGCAACTTGTTTTCCTCCTGGATCCTGCCTTCGCTGATCGCGGATTTTGCCCGCAGATATCCTCTGATCCAGATCAGCCTGGTTGAAGAAACCACTGCCAATCTTGCCCGTATGCTGCGACACGGGCAGCTGGATCTGATGCTGGACAGCAGTGTTCTGGATGCCACCATCTACGGCTACCGTAAATTTCAGGAAGAGCACCTGATCCTTGCTGTTCCGGGAGCATTCCCGATCAATAATACGCTGCGCTCCTATCAGCTTCCTGTAGAAGATATCCTGAGCAAAAAATTTCTGGAAGAATCCTGTCCTCCCGTTCCTCTGACACGCTTTAAAAGTGAGCCTTTTATTATGCTGAAACCGGAAAACGACACTGGAAAACGTGCCCGTATGATCTGCCAGAACAATCTCTTTGAACCAAATATCATCCTGGAAATGGATCAGCAGATGACTTCTTACAACATCACCTGCTCCGGCATGGGGATCTCTTTTATCGGAGATATCATGCTCTCAAAAGTACCTCTTACCTCTGATGTGGTGTACTATAAGCTTCCTGCAGGCGAAAGCAGCCGTGACATCCGGTTCTACTGGAAAAATGGTCGCTACCAGACAAGGGCAATGGAAGAATTTTTAAAAATGGCGTGCCAGTAAGGCACGCCACTTTCCTGTAGAACAGATACTATCCATTTATCTGCAATCTTGGATCCGACAAATAATTCTTCTCTACATAAACCTACTCACTTCTCAGTGCATCGATTGGATTCATGTTCGCCGCCTTCACCGACGGAAGGAGTCCGAAAATAATTCCGATCAATGTGGAAAATACTACTCCGACCAGAATAGACACTCCGCTGATTGCCACCGGAACTGCCGAGACTGCGGAAATAATATAGGCAAGCGCAATCCCTCCTACCACACCGATCAGACCTCCAAGAAGGGTAAGTACTGCCGCTTCCGTCAGAAACTGCGTCAGGATCCTTCTTTTTCTTGCCCCCAGTGCCTTTTTCAGACCGATTTCTCTCGTTCTTTCTGTCACAGACACCAGCATAATATTCATAACACCGATCCCGCCAACCAGAAGTGAAATGCTTGCAATCCAGAGCAGCTGCTGGTTCGTCGAGCTGCTGATCTCCTGGATCTGGTTCGCCTGTTTCAGAAGATCTTCCCCTTTATACTTTATCGTCTCATCAGACACGGTCAGGTAACTGTTCAGGATATCTGCCGCCTTTTCTCCTGCCGCAGTCATCTCATCTGTGCTTGTCGCGCGGACAACCAGATTCTGCGGTTCATCGTACTGATAAATAATCGGCCACAGTGTATCCGGAATACAGATCGTTCCGCTTCCATCCGTGGATACATAACGATAATAGTCTTCCATCGAATTGATCACCGGCTGCGAATTTTCTTTTCTCGCCATCATACCGATCACCGTAAATGGCTCCCCTTTAACCTCAATAATCTTTCCAATCACATTTCCATCCGGAAATAGAGCTGTGGCTGTCGTTTTATCAAGCAGCACAACTTTTCGGTTTGCAGTAAAATCTTTTTCGGAAAAGCCACGCCCTTTTGTGATCTGAAATCCATAGGCATCCAGATAATTGGAATCTATTCCAAAAATATTACAGCTTGCCAGCTTCTGACTGCCTGCATATACAGCATCATATTCATTCCGTCTGTGATAAAGGGCTGCACTTTCCACCTCATCCAGTGCCTGGATCTCACCAAGTACCTGATCTGAAATCTCCGGTATTCCATCCGGAACCTCCTGATAAGACAGATCCAGTGTCCAGTCTCCCTGATAAAGCTGGATATTGACCGCATTATTTCCCGCGCCAACCAGATTTTTCTTGATCTGCTCATTGGTTCCTTTGATCGTTGAAACAATTGCAATGATCGATCCGATTCCGATAATAATACCAAGCATCGTCAGCGCAGACCGCAGCTTATGACTCCAGATTCCCTGAAATGCCAGCCTGATATCTTCAAGCATCTCCTCACCCCCTCATTAATTATAATCATACAATGACTCCACTGTCTTTGTCTTCGCACCCTCTTTTACATTTCTTCCATACGGAAATGCAATCTCATCCTCCATGGTAAGTCCGGAAACGATTTCCATGGAACCGTACATATTTTTTCCAACCTCTACATACTGCTTCTCCAGCCTTCCATGTTTTCCTTTCTTGTATACATAGGAGCGGTTTCCGTCTTCTCTTATGAACATCTGTTCCAGGTAAATCGAATTCCCATTGTCACCCGAAAGTCCGTCTACGGAAATACTGACACCATCGCCAGATGAAAGATCTGCATCTTTCTCAACCACTGCAGTAAACGGATAGTAGGACATATTAGGATTCTCGCTGCTCTTCATACTTTCAACCGGTGAATTACCGATACTGGTGATCGTTGCCTCATAAGAGTTCCCCGTATTCCAGGAAGTCACCATCACAGTCATACCCTCTTTTAATTTATCATAGCTGCTTTCGGCAATCCCTCCGATTACATAACAACCATTTTTTCCGGTCACAGATATAACCGGTTTATTTTCCAGCTTTGCCTCTTCTTCGTCAAGTACAGCTTTTACCGTTCCCTCTACTGTACTCTTTACAACACCATTATTTACTTTTTTATCCAGCTTTTTCAATTCCAATTGTGCTGTTCGCTTTTCCAGATCCAGATCCTTGATCTTCTGCTCTTTTTCCTGGATCTGCTTTGCCTGCTCTTCCCTGGTCATTCCATCTGCATCTCCCGGATCCGGCTCCTCATATCCACCAGGATTATCCGGTTCGTCCGGAATTTTCGGCTCTTCCGGTGTCCCCGGCTGTTCCGGATTTTCGGGCTTTATTACCTGTCCGGTCTTTCCGTCCAGCGTCCAGGAGTATAAAAGAAGCGTCGGTTCCTTCTCCTGATCCACTACATCAAAGATACAGACTGCCCTCTCTTCCAGCATTTTCAGCATGAACTCCGCATTTACCGTTGCTCCCGGCGCACAAAGATAGCGATACGGCTTTTCTTTTGTTCCATCTCCATCTTCATTATAAGGAGCAGCGTCCTTTGTAATCTCTTTATAAATGATCTTATCCTTCAGTTCTTCCGGAAACGGCTTCCCGATTGATGGTTTTTCCGGTCCTTCCGGATTTTCTGGTGTCTCCGGCTGCTCAGGATTTTCGGAAGTATCCGGATTTTCCCCTTCATTTTTCTTTGCATCCGCAGTCCGTATTATTCCAGGTCTGGTTCCTTTTGCAGTCATTTTCCGCAGCTCATCCTGGCTTCTTTCAACAGACGAAACAATCTTTGCATTTTTCAGCTGCTCTAATTCTGCCTTTTGATTCTGAATATTCAGTTCAATCCCCTGAATCTCCATCTGCTTCATTTCCTGCTCAAGTCCTGCAAGCGTAGTATCATAGGCAACCAGACGATCGCCGATCTTCACCGTATCCCCTGATTTGACATAAATCTCCTTGATCGTAAGGGTATCATCATGGTAAATGTCCTGGCTCGCACCTGCCTGCACCTTCGCATAATCATAAATATCCGATTCTGAATACCATCCACCATTACTCATACTGGCTACCGGTGCAACCTTGACCGCTTTTTCACTTTTTTTCATTGCAAATATAATGCCGCCTCCAATGAAACATACACAGACAACCAAAGCAATCCCGATCTGAAGAATTTTTTTCTTATTTCTTTTTTGAAAAGTCATCCTTTATTCCCCCTCTTCCATGCCTCCTGCCTGTACATTTTCGTTCTTCTGAACGGCTGCTCCTTCTTTACATTCTCCATCCGGCCAGACAATGTAATCCGTCTCTTTCAGTCCTTCTGTGATTTCCCATGTATCCTGCTTCTCATCATAAGCACCAAGCTTTACATTTCTCTTTTCCAGTCTGTCCTTTTTATTTGCTACCCAAACGTAAGGCTCTTTCCCGTCTGCATCTACAATATAAGCAGTCATCAGATGTAATCCCTCTGTATTTACTCCAGTTCCAGGCTCGATATATACATGCTGTCCCAGCATCAGACCATCACTGGTTTCAAGCGTTACATAAAATGGATACTTAGTTGCCCGGGCAGAAGAATCCGAACCGGAATACATCTCGCTTTGTGAACTGCTCTCCGGTTTTTCTGTGTCGATCACATCCACAGATCCCTTCCAGATTTCCTCCTGGTTATTCCTTGCCCGCACCGTCACATCCATTCCCGGCTGAAGCTCACCGATATTCTGTTCACTGATTTTTCCCTTAATTCGGTATTTTCCGGTAGAAAGAATGCTCATAAATGCCTGCTTTTCTCCACTGTAATCATCATAACCAGGATCCGGATTGATCTCCTGGATAATTCCTGCAATCGTGGATGTCACCGTGGATGATTCCAGACTCTTCTTCGTCCGGTTCACTTCCAGTTCTTTTACTTTATAATTATATTCTTCCTGTTTTACATTCGTCTGCAGCTCCTGGATCTGCGTTGTATAAGAAAGCTGCTCACCTGCCGGTGCATTCTTTTTCTCTGTCGTTAAGGCCGCAATCTGTGAATTCAGATTGGAAATACTGTTTCCTATCTTTTCCAGTTCCAGATTTCCCTGCTCCAGTGTCATCGCAAGCTCCTCTGTATCATATTCAAAGAGTTTCGTCCCAGGCTCCACTTCCTGCCCTTTTTCCACGAAAATCTCTTTCACTTTCTGTCCTTCTGAAAGTGAGATTTTCAAAGTATCCTGCGCCTCCACAACGCCTGCAAAGCGGTTCACGGTTCCGCTTCCGTTTCCGGTGATCACGCTGACCTTATCCGCGTAGAGGATGTTCTTCGCGGAATCCTTTCCCCCTCCTGAAACCATGTGCAGGATTGCGGCAATCAGAGCGACTGCAAAAATAAGGCAGATGATGAAAATCACCTTTTTCTTCCCCATCAGATTGTCTTTGAAATTCCCATTTACATTCATTTTCATTCCCTCCTCATCATTCTACTTTTAAGGTGTAAAAGTTTGTTGAAGTTAGTCCGACAAAGTGTATATAGAAAGTGCTGCGGCTTCCCTTCGGCAAACCATTCCGAGGAACCTCTGAAAGCGGGAATCGTGTTCAGCAAAGGCTTCCACGATTCCTGAGTTTCCTCTCCATTGCCTCAATAAGGAAGCCGCAACACTTTCTATATACACTTTGTCCCTCTAAGTTATCGCACAATACCATCACCTCGTAACTTGCGTTCCGATATCCAATCATAGTTTCAGTATACTGGAAAACAGTTGGAAATACTATTTAGATTTTCTTAAATTTTCGTTCATTTCTGTGTCATATAATCTTTTGACTGAACTTTCGTTCTTTTATTTCTACATAAATAATCCGCCCACTTCCCACAGCAGAAATTCCTGCCCTTTTTATTATGGAATACTCAGAAGGGCAAAGCCGGCAAAGTAGAAT
>NZ_JAQESL010000032.1:0-5159 GCF_027697525.1 Coprococcus sp. AM97-35 | reverse complement strand
CCCAAGGGGTTCATCGGAATGGTTTGCGTAATGGAATTTATGACAATTCTTTTCGTCCGGTCGGTCTCACAACCTCCCCTGCCTTTCGTCCCCTTCCACACAAAAACACCGCAGGATTCCCCCATTTCCTGCGGTGTTTTCTTACATACCTCTATTCTTCTACCATATGACAAGCTACTTTATGCCCCGCCTTCACCTCTCTGAAAACCGGTGCTTCCTGTCTGCATTTTTCTGTCGCATTCGGACAGCGTGTGGAGAACGCACAACCCTTAAAATCTTCGGTTCTGACCGGCTGTTCTCCGGAAAGCTCTGAAAATCCGTCCCGCTCAATATACGGATCCGGCACAGAAGCAAAAAGTCCTTTCGTGTACGGATGGAGTGGATTTGCAAACAATTCTTCGGTATCGGTTTCTTCTACCAGTGTTCCCAGATACATAACCCCAATACGATCTGAGATAAAACGGATAACACCGATATCGTGTGAAATAAATAAAAGGCTGAGTCCCAGTTCCTTCTGAAGCTGCATCAGCATATTCAGGATCTGTGCCTGAATGGATACGTCAAGTGCAGATACCGGTTCATCACAGACGATCAGCTTTGGTCCGATAACAAGGGCACTTGCAATACCAAGACGCTGTACCTGCCCACCGGAAAGCTCGTGCGGAAAACGGAAATAATGGTCTTCGGAAGTCTAAAAAAAGGACATTCGCAATCCGCTTTGCTACTTGCTCATAACAAAAATGAGATTGCAAAGCAATCCCATTTTCGTTAAATTCTTTTGTGAACTGTTCGATTATGCGTTCATCTGATTTGCGACTTTTGGCTTACATTCCAGCCTGATTTGTGAATTTTGAAATTATATTCCTGCCTGTATTGCTACTTATATATAATACAGCTATGTATTTATCAGTATTTTCAAGAAATTGGTCTTTCCGGCTAATTAACGATTTTCGGTGTTCCCCAATTTTTTAAGTTGGGGAATGATTCTGAGCATTTGTTGCTTGATTTCAATTTCATTTTTTCTTATTTGGGGAATCCTTTTTATAAAGTTGGGGAGTATTTTCGTACCCCAACTTTATAATCAGCAGTGACTCATAGCCGAAATTCTAGCCCTTCGAATTTCTTCATTATAATATTCTTCCGGTGTCTGTGTCTTCGCCACTCCAAATTTCTTAATTTCTTCTTCCATTATATTATCCAAGACATGTGTATAAATGTTTAATGTGATGCTGATACTCGAATGTCCCATCAACCTCTGGACAACCTTCGGTTCCATTTTCTTTTCAAAGCATCTTGTAGCAAACGTATGTCGTAAACTATGTGGGTGGAAGTCCCTGATCTCTCTGGGTTCTCTATTTTCTTGTACTGCCAGAACTCCTTCTTTTTCTCTCATTCTCTTTAAAGCCTTTTTTATTTCTTTCTCTACAACATATCTGACGCAGGGACTTCCCATACCTGTTGTAAATACCAAATCTTTTAAATCATCCGTACTTCTCCAGCGACTGCCCAGTTCCTCTTTTAGCTTATTCTGTTTTTTCTTCTGAGCTTTTAATATTTCTTCCATTTCTCCTAAAAACGGAATCTCTCTGATTGAATTTACCGTTTTAGGAGTTACAAGCATCATTCTCTTTTCTCCATTATAATAACTACAACTCAAGGAACGTCTGACGTGAACTACTTTCTTTTTTAAATCTATATCGCTCCATTTCATTCCACCAAGTTCTCCAACTCGGACACCTGTCAGACACATGAAATAGAACATTTCTTTATACCAGCTATCCTCCATCTCACTCAGGAAATTGTCCTGTTCTTCCTGGGTTAATGCAATTTCTTCTTTTGATTGTTTAAATGTCCATGGTACTTCTACAATCAAACATGGATTTACTTTAATCAATTGGTTTCCTAATGCAAAATCTAAGCATTCTCTTAAACGCCCCAATGCTTCTCGCATTGCACTGTGCGATACATGATTCTGTTCCATTGCATTTAATGCTCTCTGAACATCCAACGGTTTAATATCTTTCAGCTTCATTGACCCGATATAAAAACCAAATGTTCTTTTGAAATTATTTTTCATCGGTGCAATACTCGTTTCTTTCACCCGGTGTTGCTTTACCTCTGAAAACCATTCTTCAAACCACTCATTCAATGTGATTCTTGTTTTTCTATAATCCAATGTATCCCTGGCATTTTCTTTTGCCTTTTCAAATTCTTCCATCAGTTCGTTTAGATCTGTTCCATATAAATTGATTCTAATTCCGTTTACAACCGCTCTTGCTTCATATGAACCGTTCTTCTCTCTAACTCCTCTTGGTAATGCTTTTGCCATAATTGTTTCCTCCTGAAAAACTTCTTATCTGTTGCTCCTTCAAATTACCATTCATAAACGTGCAAAACAAACATGCGAATTTTTGTTTCGCATTCTTGACTTACTTTCTGACCTGTGCTAACAGCCATTTATCGAGTAAGAGCTTATGTGCATAATTACGATTGCCAATTCTGACAACAAATATTTTTTCATTTTCTCTCATCAATTCTCTAGTTTTCGTCATCCCAAGATTCAAGTAAGCTGCTGTTTCTTCTACATTTAAAAGTACCTTTTCTTGCTCCATATACTACCCTCACACTCGCTTCTTTCCTATATAATAGTCATATCCTTTTCTGATATTGCAAAACATACAAGTATCCTTATATCGCTGTTCTGGATTCACCCGCCGGATATAATGTCCCGGCACCTCATAAAAATTGCCTGCACATACTCTGCACAAGCTTACGACTAACGGTTTTTCAATTATCTTCGGTATCCCGGTACTTCTTCGGATTGCTTTATTGATTTTCTCCATTTCAGTACGATCTAAGGTACACACATAATTTTCCAACCGTCTTTTATCTAAAGTTCTAAGCTGCTCCAACAGCACTACAGAATCCTTTTCCAAACCTTCCATTTCCGGGACTGCAATGTGTGTCGGCAGTTTCATTTTTTCTTTACTTGTAATTGCTGCCACGATCACTGTCGGACTGTATTGATTTCCTATATTATTCTGAATCACCAGCACCGGACGATAACCGCCCTGCTCACTTCCAAATACAGGATCAAGGTCGGCGTGATAAATATCCCCACGCTTGACGTTCCTATCTTCCATCTTTGCTATATCTCCTCTCGTCTTTCTAACTGTTGTTATCCCTAAATATGTAAAATACAAGCCTATTTGTCCCCGACGCCCCGACTTGTAATTGGGAAATCATCAGACGGCTGACTGCTAATCAGCTCCACAGGATTTTATCTAAAATAAATATATGGGATTGGGAGTTTTCCTCTCCAGGGATCTCCTGAAGCTGCCCTCACTTGTTGCGGCATCAAAGAAATATTTTGTATACACGACTTTATGACCGGACAGGAGTATCATTATGCCTGTTGTCTGTCATCGCCCTGCCAGAAGCAATCTGACAGTTATAACCAGATATTTTTCGCTCAACAGTCCGGGTAATACAAACTGAAACCAAAAGGAAGTCTACGGTTGGGATTTCGCTGTCTTTACCCAGCCTGTGTTATGGCGTATTTGTTAATGTGGCTTACGCTCATCACGATAACAACAGGATTGTGCCTGATGAATGTATATGAATTTGTCAAGGTTCTTCCCGCTCCCCAGTCTTTTCGTGACAAAAGAAGAAACAGGTGGATCAAAATATTTCTCTTTCCACCTGTTTCCTCACTTAAACGCTATTTTTCAACCCACTATCTCAAAATCTTTTTCAAATTTCTGATTGCTGCTTTTACAGACTTTGCTACCATCTGAAAAGAGCAGCCTTCTTCCTGTGCAATCTGCTCATAATTCTTATCTTCAAAATAATACTTCATCAATCGTCTTCTCTGAATTTCCGACAACTGCTGAATTGCACTATGTAAACGTTCCGCTTCCAGTTTATTCAGAACAGTATCCTCTACACCTTCCTCTTTCTGAAATACCCGTTCATATAAACTGGAATCCCAGATTTCTGACTGTTCCAAATGCCTGTCCACAACATTCATATGCGACACATCCTGCAATTCAAACGTATTAAAAGCTTCATATACATTCTTTCCTATTTCCAAATCCTTGTACTCTTTTTCACCATTATAAAATGAAACATAATATTTTCCGTCCTTCTCATAGATTTCATATGGGTTGTATTTATCTTTTCTTCTTTTTGGCTGTCTGCCTTCCATGTCCTTTCCTCCGATCTGAATTTTTTTGAATTCAGATCAGTAGGCGGGGCACGAATACGAACAATCGCCCTTATTTTGAATTGCTCATTCTCAATATTTAGGTAACAAAAAACGCCCTGACAGATTTCACTCCTATGGACGCATTTAATTCGATATTTTATTACCCTGGATTCATTATTGGCTCTTACCCTAGTTTCAATTCCAACATTTACTAATGAAATTGTTGAGATTTTTTTAATTGAATACCTTCTGTTGAACAGAATTTTTTAGCTGAACTCTTGCTAAGAACCATATTTTCTCCGGTTAGATTCCGGAAAAGAAAATAAGCATACAAATACTGCTCTTTCGGAATCTGTTTTTTTTAACCGAAAGATATTTGTATGCTTTCTCATTCATTGGGTAATACCCTGTATTTTTTCTTATGTTACACCCTTTTCACTTTTCAAATTTGGGGTAATACACTAAGTTTATGGAGGTATATAAACATGGATATTCCAAAAACATTATTTGCCACTTTAGTAAAACAAGGGCGTATGGAAATGCATTTAACACAAGAAGCTCTTGCTGAAAAACTCGGAATATCGGCGGCTTATCTTGGAGACCTCGAACGCCATAAAGGCGGTCCCAGTCTGGAATTATTTTGTAAAACCATGCAGACTTTAAATATTTCTGCTGATGACTACGTTTATCCAAATCAGAATAAAAATAATTCTACATATGATCAGATTCTTCGGCTCTTAAATCAGTGCAATGATTATCAGTTACAGGTAATTCTTGCAACTACGACAGCTCTGCTAGATTCTAATCCTTTTATTGCTAACGTAGACACTACTAATGATACAAAATAAAACTTGTAAAATACCGATAAATAGCTGATAATTACCGATATTTAAAATTAGTGGAATAAATACTATTACCATATGTTAAAAACGTAAACGCAAAATAGCGAGTA
>NZ_JAQESL010000031.1:0-28451 GCF_027697525.1 Coprococcus sp. AM97-35 | reverse complement strand
ACAGATTTTTTTGCTTTGGTAACATTAGAACGTTCCCCAATTTGGGGAATGCCTCGGCTTTCTCTTAGGAGACACTTGTTATATTCATTTAACTAATAGAACATACACATATATCATACCGTTTGAACATGAAAATGTCAAATGCTTTTCTAAGAGAATAATTATGGGATAATTATGGTGAGGTAACAAAGCGGGATTTTGTATGTGAAATAGCTTTTATAGGACTTCTTTATGTAAAGTCGAATGTTCTGAAGCGCATATACAAAAAGCACGACTAATTTTCAATTAAAAGAAATTTGGTCATGCTTTTTATATAAGTCAAAATTTTTTCCTAAAAATTAATATGCCCTTGCAGCCAGATTTGTGCCTTCAGCCGTCTTCCAATTGCCGGTTCGCCAATTACCTTTTCAACCGGTACGCATACATCAAATTGAAGCTCATTGGTTTCAACTGTAAGAACATAAAGTTCTTTCCCAGTAAGAAGATTTTCAATGGTATCGATATTCAGAATCTCACCAAGGATCGCATACTGGTCACATTCAAGACCAGATGGCATAAAATGTGTATCGACAATGCTGTAAATATCTTCCCCACGGATTCTTTTTGATACTGCGGCATAGGTGTCGATGTCGTCAAGCGTAAGGCTTTCAATGGCATCGGGATTCCCTTCCTTTGCTGCGCTCATGAGCATCATCCGGTTGCGGAGCTCTTCCGCTCTCTTGTCCGCAGCGCCTGTATCCTTTGTGACCGGAAGCAAAATTTTCCCACTTAAGGCAAGCCCGGAAAATGTTACAGAGATTGAACTTTTGTTCAGACCGCCGAGAGTGGCTTCTTTTATGTATTCCATTCCGTTTTGAATATGGAAAATGATACTGCAGCCGAGCTTTACATCCTCGCAGACACCAACATAGGTCGGTGAGAAGGTTTTCTGTTCTACTGCAATATCAGCATAAGAGCTGACTCCACTGCCTGAAAAATATGGGAAATAGCATTCTCTGCGGAACGCTTCATCATTTTCATCGATAAAGCCGTAGGAAGAAATGCCTATTCCGTTGCCGTATTCCCTGCGAAGCTCACAGAGATCTGTGTGTTCGTCCAAGGCAATACGGTCATATCCGGAAAAATTCTTTTCGGATTCAAGAAGAATCTGATACCATTCGCGTTCAGATGCGATATCGTGGAATCCGATAGCGTTTAAATATTTATGCAAAATTTACCTCGTTTTCTATCTGATTTCAGACTTACCGCCCATGTATGGACGAAGTACTTCAGGAATGCGGACAGAACCGTCTGCCTGAAGATTGTTCTCGAGAAATGCGATCAGCATTCTCGGAGGAGCTACCACTGTGTTGTTCAGTGTGTGTGCGAAGTATTTGTTTCCGTCGCTTCCTTTTACACGGATGCCAAGACGTCTTGCCTGTGCATCACCAAGGTTAGAGCAGCTTCCTACTTCAAAGTATTTCTTCTGTCTTGGAGACCATGCCTCTACGTCACAAGATTTTACTTTAAGGTCGGCAAGGTCACCTGAACAGCATTCCAGTGTACGAACCGGGATATCAAGAGAACGGAACAGATCAACAGTGTTTTTCCATAATTTATCATACCATTCTTTGCTTTCTTCCGGTTTGCATACAACGATCATTTCCTGCTTTTCAAACTGATGGATTCGGTATACACCACGTTCTTCGATTCCATGAGCACCTTTTTCTTTACGGAAGCATGGAGAATAAGAAGTCAGTGTCTTTGGAAGCTCAGCTTCATCAAGCATGGTATCGATGAATTTACCGATCATAGAATGCTCGCTGGTTCCGATCAGATATAAGTCTTCGCCTTCAATTTTGTACATCATAGAATCCATTTCGGCAAAGCTCATAACGCCTGTAACAACGTTGCTTCTGATCATGAAAGGCGGGATACAGTATGTGAATCCACGATCGATCATAAAGTCACGTGCATAAGAGATAACTGCTGAGTGAAGACGTGCAATATCTCCCATCAGATAATAGAAACCATTTCCGGCAACCTTTCCTGCACTTTCAAGATCGATTCCGTTGAATTTTTCCATAATTTCTGTATGGTATGGAATTTCAAAGTCCGGAACAACCGGTTCGCCGAATTTTTCAATTTCAATATTCTGGCTGTCGTCTTTACCAATCGGTACAGATGGATCGATGATATTTGGGATAACCATCATATCTTTTTTGATTTTTGCTTCTACTTCTTTTTCTTCAGCAGAAAGTTCTTCCATACGGGCAGCGTTTTCTTGAACTTTTTTCTTAAGCTCTTCTGCTTTCTCTTTTTCACCATGAGCCATGCATGCGCCAATTTCTTTGGAAACTTTGTTTTTCTCAGCACGGAGTGCTTCTACTTCACCTTTGATTTCACGGTTTCTCTTGTCAAGCTCAATTACTTCATCTACAAGTGGAAGCTTTTCATCCTGGAATTTTTTCTTGATGTTTTCTTTTACAACATCCGGGTTTTGTCTTAAAAATTTAATATCTAACATAATTGTTCTCCTGTCTTATTCCTTTATTTTTATATCTTATGATGTGAGTGGCAAAAGTAAATTTTTCCACTTACATCATCTTATTCTATCACCTGAGGATTATCAAGGGATTCAGGCAAATTACTGTGGTTTGATTGCATCCTGTACATCCGGATCATACATTTCCTGGTAAACGGCCTGATCTAGTGATTCGGCCTCTTCTTCAGAGAGCTCAATGTAACTTTCACCACGCACAATTTCTTTTATATAAGTGTAACAGCCATCTCTGCTGTGCATGGAATTGAGGATCCATCCATTGTTATCATTGTCAAGCATTGTGAGGGCGAAGCTGAGTTTTCCACCCATTTCACCGAAAGCATCGTATTTTACAATACCTACTTTCTGGTAGCTGCTTCGCAACGCGCGATACAATATGCGGATGTCCGCTTTGTTTTCGTGGGCAATGTTGGAAAGCTCGTCGAGTTCATCGAATCTTGCGCTGAAACTTTCTTCGAGCGTTTTACCGTCCTGTCCGCGCATGAATACGTTATAGCTTGATTTCAGACGGTTGTATTTCATATTAACATTAATATAAAGAAGAAACATCAATATGATCAGCATGATAAGAAAAAGAAATATATACGCCGGATCAATTCCAAGTGACTTTAGAATTTTACTTTCCATATATTATTTTCCTTCCTGTATTGACATTAACAATTCAAATATACGTTCCAGATCGTTGTCCGAATAATATTCAATTTCAATTTTACCTTTTCCATTTGCTTTATGATTGACATGGACTTTGGAACCGATGATTGACTTTATACGTTCCTCCAGATCTTCATATACAAATGCATTCTGGATAACAGGCTTTTCTTTTTCTTTTTTTGGCTTCTTTAGTTCTTTGACAAGTTTTTCGGTATCCCGGACACTGAGCTTTTCATCAAATACTTTATTGGCAAGAATATATTGCTGCTCTTTATCCTCGATTGCAAGAAGAGCACGTGCATGTCCGGTTGAAATCATGTCATCGATGATCATCTGCTGTACTCTCTCGTCCAGCTTTAGAAGACGCATAGAATTTGTAACAGCAGTTCTGCTCTTTGAAACGCGCTCAGCTACCTCATCCTGCTTCAGACTGAATTCATTTAGCAAGCGTTTGTATGCCTGCGCTTCTTCGATTGGATTCAGATTTTCACGCTGAATATTTTCAATAAGAGAAATTTCAACGATTTCCTGATCTGTGTATTCTTTAATGATAACAGGGACCTCTTTGACACCGGCCTGCTTTGCTGCACGCCAGCGACGCTCGCCGGCGATGATCTCGTAGTAATCGTTCCGTTTCTGAACAATCAGAGGCTGCAGGATTCCAAACTGTTTGATTGAATCAGCAAGTTCCAAGAGAGCATCTTCCTCAAAATGTTTTCTTGGTTGGTCACGGTTTGGCTCTACATCATTGATTTTCATCATAATTGGCCCGGCATTCACTACTTCTTTTTTGACCGGTGCAGTATGTTTTGCGGTTTTGTTTTCTTTGATTAAACTATCCAGACCTTTTCCAAGTCCGCCTCGTTTTGCTGTCATGCTTACTCTTCTCCTTTATGAATTACTTCATCTGCTAATAACATATAACTTTCAGCTCCTGTTGAACGAGGATCATATAAGTTGATTGGTAAGCCATGACTTGGGGCTTCTGCAAGTCGTATATTACGTGGAATGATAGTTTTGTAAATTGTCTGATCAAGATTATCTTTTACATTTTCAACAACTTGAAGAGAAAGATTGGTTCTGGCATCATACATGGTAAATACAACGCCTTCCATTTCAAGGTTTTCGTTCAATCTTTCTTTTACAAGCTCGATTGTTTTAATCAGCTGGCTCAATCCTTCAAGTGCATAGTATTCACACTGAATTGGAACCAATACGGTATCGGCTGTAGTCATTGAATTGATTGTCAGCATACTAAGTGAAGGTGGGCAGTCGATAATGACGTAATCGTAATTACTTCTTATCTTAAGCACCTCATCTCTTAATATGTATTCTTTGTTCTCAGTATCGAGCAACTCTATTTCGGCACCAGACAGATCAATGTTTGCGGGAATTACGTCGAGATTTTCAATTGCTTCTTTGCATAGCACCTGATCCATAGTGGCTTCGCCGATTAAAAGATCATATACAGTATAGGCAACATTATCCTTATCTATACCAAGACCGCTGGACATATTCCCCTGTGGATCCATGTCGATTGCGAGAACTTTCTGCCCTTTTGCCGATAAACACGAGGATAAATTGATCGCTGTTGTAGTTTTTCCAACGCCACCCTTTTGGTTGGCAACGGCAATTATTCTTCCCATTGCAATTACCTCCTTTCTAATAGTGTGCAAATATATATGAAGTTTTATTTACATCTAGGTATAATTGTAACACTAAACTTTATCTAAATCTACTAAATGTTTCACGTGAAACATTTATTTTTGCATTTTTTATAAATAAGGGGATTTTTTGCACGAAACATTCTGCACAAAGTGAAATGTGAAAATGTATAAAAACATTCGTAATCCGCTCATTTTTCCTTGAAAAAATGGCTACTTACTCATTTTTCTGGCGGGTCAAGAGACCAAAAATCTCTTGCAAGCAAGCTTGCATCGGCTTTCTGACCTTTTGCCCATGGTATCATCATATTTTAGATATATTAAAATATATTTGGCTATGAGCAGCTGGAAAAAGAGAAAACAAAATGTTTCACGTGAAACATTTTGTCGAAAACCAAGGAACAATAACATGATGAAAATCTTTAAACTGTAAGGAGATTATGGTATACTTATCTATAAGCTGCAAGGTGAAACATTACACAAAACAGATACTATTTGCGAGTATGATCTTGCTGAATCGGGGCAAAAATGATTCGGAGAAAGGACAATTAACGATGAAAAATAAATTGAAAAGTTGTGCGGTTTTAGCAACACTTGGTGCGATTACAATCCATCTGATAAATAAAACACTTATAGAAATGGCAACAAAAGACAGCTTGTTAAACTCATCTGAGGGAAATTATTATGACTGGAGATTTGGAAAAATCTATTATAGAAAACAGGGAAATGGTAAACCACTACTGCTACTTCATGATTTGGATGCAGAAAGCTCTGGCGTAGAATGGAAAAAAGTAGCGGCAATTCTTGCAGAAAAGCATACTGTTTATACCGTGGATCTGCTAGGTTGTGGACGATCTGAAAAGCCAAATATTACTTATACTAATTTCCTTTATGTGCAAATGCTGACAGATTTTATTAAACATATCATTGGTGAAAAGGCAGATGTTGTGGCTACAGGAGAATCGGCTGCTATTGCAGTTATGGCATGCGGAAATGATGAAAATGTGATTGGAAAGATTTGTATGGTGAATCCACTGTCACTTACGGAACTTGCAAAATGTCCGAATAAGAGAACCAAGACGCTGAAATTCCTTATCGAAATACCGATTATTGGTACGCTGCTGTACAACATTATTCATTCAAGAGAAGCGATTGATGAAAAATTTGTGGATAAGTATCTGTATGACGAAGATACGATAGATTATCAGATGACGAAGATATACCATGAATCTGCTCATAATGAAAACGCACATTCAAAATATTTGTTTGCAAGCATCAAAGGTGGATATACAAAGACAAATATTTATCATTGTATTCGCAAGGCGACAAATAGTATCTGTATTATCTCTGGACAATATGATGAAAACAGTATTGAGATTGCTAAACAATATCAGAAGCATGTACCTGCTATAGAATGCATGTGCATAAAGGATACGAGACATCTTCCACAAATTGAACAACCGGAAGGATTCGCAGAACAGCTGGATATCCTTTTCTCTGCTGAATAATATAAAGTACGTTCAGGTACACATTATAGCCAAATGCGGGATGTACACTTCGGTGTACATCCCGCATTTGGCTATATATGGCTCTTGATCAACTTTTGCGATTATCTAATAGCAAACGGAACTGGTACTTAACTGGTACTTATTCTGCTCATGAACACCATGAAAACCGACATGCAACTCTGGGAATTTCTACGGAAATTGTCTTTCTCTGAAAAACAAAACAGAAGGATGATTATTGGGCTTTTTGCAGAAATAATCAAGCTAAATGAAAATAAAAAATCAGATTTTAAGCGGGTAAAAAATTGAACTTACCCGCTTTTTGAAATGAAATAGGAAAACAAATTTCTGGCAGAACTGCATACAAAAAATAAAAATACATTTTCAAAGCATACAAAAATTGAACTATCAAAAATACAAAATAGAATAAACTATAACAATTAAAATTGAACTATTGTAAAAAGAACTAATAGCAGAAGTTCAATGCAAAGAAAAAATAGTTCAATTTCAATTGCGGCATATACAGACTACAGGCATGTATAGCTGTTTATCCGTGGATAGGTTCTTTGGAAGGAAGTCCTGCTTTTCGAGGAAACTTCTTCCCGGTAGGCTTGATTTTTTTGATCTTTACAAATGAACGGCTGATATCACTGCCTGGAAGCTGGAATACAACTGGTTTATTTTGTGTACCTCCAAGGACATGTACTGCGGTTTTTGCAGCGGAAAGTTCATCGACAATATCACCGGATTTGTAAGAAACAAAAAATCCACCAACTTTTACATAAGGGAGGCAGTATTCGGATAATGTAGATAAATTGGCCACTGCACGTGAAACACAGAGGTCAAACTGTTCCCTGTAGTCTGCCTGACGGGCAAAATCTTCTGCTCTGCCGTGGATTGTATGGATATCCGTAAGATTTAATTCTTCAATCACACTGTCAAGGAAACGGATTCTCTTATTTAAAGAGTCAAGCAACGTGATTTTCAGGTGCGGAAAGGCGATTTTTAAAGGAATTCCGGGGAATCCGGCGCCTGTTCCTATATCGATCACGGTTTGAACTTTACTGATATCCAGAGCCTTTACTAATGCAAGGCTGTCGACAAAATGTTTTTCGTTTACTTCTTCGTACTCGGTGATACCGGTGAGATTCATAACCTTGTTCCATTCCACCAGCATTTCGTAATATTTATCAAACTGATTAAACTGGGTCTGCGTTAATGTGATACCTAATTCTGCAAGCTGTTGCTCAAATTTTTTACTCATATTGCTCCTTTTTCCCCTAAAAGTACACATCTTTGCGGAAAATAAACAGTAATTTACACTGCTTTGCACCAAATAGGTACACAATTTCTGAGAAGATAGCACCTTAAAGGTACACGATAAAATGATAATGTTTTTAAATAAATACAATCATGCACCTAAAAAGTATACGAAAAGATGAAAAAACATACTTTTTGCCCTATAAAGTACACGATAAAACCATTTCTTTGAAAATAGATGTGTACTTTTTGGGTGATGCCCTCAAAAGTACACATCTATATAAAGGGAAAAACAGAAACCAGAAATAATGGATTCTGTAATATCCCAAAAAAGATCAAAATACAGGTCTGGTTATCTGGCGGTCTAATGTCCTAGATATACCAGTAATACAGAAATATCGGCAGGTGAGACACCGGAAATACGGGATGCCTGACCGATGGAAAGCGGTCGGAACTGCTTTAATTTCTGCACAGCTTCGATTCGCAGGCTCGGAACAGCATCGTAATCGATATCTGCCGGTATTTTCCTGGTTTCAAGCTTTTTAAACTGTTCTACCTGTTTTAACTGGCGCTTGATATAGCCTTCATATTTGATGTTGATATCAATTTGTTCCATAATCTCTCGACTGAAGCTTTCTGTTCGCAAATGGTCGATAGGTTCGAGAAGCTCATAATTCAGCTCAGGACGCTTAATAAGCTCAGCAAGTGTAGATCCTGAAGTAAGAGGCGTACTGCCGCAATTTGTGAGAAAATCCGTGATTTCCTGGGAAGTTCCAACGTTGGTATGCTCAAGCCTGTGGATCTCCTTGCGGATGATTTCTTCTTTGTCTAACAACATCTGGTATCTCTCGTCTGAAATAAGCCCTATTTTGTGCCCTATTTCGGTTAGTCTCTGATCGGCGTTGTCCTGGCGCAGGAGTAACCGGTATTCGGCACGTGAAGTCATCATACGATATGGTTCGTGGCTTTCTTTTGTAACCAGATCATCGATCAGAACACCGATATAAGCCTGGGAACGGTCTAAAATTAACTGTTCTCTTCCAAGAACCTCCAGTGCGGCATTGATTCCGGCGATAAGTCCCTGAGCGGCTGCTTCTTCATATCCCGAACTTCCGTTGAACTGACCACCGCTGAACAAACCATGAATAGATTTGAACTCAAGTGTCGGCTGAAGCTGTCTTGCATCGATACAGTCATATTCAATTGCGTAAGCATTTTTAACTATTTTTGCGTGTTCAAGACCAGGCACACTTCTGTACATTTCATATTGAACATCCTCTGGAAGTGAACTTGACATTCCGCCAATGTACATTTCATTGGTCTCCAGACCTTCTGGTTCAATGAACACCTGGTGCCGTTCTTTATCGGCAAATTTTACAATTTTGTCCTCGATAGACGGACAATAGCGTGGTCCGGTGCCTTCGATCATACCGGAATAAAGTGGGGAACGATCCAGGTTTTTACGGATGATCTCATGGGTTGTAGGATTGGTATAGGTAAGCCAGCAGGAAGCCTGCTCAATCTGCACATCTTCTGGATCCGTTGTGAACGAAAAAGGTACGACCCTCTCGTCGCCGAATTGCTCTTCCATTTTGCTGAAATCAATGCTGCGCTTGTCGATACGTGCCGGTGTACCGGTTTTGAAGCGGTACATCTTAATACCAAGCTCCTTCAGACAGTCGGTCAGATAATTTGCTGCCTGTAGCCCGTTTGGACCGGTATGCGTGCTGACATCACCGTAAATGCATCTTGCCTTCAGGTAGGTTCCGGTACACAGTACAACGGTCTTGCAGCGGTATATAGCACCAGAATAGGTCTGAACGCCCGTTACAGAACCATCTTCCACAAGGATATTGACGACTTCACCTTGCCGGATCTCCAGGTTCTCCTGGTTTTCCAGCGTCTGTCGCATGGTATTGCTGTATTTGTTCTTATCTGCCTGGGCGCGCAAGGAATGAACGGCAGGCCCTTTAGATTTATTCAGCATCTTTGACTGAATAAATGTCTTGTCGATGTTCTTTCCCATTTCACCGCCGAGCGCATCCAGCTCACGTACCAGGTGTCCCTTTGAGGTACCGCCGATATTCGGGTTGCATGGCATCATGGCGATACTTTCTACACTTACGGTGAAAACAATCGTTTTCAGACCGAGTCTTGCGCAGGCAAGGGCAGCTTCGCAGCCGGCATGTCCCGCACCAACTACAACGATGTCGTATGCGTCTTTATTTTCCCATACAGAATTTGCTGAATATTTCATTTACTAAATCTTCTCCTATCGTCTCTCCGGTAATGCTTCCCAGAGATTCATATGCATCCATTAAGTCAATTGTGAAAAAGTCTTCCGGCATCTGGTTTTCAATGCTCTCTTCTACCTTTTTCAGGCTGGAAAGTGCATCGGCAAGAGCTGTTTTGTGTCGGATATTGGTGATATAAACCTCATCGTTAAATGAGATATCACCGTGATAAAACATCTCTTTTAAAGTAGATTCCAGTTCATGGATCCCGGTCTCCTCTTTTGCGGAAATATCGATCATTGGCTTAGTTATCAACGTTTCTAAAGCCTTTTTATCAACAACTGTGGATAAGTCACTCTTATTCAGTAGTATCACAGCTTTCTTATCCCGGATCATCTCGATGATCTCGTGATCATTTTCATCAAGAGGTCTGGATGCATCGACCACATAGATGATCAGATCGGCTTTTTCTGCATTTTCTTTTGCTTTATCCACACCGATCTTCTCTACGATATCAGAGGTATCGCGGATTCCGGCGGTATCCATGATGTTTAAAGAAACGCCCTGAAGCTGGATATTTTCCTCCAGAACATCTCTTGTGGTTCCGGCAATCTCGGTTACGATTGCCTTTTCTTCGCCTACCAGAACGTTCATCAGAGAGGATTTCCCGGCGTTCGGTTTCCCGACGATAACCGTCTTGATGCCTTCTTTGATGATACGTCCGTCATCGGCAGTATCCAGAAGACACTGGATTTTCTGCTGCAGATCCTTTACGACGCCCAGGAGACTGTCACCATATCCGTCTACGCTGATATGCTCTGGATCATCAAGTGCACTTTCGATAAAAGCGGTATGGTAAAGGATTACTTCACGGATTTCTTTAATCTTATTGTGGACAGAGCCTTTCAACTGGTTTACCGAGCTTTGTAGTGCATAGTCATTCTTGGAGCTGATGATATCGATCACGGCTTCGGCCTGTGACAGATCCATTCGGCCGTTCAGAAAAGCCCTTTTGGAAAATTCACCCGGTTCAGCAGGTCTTGCACCGTATTTGATCACGGTTTCAAGTATCTTTCTTGTGACAAATACACCGCCGTGACAGTCGATTTCCACAGTATCTTCACCGGTGTAGCTGTGCGGCCCACGCATTAAAAGAACCAGCACTTCATCAATCGTCTGCTCTCCGTCCATGATATAGCCATAGTGAATGGTATGGCTTTTTTGTTCGGACAGAAGCTTCGGGCTTTTGCCTTTGTAAATTTTGTCAATAATAGAAAACGCATCTTCTCCGCTGAGACGCACGATTCCGATTCCGGAATTAGTCATTGCTGTGGAGATTGCTGCGATTGTGTCTGTTTTAAATCCCATTTTATTGCTTCCTTCTATACTTTTGTAATAAATGCGATGTTATCATTTTACCCCGAAAGCTGTCAAAATGGAAGTGCCTATTGTGAAGAGTAGAAAAAAACCGCGTTACTGTTCACAGTACCTGTGACCAGCAACGCATCTCGCCATTTTAAATCGCCTTTGGCGATGGGCGAGATGGCATTCACGGTAAAACGTGCATCCTCCGTGCCAATCAGCGTAGTGATTGACACGGGAGTGAACAGTAAAAAAACCGCAGCCATTAAATGACTGCGGTTTACTGTGAACGATTCAGTTATAACGGTGTATGCAACCAATTTGCGTTACTGTTTAACGGCGGTTCGGTGTTACAACAACACGTCTGTATGGTTCTTCGCCCTCGCTGTGGGTAGAAACTCTGTCATCAGCCTGCAGAGCGGAATGGATGATTCTTCTTTCATAAGGATTCATCGGCTCCAGTGAGATCGGCTTTCTGCTTCGTTTTACTTTGTAAGCGATATTCTTTGCGAGATTTTCAAGAGTCTGTTTTCTTCTTTTGCGGTAGTCTTCTGTGTCGAGTTTGACACGTACATAACCATCCTGTGACTTGTTGGCTACACGGTTGGTGAGGTACTGGAGAGAATCCAATGTCTGTCCACGCTTACCGATCAGGATACCCATGTTGTCACCGCTCATCTCAATTGCAAGAGCACCTTCTTCATCAATGGAGGATACGATAGTTACTTCGCCCATTCCCATTGCCTGAAGAACTTCCTGTAAGAATTTCTCACAGATCTTCTGTGTAGCTTCTGTTACAACGGCTACATGAAGTTCTTTCTTTTCTTCATAAACCGGAGCTGCTGCTGTTACGGCAGAGGCTGTTTCTGTTTTGTTTTCTTTTACAAATTCTTTCTTAGGCTCTTTTTTGAAGTCCTTTTTCGAATCTTTTTTGTATTCTTTGTGTTCTTTGTACTCTTTACGTTCTTTGTGTCCAACGAATTCCTTGCGGTCTTTTCGGAAATCCTTCTTGAATTCTTTTTTGATCTCTTCCGGTTTGATTTCTTCGGCTTTGATTTCTTCTGTTACAGTTTTTTTGATACGGGCACGGATAACTGCCTGACGGCTTCCGATTCCGAGGAAGCCTGCACTTCCTTTTTCAATTACGTCATATTCCATCTGATCGCTGGCAACGCCAAGCTGAATGGAAGCCTCTGTAATCGCATCATCTAAAGTTTTTGCTGATACTGTGATCTCATTCATTTAACTTGTCCCCCTATTTATTGCCTTCGTTAAAACGCTTTACAAGGTTCGCTTTGTCTGCAAGGCTTCCGGCCTTTGCATTTTCATTTTTCTTCTTTGCTTCTTCGAGCTTTTCTTCAAGTTCTTTTGTCTGAGCAGCTGTTCTTACCGGCTCATGAATGTTTTTCACGTTCTTATGAGCCATTTTGTTTACATTGCTTGCATCCACTTCGTTTTTGTTCTTGCGTTTTTCAGCAGCTTTTTCCATATTCTCTTTGATCAGTTCATCCATCGGAATCTTATTCAGATGTTTGTTGATAAAGAACTGCTGTACCATACGGACAACGGCACTTGCAACCCAGTAGATTCCAAGACCTGTAGGTAATGTGAAACACATAAATACAGATACAAGAGGAAGGGTAACGTTCATTGTCTTCATGGTTGAAGCCATCTGGTCAGCCTGCGGATTGTTCGTAACTGCAGTTGTCTGCTGAGAAAGCTTCACGCTCAGGTACTGGGAAAGTCCTGAAAGGATAGGAATCAGCACTGCCATGATCACAATTCCCCATGCGCCGGCTTTTACACCGTTGCTAATGAGGTTCATAGGAGTTTCCGCAATGTTAAGTCCAAGGAAGTTATTCATGGACTTTAATGTATCGACGGTGCTGTCGATCGTAGGCTGCAGATCCGGAAGCTTCTTGCCGAGAGTTTCCCAGGTTGAAGTCTGGAATTTGTACAGTACGTCGATCAGTACGTTTTTATCAGAGTAATTATATTTGGAGGCGGACATAAGGATCGGTTTTGCTTCGCCGATCTTTTCCATGACCTTCTGCCATCCATCCTGTGCCATGATAGAGGTAAGAATCGGTGTGTATACCGCTTTAACCTGCCCAACATAAGCAGGGATGTTGCGGATTACATAGTACATTGCCCAGAGAATTGGGAACTGGATAAACATACTTAAGCATCCGCCGGTCGGTGATACTCCGTATTTTTCATAAACCAATTGTGTTTCTTCCTGCATCTTCTGCATGGAAGCCTGATCATTTTTTCCTTTGTACTTCTGCTGAACCTTCTGGAGCTCAGGGTTCATTGCAGCGGACATCTTGGAAAATTTCTGTTGCTTGATGGTGAGCGGCATCAGTAAAGTGTAGATGACAATTGTCAAAAGAATAATACATACACCCAGGTTGTGAATGCCGATTAAATCCATTACCCGGTAAATACCATCCATGATCTTACCGAGCAGCCAGGCAGCCTGTCCGATGATCGGTGTGCTGACCTGTGTCATTAAAATTCCTGTCATAACCTTTCCTCCATAAACATTTCCGTCCCGGTATTTGGACGGCCTATAGGTTTAAGGCACCGGATCATATCCACCTTTGGCGAATGGATTGCATCTGAGGATTCTCCATACGGTCAGAAGGCCTCCTTTAAACGCCCCGTATTTTTCAATCGCCTCCAGCGCATATTCTGAGCAGGTAGGGATGTAAATGCAGTGTGTATATACCTTCATAGGTGATAAATATTTTCTGTAAAAACGAATCAAATATAATAATATCTTTTTCATAATTTCAGTGCCTCGTAGTGTATATCCGTCTTCTCGATATACTGAACTGGCTAATTGCAGTCCGAATAAATGTGATGAAGTTTGCCCAGATGGATGAGAGCGCTTTCAATCTCATGGTATGACCGGTCTTTGGCGGTCGTCCTTGCGATGATCACGATATCATATCCACATTGGAACTGTTCTTCGTGTAACCTGTAACTCTCACGGATCAGCCTTGTTAAATGATGTCTTATGATGCTGTTCCCAACTTTTTTGCTGACGGAAATTCCGACGCGGTTGCGTCCGAGATCATTCGCCAGGAGATACATTACAAGGTACTTGTTGCCATAAGGTTTTCCCTTTCTGTATACAGACTGGAAATCCCTGTTTTTCTTCAATGATTCGGAAAATTTCATACTTTATTCTCCCGATTTACATAAATTTGCATAGAAGAAAAGGCCACATATATGTGACCTATGCTGATAATACTTTTCTTCCTTTTGCTCTTCTTGCTGCAAGAACTTTTCTTCCACCTGCTGTGGCCATTCTTGCTCTGAATCCATGAACTTTCGCTCTGGAACGTTTCTTTGGCTGGAATGTCATCTTCATTGATATCCACCTCCTATCGATTTCTTCTTATATGAATAGAAGCTTATTTACGTTTTTAAGACATCGTACTTCATTATAATCAAAAAAGCTGTCTCCGTCAAGCAGTTTTAATAAAGTTTCGACCCTTATTTTAAGGAAATTATGAATAAGTTTATGGTTTTTGATTGATTCTGAAATCGTTTTAAGGTAGAATATAAGAGTATGATTATGCTTATTTTGAAGATGAATGGGGCAGGAATATGGACGTCATAAAAGAAAAATGGGAAGAGATCATTCAAAAGCTAAAAGTAGAATATTTTCTATCGAACATTTCTTTTGAAACGTGGATACGCCCGCTGGAGGTATATGAGATCAGAGGCAACACTCTGTATCTTACCGTTAATTTTAAGGCGAGCATCGAACACATTCAGAATAAATATCTTCTTCCGCTTAAAGTATGCATCGCGGAAGTTACCGGGACAGAGTATCAGATTAAGTTTATTCCCAGAGATCTGCCGCGCGAGCAGCAGCGCAGATATCTGGAGAAGACTGCGCCCGTAAAAGAGAAGACACATAAGCATAAAGAGGTAAGCCCGATAGCTGAAAAAGCGAATCTGAATCCGAAGTATACGTTTGATACCTTTGTGGTAGGAGGGAATAATAATTTTGCACATGCCGCATCACTGGCAGTTGCCGAATCTCCCGGTGAGGTTTACAATCCTCTGTTTTTATATGGTGGGGTAGGACTTGGCAAGACCCATCTGATGCATTCGATCGCACACTACATACTGGACCGGGAACCATCGAAGAAAGTCCTGTATGTGACAAGTGAGACATTTACCAATGACCTGATCACGGCGATCCGCAACGGAAAGACCGGCAACGATCTGGCGATGAATGCATTCCGCGATAAGTACCGCAATAATGACGTACTTCTGATCGATGACGTACAGTTCATTATCGGCAAAGAAAGTACACAGGAAGAATTTTTCCATACGTTCAATCATCTGCACAATGCCGGAAAGCAGATCGTCATTTCCAGCGACAAACCGCCAAAGGATATGACGACACTGGAGGCGCGTCTGCGGACAAGATTTGAATGGGGACTGATCGCAGATATTTCGGTGCCGGATTACGAGACACGTATGGCGATTCTTTATAAGAAAATAGAACTGGACCAACTGGAAAGATATCAGATTCCGGATGAGGTGATCCAGTATATTGCGATGAACATCAAGACCAATATCCGAGAACTGGAAGGCTCACTTAACAAGCTGATCGCGTTATACCGGATCGGTGGAAGAAAGAATTTTGATGTTTCTCTGGCGGCAGAAGCACTGAAGGATATGATCGCACCGGACGATAGCCACAAGGTGACGCCGGAGCTGGTTCTGGATGTTGTCTCCGATCATTTTAATGTTTCCGTTTCTGAACTTAAGGGAAGTCGGAGAAATGCAAGAACGGCCGGAGCCAGACAGATCGTGATGTACCTGTGCAGGCAGATGACGGATGCGTCTCTTCAAAGTATCGGTGATCTGCTCGGAGGGCGTGACCATTCCACTGTGAACCACGGTGTGGACAAGATTGCCCGGGATGTAGAAAAAGATGAGACTTTGAGAAATACGATCGAGATCATTCAGAAGAAAATCAGCCCGCTGTAGAAAAGTTTTCCATGATCTGCCAGGGAAGAAAAAGAACTGTCCACGGACTTGTCAAAGCCTTAAATCCTTTTGAATCAAGGCCTTAAAGTACTTGTCCACAATTCAACAGACACTACTAAGATAACTACGGATTTGTTTTATATAAATATATATTTTGCGCGTCGAAAGGAGTTTTACACATTATGAAAATCAGATGTCTTAAATCAGATCTTGTGAAAGGGGTCAGCATTGTATCAAAAGCTGTTCCGACAAAGACAACCATGCCGATCCTGGAATGCATTCTGATAGATGCAACTACAGATATTATCAAACTTACAGCGAACGATATGGAGCTTGGGATCGAGACTGTGATCAGAGGGCAGATCGATGAGAAGGGAATGATCGCACTGGATGCGAGGATTTTCTCAGATATCGTAAGAAAGCTTCCTGATAATGAAATCGTGATTGAAAGTGGAGTGAACTTTCAGACGCTCATTACCTGTGAAAAAGCAAAATTCAATATTTCCGGTAAATCCGGTGAAGATTTTTCTTATCTGCCGTATATTGAGAGAGAAAATCCGGTTTCTATTTCCCAGTTCACACTGAAAGAAGTGATCCGCCAGACCATTTTCTCAATTGCAGACAACGACAGCAACAAACTGATGACAGGAGAACTCTTCGATATGAACGGGGATATTCTGAAAGTGGTATCCCTTGACGGACACCGTATTTCCATCCGAAAGATCGAGCTGAAGGAATCTTATGAACCGAAGAAGATCGTGGTTCCGGGAAAGACCCTGATCGAAGTCAGCAAGATCCTTTCAGGTGAAGCAGACAGCGAAGTGAGACTGTATTTCACAGCCAACCACATTGTATTTGAATTTGATGATACCGTTGTGGTATCCAGACTGATTGAAGGAGAATATTTCCGTATCGAGCAGATGCTGTCCAATGATTATGAGACAAAAGTAAGAATCAATAAAAGAGAACTCCTGAACTGTATTGACCGTGCAACTCTTCTTGTAAAAGAAGGTGATAAGAAGCCGATCATCATCAACATTCAGGATGAAATGATGGAACTTAAGATCAAGTCAGAGAAGGGTACGATGGATGAAGAGATTATGATCACTAAAGAGGGAAAAGACCTCTTGATCGGCTTCAATCCGAAGTTCCTCATTGACGCACTTCGTGTCATTGATGACGAAGAAGCAGATCTTTACTTTATGAATGCAAAGGCTCCTTGCTTTATCAAGGATGAAGGAGAAAGCTATGTATACCTGATTCTTCCGGTGAACTTCAGTGGAGCAGTATAGGAATTTAGAGAGGACAAAAATTATGGAGACAATCAAACTCAGAGATGAATTTATCAAGCTTGGTCAGGCACTGAAAGCAGCAGGTCTTGTAGGATCCGGTGTGGAAGCCAAGGAAGTCATTACAGAAGGTCTGGTAAAGGTTAATGGAGAAGTAGATACCAGACGTGGTAAAAAATTATATGACGGCGACGTTGTTACATTTAACGGAGAAGAGATCAAGATTGAAAAATAGGCTGGCACAGGTATGATTATCAAATCATTAAAATTAAAAGATTACAGAAATTATGAAATATTGAATATTGAATTTGATCATGCCACGAATATTTTTTACGGTGATAATGCGCAGGGCAAGACGAATATCCTGGAAGGGGTGTATTTGTCGGGAACCACGAAGTCTCACAGGGGGACGAAGGACCGGGATCTGATTCGATTCGGGCAGGATGAGGCTCATATTGAGACTGTCATTGAGAAAAATGGCGTTCCATGGCAGATCGATATGCACCTGAAGAAGAACAGTCCGAAAGGGATTGCGATTAACAAGGTCCCGATCCGGAGGGCGAGTGAGCTTTTCGGTCTGACGAATTTTGTGTTTTTCTCGCCGGAGGATCTGAACATTATTAAAAATGGTCCGGCGGAGAGGAGAAGGTTCATGGACCTGGAGCTTTCACAGCTTGATAAGGTGTATCTTAGTGACCTGGCAAATTATAACCGCACACTCAATCAGCGGAACCGTCTGCTGAAGGATGCCTATTACAGAGATGATATACTGGACACACTGGATGTATGGGATATGCAGCTGGTTCAGTATGGAGAAAAGATTATTCAGAGAAGGCTCCGGTTTATCGAGGAGGTCAATGCGATAATCGGAGACATTCACCATAAACTGACGGGAGGCAGGGAAAGGATCGGCCTTTCGTATGAACCTGGATGCGGAACACTTTCACTTGAGGCGGCGCTTGAGAAGAACAGGGAGCGCGATATCAGGATGAAGAGTACCTCGGTGGGACCTCACCGGGATGATATCTGTTTTATGGCAGGTGGGATCGACATCCGCAGATTCGGATCGCAGGGGCAGCAGAGGACAGCGGCACTTTCGCTGAAACTGTCTGAGATCGAGCTGGTACGGCAGATCATAAAGGATACGCCGGTGCTGCTGCTTGACGATGTATTGTCTGAACTTGACAAACACAGGCAAAACTATTTACTGGACAGTATTCATGATATACAGACTCTGATCACCTGTACGGGACTTGACGAGTTTGTCAATCATCGATTTTCAATAAATAAAGTATTCCATGTTCAGAACGGACATGTATCAAAAGAGAATTAGGAGGATCAATATGAGTGCAGAATATGGAGCAGACCAAATCCAGATACTGGAGGGGCTGGAAGCAGTAAGAAAGAGACCTGGTATGTATATTGGCAGTACATCTTCAAGAGGACTTCACCATCTTGTCTATGAGATCGTTGACAACTCGGTGGATGAAGCGCTTGCAGGATATTGTGATCATATCCAGGTGTTCATCAATCCGGATAATTCAATTACGGTTATAGATAACGGACGTGGTATTCCGGTGGGGATCAACCACAAAGCGGGACTCCCTGCGGTAGAGGTTGTATTCACCGTGCTTCATGCCGGCGGTAAATTCGGCGGTGGAGGATACAAGGTATCCGGTGGACTTCACGGTGTAGGAGCTTCCGTTGTAAATGCGCTTTCTGACTGGCTTGAGGTTGAGATCTGCCACGAAGGGAAGGTGTACAGACAGAGATATGAAAAAGGACATGTTGTTTACAAGCTGAAGGTTGTAGACGAATGTGATCCGGAGAAGACAGGAACAAAGGTAACCTTCCTTCCGGATGAAACTATTTTCGAAGATACAGTATTTGATTATGATACGTTAAAACAGAGATTCCGTGAGATGGCGTTCCTTACCAAGGGACTTCGCATCAGCCTGACTGATCTCCGGGATGAAGAACCGAAGGAAAGAGTGTTCCACTATGAAGGCGGTATCAAGGAGTTCGTTCAGTACTTAAATCGCAGTAAGACTCCGCTTTATGAGCAGATCATCTACTGTGAAGGAACAAAAGATAATGTAGAAGTTGAAGTTGCAATGCAGCACAATGATTCTTATACAGATAACACCTATGGTTTTGTAAATAATATCACAACACCGGAAGGTGGGACCCATGTGGTCGGATTCAGAAATGCGATCACAAAGACCTTTAACGACTATGCGAGAAAGAACAAATTATTAAAAGACAGTGAGCCGAATCTTTCCGGTGAGGATATCAGGGAAGGTCTTACAGCAATCATCAGTGTTAAGATCGAGGATCCTCAGTTTGAAGGACAGACCAAGCAGAAGCTCGGTAACAGTGAAGCGAGAGGTGCGGTTGACAGTATCGTCAGCAGCCAGCTTCAGATCTTCCTTGAACAGAATCCTGCTATTGGAAAATCAATTGTTGAGAAGTCGGTTATGGCGCAGAGAGCAAGAGAGGCGGCCAGAAAGGCGAGAGATCTTACCAGAAGAAAATCCGCACTGGAAGGCATGTCACTGCCTGGAAAGCTTGCAGACTGTTCAGACAAAGATCCATCCAAGTGTGAGATCTACATCGTAGAGGGAGACTCTGCGGGAGGTTCTGCAAAGACAGCCCGTGACAGAGCGACCCAGGCGATCCTGCCACTTCGTGGAAAGATCCTGAATGTAGAGAAGGCAAGACTGGATAAGATCTACGGTAATGCCGAGATCAAGGCAATGATCACTGCATTCGGTACAGGAATCCATGATGATTTCGATATTTCCAAACTGAGATATCACAAGATCATCATCATGACCGATGCCGATGTCGATGGAGCACATATCAGTACACTGCTTCTGACATTCCTCTATCGTTTTATGCCGGAGCTGATCAAACAGGGCTATGTATATCTGGCTCAGCCGCCGCTTTACAAGCTGGAGAAGAACAAGAAAGTCTGGTATGCATACAGCGATGAAGAACTGGCGAAGATCATCAGCGAAGTCGGACGTGATCAGAACAATAAGATTCAGCGATACAAAGGTCTGGGTGAGATGGACGCAGAGCAGTTATGGGATACCACAATGGATCCGCAGCATCGAATCTTAAGAAGAGTGACAATGGACGATGAGACATCTTCCGAACTGGATCTTACCTTTACAACCCTGATGGGAGATAAAGTAGAACCAAGACGAGAATTTATCGAAGAGAATGCAAAATTTGTTAAGAACTTAGATATATAGGAGAATACCAATGGAAGATAATATTTTTGATAAAGTTCATGAAGTGGATATGAAAAAAACCATGGAAGAGTTCTATATCGATTATGCCATGAGTGTTATTGCTTCTCGTGCGCTTCCGGATGTAAGAGACGGTCTGAAACCTGTTCAGAGACGTATTCTTTATTCGATGATCGAGTTGAACAACGGTCCTGACAAGCCGCATCGTAAATGCGCGCGTATCGTCGGTGATACCATGGGTAAATATCACCCGCATGGTGACAGTTCTATTTACGGAGCCCTCGTTAATATGGCACAGGACTGGTCTACCCGTTACATTCTTGTAGACGGTCACGGTAACTTCGGTTCTGTGGACGGTGACGGTGCTGCCGCAATGCGATATACCGAGGCAAGACTTAGTAAGATTTCGATGGAAATGACAGCGGATATCAATAAAGATACCGTTGATTTTGCACCGAACTTTGACGAGACAGAAAAAGAACCGACCGTACTTCCGTCAAGATTCCCGAACCTTCTGGTAAACGGAACCTCCGGTATCGCGGTAGGTATGGCAACCAATATCCCACCGCACAACTTAAGAGAAGTCATCGGTGCGGTTGTGAAAATTATTGATGACCAGATTGAAGATAAAGATGAGACCACGATCGAAGAGATCATGGAGATCATCAAAGGACCTGATTTCCCAACGGGAGCAACAATCCTTGGAACAAGAGGAATCGAAGAGGCTTACCGTACAGGACGTGGAAAGATCCGTGTGCGTGCGGTATCCAATATCGAGCCAATGCAGAATGGAAAGCACAGAATCGTAGTAACCGAGCTTCCGTATATGGTCAACAAAGCCCGCCTGATCGAGAAGATCGCGGAGCTTGTAAGAGATAAGAAGATTGATGGAATCACAGACCTGAGCGACCAGTCAAGCCGTGAAGGTATGCGTGTCTGCATCGAATTGAGAAGAGATGTGAACCCGAATGTCGTTCTGAACCAGCTTTACAAGCATACACAGCTGCAGGATACATTTGGTGTGATCATGCTTGCATTGGTCAATAATGAGCCGAAGGTTATGAGCCTTCTGGAAATCCTGAACCATTATCTGAAACATCAGGAAGACGTTGTGACCAGACGTACCAAATACGAGCTGAATAAGGCAGAAGAACGTGCACACATCTTGGAAGGTCTGCTGATCGCCCTGGATAACATTGATGAGGTTATTAAGATCATCCGTGGATCCAAGACCGTACAGATTGCGAAAGCAGAGTTGATGAGCCGCTTTAACTTAAGTGATGCACAGTCCCAGGCTATCGTGGATATGCGTCTGAGAGCTCTGACCGGTCTGGAAAGAGAGAAGATGGAAACAGAGTATGCAGAGCTTGAGAAGAAGATTGCAGAGTACAAGGCGATCCTCGCAGACAGAAAGCTTCTGCTTGGCGTAATTAAGAAAGAAATCCTTGTGATCTCTGAAAAATATGGAGATGACAGAAGAACGGCCATCGGATTTGATGAATACGACATTTCTACAGAGGATCTGATCCCGAGAGAAGATGTAGTGATCACCATGACCAAGATGGGATACATTAAGAGAATGAGCAACGATACTTTCAAGAGCCAGAATCGTGGCGGCAAGGGTATCAAGGGTATGCAGACTCTGGATGAAGACTATGTAGAAGAGCTGTTCATGACCAATACTCACCAGTATATTATGTTCTTTACCAATACCGGACGCTGCTATCGCCTGAAGGGATATGAGATTCCGGAAGCAGGAAGAACTTCCCGAGGTACAGCAATTATCAACATCCTTCAGCTTCAGCCGGATGAGAAGATCACAGCAATGATTCCGATCAAGGATTTCAAGGAAGGTGACTATCTGTTCATGGCAACCAAGAAAGGTCTTGTTAAGAAGACTCCGATCCTGGATTACGCAAATGTAAGAAAGACAGGACTTGCTGCGATCACACTCCGTGAGGATGATGAACTGATCGAAGTTAAGATTACGGATGATGAAAGAGATGTTATTCTCGTTACGCAGTATGGTCAATGCATCCGTTTCCATGAATCTGATGTACGCTCAACCGGAAGGACCTCTATGGGCGTTCGTGGTATGAATTTAAGTGACCGTGATGAAGTTGTTGCAATGCAGCTTGATGCGCAGGGTGAAGAGCTTCTGATCGTATCTGAAAAGGGTATGGGCAAGAGAACCCGCATGGAAGAATTCACAGCCCAGAACCGTGGTGGAAAAGGCGTGAAGTGCTATAAGATCACAGAGAAGACCGGAAATGTAGTCGGTGCGAAGGCAGTAGGTCCGGATGATGAGATTATGATCATCAACACAGATGGTATCGTGATCCGTATGGAATGTGCGGGGATTTCCGTACTCGGAAGAATCACATCAGGTGTTAAACTGATCAATCTGAAGGAACACGAAGAAGTTGCAAGTATCGCAAAGGTACGCAGGGCTTCAGGTGAACTGGAGGAAAACGCAGAAGAGACTGCAGAAGAAGCAAATACAGAAGCAACTGTTGAGACGGTTGTAGAAGAGCAGACAGAAGAATAAAGATCTGAGCGAAAGTAGAAATACAGAAGTAGGATAAATCATAAAGAGACTGGACAGGGAATATGCAAATGCCTTGTCTGGTCTCTTGCTTTGTTTTGTGAGGCTGCATGGAAAGAAATGTTATGGCATGGCTTACGTTTGCTCTGGTAAAAGCCAGATTAAAAAAACAAAGAAGTCCGGAAACGCTGCGGCAAACAGGCATTTCCGGGCTTTGTAGAGGGGGCTGAATTATTATTTTACCAGACTTCAAATGTTCTGGCAGATGCCGTGCATCTTACTGTGCAACAGCTCCGAGTCTTTTGCGGATTTCAGGTCCGATGATCATGGCGATCACCATCTTGATCAGGTCCGCCGGGATAAATGGAATGACACATACTGCAAGGGCAGCAGATACAGTGTAACCTGCCTGAATGCAGAACCATGCAGTTCCGAATGCATAGCAGATTACAGTCCCAACGATCATTCCAAGAATCTGGATCCATCTCTGACTGAATTTGTCAATTACAATACCGGCAATGATTGCCATTGGGATGAAACCAATGATATATCCGCCAGTTGGTCCGGCAAGCTTTCCGATTCCTCCGGTGAATCCGGAAAATACAGGAAGTCCCACAAGTCCGAGAAGAAGATAAAGGATATAGCTGATCGTTCCTTTCTTCCAATCCAGAAGATAGAGAGAAAGATAAATTGCAAAGTTGGTAAGTGAAATCGGTACCGGTCCGATCGGTATGGAAAGCGGTGCAAGAATGCAGGTGACAGCGGTCATAAGAGCGGTGACAGCCATTGCGTAAGTATTGGTAGTTCTAAGTGTCTGAGTGTTTCCCTGAGTCATGTTAAGTATTCTCCTTTTAGAATGTTAATAATGTTCGGCGTGTCAATAAATTAAGCAGATTCGATCTCATATGTAAAACCGGCATCCGTAATCGTCCGGATCGTATCTTTGATTCCCTGACCATCTGCGGTCAGATAACCGGAAGCGAAGATGGAATCTACAACGCTGAGAAGCTTCTTTTCTTCACCTTTAAAATAAACCTCACGTCCGGCAGCACAACGGATATCTGACTGCGGAACCAGAAGTCTTGCAAGGCAGAGAACCTTCATGCAATACTCAGTTGTGAGTTCGGAAATATCAGCATCACCGAGCGGAGTTCCCGGAATTGGCAACAGGAAGTTGATCGGCAGAGCTTCCGGCTGGATCTCACGAAGCTCCAGAAGCATATCAACAACATCCTCTTTGCTTTCGCCCATTCCAATGATTCCGCCACTGCAGATTTCAAATCCAAGTCCCTGAAGCATTTTGATATTCTGAACGCGCTGCTCAAAAGTATGGGTAGAACAGATGTGACTGTAGTAAGCCCGGCTGCTGTTCAGGTTGTGGTTGATCCGGTCGAGTCCGGCTTCTTTTAACATTAGAGCCTGTTTTTCAGTAAGAAATCCGATGGAACAGCAAAGGTGGGTTCCGTCTTCCTTCATCTTGCGGATCTTAGAAGCCAGTTCTTCGATCTCTTCGTCGGTGAATTTCATACCGCTGAGTCCGATGCAGTGTCTGGAAAGATGATGTTCATTTACAAAATCATTATCTTTATATAACTTCTCATCAGCTACCCACTTATATTTGTCGATATCGGCTTTTGAACGACAGGATTGTGCACAGTAAGCGCAGTCCTGTGAGCAGTTACCGCTGCGGGCATTGGTAAGAATATGAATACTTACATGATTGCCCTTATATTTTCTGCGCAGTTTTTCAGCTTGTGCAATGAGCTGATCGAGTTCTTCGTCCGGTGTATTCAGGATTGCAATCGCATCTTCTCGTGAAAGCACTGGATCTGTAGTTGTTTCAATTTCAGAAATCATAAGTAAACCTTCCTTGGTAAAAAAATATCAAATACATTCCACACTTTAACATGCAAAAGAAAGAATGTCAACTTAAAATTTTATAAGGTTAACAATTGGAGGTAATACAGGTTTATTTGAAGATGATTACATTGCAGATGAAAAAAAACCATAGTATAATAAAAATCAGATTATGAAATGCAGGAGGAAAAACCAATGCGTACATTGAACGTGGAAGAGATTTCAAAGAATATCAAAGAAATGTGCATTGAAGCGAACCATTTTCTTTCAAAAGATATGGACATTGCGATGAAAAATGCAGTTTCAACAGAGAAGTCACCACTGGGGAAAAAGATATTAAGTCAGCTTCAGGATAATCTGAAGATCGCCGGAAAAGATATGATCCCAATCTGCCAGGATACTGGAATGGCAGTCGTATTTCTTGAGATCGGACAAGATGTACATTTCGAAGGCGGCAACCTGGAAGATGCGGTAAATGAAGGGATCCGTCGGGGGTATGTTGACGGATATCTGAGAAAATCCGTCGTGAAAGATCCGATTCTCAGAGAGAATACAAAAGATAATACACCGGGAATCATTCATTATAAAATTGTTCCGGGCGATCAGGTGAAGATCAAGGTCGCACCAAAAGGCTTTGGAAGCGAAAATATGAGCCGTGTATTTATGCTGAAACCGGCAGACGGAATCGAAGGAGTAAAGGAAGCAGTTCTTACGGCAGTAAAAGATGCCGGTCCGAATGCCTGTCCTCCGATGGTTGTCGGCGTGGGAATCGGCGGCACATTTGAAAAATGCGCACTGATGGCAAAAGAAGCACTTACAAGAGAAGTCGGAAGCCATTCAGACATTCCATATGTAAAAGAACTGGAAGAAGAATTACTGGAGCGGATCAACAAGATTGGAATCGGACCGGGCGGGCTTGGGGGAAGTACAACCGCGCTGGCTGTCAATGTCAACACTTATCCGACTCATATTGCCGGACTTCCGGTAGCTGTAAATATTTGCTGTCATGTTAACCGCCATGTGATCCGCACTATTTAATTTACCGGGGGATTCTGAAAAGACTTTCCGTGCCGAAGATATGTACACGTGCGAAGATGAAGCATGTTACAAATGGTTTCTGCCCGGTGAGAGGATGTGTAATATTTAAAGGAAAATGAAAAGAGGATAATTATGAATACAAATGTAGACGTAGACGCAATGCGAAAAGATGCGGTTGAGATTTTTCAGAAAGGGTTCGCTTGTTCAGAGTCGGTGATCTATGCGATCAAAAAGGGCTTTGATCTTGATCTGTCAGATGATGCGATCGCTATGTCATCCGGATTCCCGTGGGGGCTCGGAGATGGTGGCTGTATTTGTGGTGCGCTTGCAGGAGCAACCATGTGCATCGGCTATTTTTTCGGAAGAAGAACACCTGGAGATGAAGCCTTTTTGAAATGCCAGCGGCTGACGAAAGAGTTTCACGACGCATTTAAAGAACATTGCGGAGCAACCTGCTGTCGTGTGCTGACAAGAGGAAAAGAAAAAAATTCTCCGGAGAGAAAAGCGCAGTGCATTAGTTTTGTAGACTTTACAGTTGAGAAACTGGCTGAAATTATTTTAAGAGAATTATAAGACTCCTGTTAGCAGTTAAAAACGCCGCAGCAGAATACAGAAAAAGAATCAGGAAGGAAAAGGATATGGAAAGACATATTACAGTTCCAGTAGCAAAGGAAGAAATACAGGATTTAAGAGCAGGAGATTATGTATATCTTACGGGAGTTATTTATACCGCCCGTGATGCTGCTCATAAAAGAATGGATGAAGTGCTTTCAGAAGGAAAAGAGCTTCCACTTGATATTAAGAATCAGATGATTTATTATATGGGACCATCTCCGGCGAGAGAAGGAAGACCGATCGGCTCAGCAGGACCGACAACAGCAAGCAGAATGGACAAATATGCACCACGCCTTCTGGATCTGGGACTTGGCGGAATGATAGGAAAAGGGAAAAGAAGCCAGGCTGTCCAGGATGCGATCGTGAGAAATAAAGCAGTTTATTTTGCAGCAGTTGGAGGAGCAGGAGCGCTCCTTTCAAAATGTATCAAAAGAGCAGATGTGATCGCATATGATGATCTTGGCACAGAAGCGATCCGCCGCCTGGAGATCGAAGACCTTCCGGCAATTGTTGTGATCGACTCCGAGGGCAATAATTTATACGAGACAGCCGTCAAAGAGTATGCGGAGGAATAGGGAATGAATTGTGTAAAAAGAATTGCACTTATGGTAATTCGGAATATTCTGCTTGTTCCGTTTATGTGGTGCAAGCTGTGTTACTATGCCGCGCACGTAGACAAGTATCCGGAGATCACCCGATATAAGCTTCTGAAATATATTGTCAAAAGAGCCAATAAAGGCGGAAATGTAACAATCGAAGCATATGGAAAAGAAAACATCCCCAAAGAGGGAGGGTTTATGTTTTTTCCGAATCATCAAGGGCTTTATGACGTACTCGCAATTGTTGATGCCTGCCCGCGCCCGTTTTCGGTGGTGGCAAAAAAAGAAGTGGCAAATGTTCCACTTCTCAAGCAGACATTTAAATGTATGAAGGCCTACATGATCGACCGCGAAGATATCCGTCAGTCTATGCAAGTGATCATGGATGTTACAGAGGAAGTAAAGAAAGGAAGGAACTATCTGATCTTTGCAGAAGGAACCCGCTCGAAGATGGGGAACAAGCTTCTTGAGTTTAAAGGTGGAAGCTTCAAGGCGGCAACAAAAGCGAAATGCCCGATCATACCGATTGCGTTGATCGATTCTTTTAAACCGTTTGATACAAATAGTATCGCACCGGTAACGGTACAGGTACATTTCCTGGAACCGATTTATTATGAAGAATATCAAAATATGAAGACGACAGAGATCGCAAAAGAAGTAAAAAGAAGAATAGAAGAAACCATATCTGAATATGAACCAAAGGAAGCATAAAATAAAGATAAGGTAAAAAGGACAGACTCTTTGCTAGATATAGTGAAAAAGAGTCTGTTTCTTCTATATATAGATAATTAGAAAACAAACTTAAAAAAAGAAAAAAATAATCGAAAAAACCGTTGACAGAAAAAGGGTTCTTAGGTATAATTATCAATGCGCTGTGAAGTTACATTAAAAGTATGTAAACACACAGTTAAATACAGACCTTGGATCGGGCTGAGGAGAAATACTCAAGAGGCCGAAGAGGCGCCCCTGCTAAGGGTGTAGGTCGGGCAACCGGCGCGAGGGTTCGAATCCCTC
>NZ_JAQESL010000030.1:0-28962 GCF_027697525.1 Coprococcus sp. AM97-35 | reverse complement strand
GGATAGAGGGTTCGCCTCCTAAGCGAAACGCCGCAGGTTCGATTCCTGTCATGGACGCCAGTAAACAACGCTGTAAGCCTTTGTTTTCAAGGGTTTACAGCTTTTTTTGTTATCACGGACAGGGAAGCAATGTATAGCGGCTTATGTCCGTGAGAATTTCTAAAAGCCATTTATTTTGCAAGATAGCTTGCTAACACTCATTTAAGGTAGATGATGATTTCATGGATTTTTACGATATTTGCTAACACTTTTTGGTTAGCAGGTTTTTTCTGTTTGGAACAAAGCCCTTTGCTAACAGTTAGAAAGGGTTTCTTTTAAGAGCTTTTCTTTCATTTCCGGTGTCATGGATTTTAGCAATTCAAGCAGAAGTTTGTCATTGTCACTGATAGGCTCCTGTGCTTCTGAATGGAGATTGTGTTCAGGTTCCTCTGTATCAAGGGTGTCATAAAATTCTTCATCCAGCTTTTTTGCATTAAGCCGTCTGTCTTCATCCACGATTTCAGAGTAAACATCTGTTACCATTTCTGCTTCGGCGTGACCTGTATCTCCCTGAACAGACTTAATATCGCCATGTGTCATTTTGAGTTTATATTTTGTGCTTAAATGGCGTAAGCTGTGAAAAACAACAACTTCAAAATTGTGTTCCTCACACAGCGTTGTGAATCTGTCCCGAACAATGCGGCTTTCTACGGGATTCCCATTTTCAAGAGCAATAACAAGGTTATAATCGTTATAGGCACTTCCTAAAAACTCTTTCAATTCCTGCTGGTCTTTTTTGTATTGAACCAGTAATTGAGCAAGCGTTGTCGGCAGCCATACGGTACGATTACTTGTTTCTGTTTTGGGTGTTTTTAACACCAGCCTTGTAGTACAGTGGGGCTTCTGGGTTGGGAAAATTTTAATAATATCTTTTTCTTTCAGCTTTTGCATAGCTGATTGAGAAATTCTTGCCAACTCCTTATTGACGATAACTCTTGCATTATTATTTGCAATAGCTTCTTCATCAACAATCACATCATCCCAAGTAAGTCCTGTAATTTCACCTACTCTTAATGAGCAGGCAAACGCCAAGTGCATACAAAGCAGGAGTAAATCATCATCCACAAGTTTGATTGCTTCCTTAAATGTCTGTACATTCCAGACCTTACGTTTTACCTTTGGTACTTTGGGTAAGGTGGCTAAGGAAGCCGGATTCCGCATTTTGCTGTCCAGATATTCCCAACGGATAGCCTGATTTAAGGCACAGCGGATAATATCATGGATTTTCTTAATGTTGGCAGGCTGCACACAGCGACCAGTCGCTTTGCGGTTAGCACGAGGAACTTCTGGAACACTTAACAGGTCATTGTAATATTGAGAAAGTTTTTTCGTGGTGATTTCATTTAACTTCCAATCTCCAATAATAGGGTTGATATAGTTGTTAATTGAACTCAATTTACTGCTGTAAGTGTTGGCAGACCACTTCGATACGCCATATAGATTGACAAAAGTAACAAGAAATTCCTTTAAAGTGATTTCATCATCTGGGGTATCTATTGCTTGTTCTGCTTCCTCACGCTGATGGGCGAATTGTTCTTCTAAAGGGACGAGAACATATCCATAGGTTTGTTGATAAAATTCAATAAACGCTTTTCGTGCCTTTGCTTCTTTTTTTGTTTCTAGGGTGTCCCATTTCTGCTTTCTTTCGCCTGTATCATCCATATACCAGTAAATAACTGAAAATTTTGATTTTCTTTGTTTGATTGAAGCCATATTATCTCTCCTTAAATGATTATTCGTGTAACCATTTATCGAAAGATATTTTAGATACTCTAATCATCCTGCCAGCTCTGATATAGTGAAATTGACCGCTTTTGACTAAAGCATATGCCGACTTCATACTGATGTTTAAAAGAGCTGCTATTTCATCTATCGTATATGTCTTTTTTTCAGACGTTGTAATACCGTGTGTATTCTCTTTACCATCTAACATAAGATTAAGGCTCCTTTCTATGATGGTAACAGTAAAATACACCTCTCTAACACTTTGAGTATAACACAGGAAATTAAAGTTTTGTAGAGGTTCAGTGCATTTTACTGTGAGCAAGTCAGCCGAACAGCTTTCGCTAAAGCTCATGGGAATCTCACCCCTGCATGGTTCTCATCCAGCCGTACCCTTTGCCAGCGGTGCTACATCATCACACGGACTAAGGCTGTACGGAAGTATCATTATCACAATAGAAAGGTCATGGCGGCAGCTTTTGCGGTAAGCTGCTTATGGAACGCTGGCAGGAATCGCTATCCGGTTTCATCCCTCCTTTGGTGGGTCACGGCGTGCCAGCCCAACGGCTCTCTTTCTATCGAAACGTATTCGGCTGCTTTATGCTGCGTTGATTAGACGCTTTCTTTTTCAAGGAACAATCCGGCTTTGTCAGCCTGTTAAAATGCACTGGTGATAATGCACTTTAATAGACTGGCAAGCTCTGTCTGGGAAGCATGAGCTTGTCCATGCTTCCACAGGAGAGCGTTATTTCTAGTTGGGTTCCTTGATTTCAAAAGATAAAATCTTTGCAATCAGACGTGTTTCCATCCGGCGGCGTAGGGTTTCATCTACAACCATGTGGGTATTGCCATATTCATCTTTCATGGGACGCATGGAACGGCTGGCAATAAAACCGCTGTAATGGCGTACAATCTGGTTGACTGCTTCAATGTCACCATCCGCAGCCCTTACAATCACAGGAAACGGAATCATAGGGTGCTTTGCTGTCATGCTTCTTCCTCCATAAATTTTTTGATAAATTCCAGTCCGGCGTGTCTTCTTCTCTGGATGGTAGAACGGTTGACTTCCAGAATTTTTGAAATTTCTGTATCGTCAAATCCGAGGAAATAATATCTCAAGATAACATCGCGTTTCTTTCCGTCCAGATTTTCCAACGCTTCTGCTAACAGGCTGTTTTCAATACGGACAGTAAATCCATCCATTTCAAAAGTATGGAAGTGGGATGGATAGGTGTCTTCGGAAGAAAACAAGTTGACGGTGTAATCGTCCATATCACAGAACAGGGTTTCCCGTTTACACTGTCTGGACAACGCTTTAAGATAATCTTTGCGTTCATCCTCCATAGCGACTTTACAGATATAATCAAACTGGTTCTCTATGGTTGTCTGAAATTCAGATGGCTTCATCATTACTCACCCCCTTTCCAGCCTTGAAAGGGAGCGAGTTGATAGGAATTTCTGCTTCTTTCCCCCTTTTCGCTCTTAGTCCCGACAGGACAGGGGGTGCAGTTGCGTTTTGAGAAGAAAAATTTAAAAACTTTTTCTTCCAACTAAAAAAGCACGCAAACAGACGATATTTCTGCTTGTGTGCTTCGATAGTTCTTTCTATGTATTCTGAAAAACCACATTGAGGGTCAGACTTTTCTAGTGTAGGCGGATGGCTTTTTTTAACGGCTTACCGAATGTAGATATATTTAAGAAAATATTTTGCATAGCGGCTTCCTCCTGTAAGCCGCTTTCTGTATCAAGTAGTGGACTTTAAAAATCATCTGCATTTCAGGCAAAAAAGACGGCGGCTTTTGTTAAACCGTCGTCTGGAAATGATGATGTAATTTTTGACGCAGGGAAAGTATGCTGCCAAATAACGGTTTTTTTTTATTTCCGTTTCAGCAGCATAGTTTTATCTTTGGTACGCATAATAGGAACTGTACAACTGTATAATACGTTTTTCTATACCTGTCACTATTATAACAGGAACAGTAAAATGTATAGAGGTGGTGTATTATGCGTAAAAAAGAAGATAAATATGATTTCAGGGCGTTTGGGCTTGCCATAAAAGAAGCCCGTAAAAAACAGGGATTGACCCGTGAACAGGTGGGAGCAATGATTGAAATTGACCCACGCTATTTAACCAATATTGAGAATAAAGGGCAGCACCCAAGTTTACAGGTGCTTTACGACCTTGTATCTCTGCTGAATGTATCAGTGGATGAGTTCTTTTTATCCTCTGATAGTCTGGTAAAAAGCAGCAGACGAAGACAGCTTGAAAGCAAAATTGACAATTTTACAGACGCAGACCTTGTTATCATGGAAAGCGTTGCGGATGGTATTATGAAATATAAGCGAATGGAAGAATAATTCTTCCGTTGGCTTACTTTTCATTTTCTGGCACAATTTCTATATTTGACATATCCTCCTGCCCCGAAATTTCGTAATCGTAAGAAACTTTTTCAGATTCACTTTCTTCTGTTCTGTTTACACATCCACTAAACACAAAAGTAGAAAGTAATAAACAAATTATTAGTATAATCAATTTTTTCATTTTTTCACCTGCCTTAATATTCCTTGTTTGAGTTCTAACACAGCATCAGCTTTTTGAGCAACATCTTTAGAATGAGTAACAATAATGACACATTTATTCAATTTGTGGGCAGTTTCCTGTAATATTTGTGTGATTTCAGCGGCAGTTATTTCATCAAGATTTCCTGTAGGCTCATCTGCCAGTATAATAGGGACATCGGTAGCTAAGGAACGTGCGATTGCTACACGTTGTTGTTGCCCACCAGACAATTTTAAAATTGTTCGTTTTAGTTCTTTATCAGAAAGTCCCAGACGTTTTAAAAGAGGAACCACATCAACATCTTTCTTTGTTGCCAAAGTTGCATTTTCAATCGGCGTCATATAATCAATCAAATTATAATTTTGAAATATAAGAGAAACATGATTTTGTCTATGAGATTCCAATCCTATTTTTTTAATATCTTCATTTTCGTATAAAATAGTTCCGGTAGTTGGTATATCAAGTCCCCCTAGTAGTGAAAGTAATGTTGTTTTTCCGGAACCAGATGAACCTAAAATCGCATATACTTTTCCTAGTTCAAATGAAAAGGTAATATTTTTCAGCACGTTTGTATTTTTATCATAAGAGTATGATACATGATTACACTTAAAAATTGACATTTGTTCCTCCTTAACTCATACGGGCTAAAATTTCCCGTGGTTTTAAACGCATAACACTAATCGAAGATATAGTTACTGAAATAAAAATGATAGAAAAACCGATTGTGTATAATTGCAATATATCGGGCAAAGTAATTTCTACCTTAATATCAGGAGTAGCGGATTCTGAATCTTCTGAAACGCTAAAATCCAGACTTTTCATTTCTGTATGGTCTTCTTGTGTTGAAAGCTGCTGTTTTTCATTTTTTGTATTTTGTTGCAAAAGGGTATTTGCGATATTTCCAGAAATCATATTGCTTGTAACAAAAGATAAGGTAAAAGCTAAAATTGCTATCATTAAAACTTCAATAAGGTATTGTCCTAATATGCTGGATTTTTTTATTCCAATGGAGAGCAAAACGCCTGTTTCATGTATTCTCTCTTTTCCCCAAAGTGTGAGAATAAGTGAAAGAACAATAACGCTTGCGATAATGATTACAAGTAATAAGCCGATAACTAACTTATCTAAATTCTCTAAAGAAATTGCTGTGTTTTTGTAAACCTCATCATTAGCATAAATGTTATAAACATTTTCTTCATAATCAGGGAAATGTTTTACTTGCTCTATAATTTTTTCAATATCTTTAGGGTCATTTACGGTAACTTTTACTGTATCAAACCCTTGCACTGCAACACTATTTTCAAGTTCGACAATAGATTCTATATCTGTAAAAATTAAGTTTTGTATCTTATCATATGTTGGGATTGATTCTCCAACTTTTTCAAGTTTTTGTGCATGAAACAATCCAATAATTTCAAAAGATAGCTGCTTTCCGTTCTCATTTGTTACAATTAAGGAATCACCTAAATTTAAGTTGTTTTTTTCTGCTAAGTCTTTACACAGAATAACTTTGTGTATGTCATTGTCTAAAATATGCCTGCCTTCTATTAGTTGGATTTTTCCAGAAGTAAAGAAATTTTGTTCTTCTGAACGCCATACACCAATGCTTTTTACACAATGAGAAAGACTTTCATCTAATGGAACAGTTCCGGCAAATGGTAAAAGTTTATCAAAATTTATCAGACTTTCCGTTGTTGCATCACAGAATTTAACACCGGAAATATTCCGAATGTTTTCTACCATTTTTGATGTCACCTGTTCAGTCGAGTACATTAAAAGGTCGGAAGACCCATCTTCATTCTCACTTTCTTCTTCGTGATAATATGGATTTGAATCTGAATAATTGACATCAATATTGAAAGAACCGCCGATATTTTGTCTTAAATTTTTTTGAGCTTGTTTTGACGCACTTCCAATACTTAGTCCCGTTAGAACAAAAGTTGACAGAATTAAAAGGATGAAAAAAAGCAAAATACTCTTTCCTCTTTTGCGTGAAACATATAGAAATGCTCTCTTCATAAAGTTCATGATTTTTTATACCTCCTGATTTTTTATTTTGAATACAGGAATATCATAAATGTTCAATATGGAATGCATATGAAATGAATATAGAATTTAGGGCGAAAAAAAGCCCTCTGAAATTAGAGAGCTTTTGGCAGGAGGATAGAGAAACACATCCCTTTTTGTGATTCTGTTGGTAAAAATTCATATGAAATATGAAGTGATGAAAAAATAGTTGAGACAATGTAAAGTCCTAATCCATTTCCACCGCTATCACTATTGCGAGAAAAATCAGGACGGTAAAATGGTTCAAATATATGTGCTAATTGTTGTTTATCAATCGGAATACATTCATTTTCTACCGTTAAAGTATGTTCTTTTAAACAGACAAAAACACCCCCCTCATTTGGAGTATAGGTGACAGCATTTGCAATAATATTAGAAAATGCCCGACTAAATTGCTTTTGTGGAATCATTATCCTGTATTCTTGAGGAACATCTAACTTTAAATTGATACCATGAGTCGCAGCAATCAGTTTATATGGTTCACATACATTCAAAATTAAGTCTGATAAATTACATTTCGTAGAATCTTCCTGAGTAGTTTCCATATTTATTTTGGAAGTTTCTAAAATTTCATGAATCATGGTTGCAAGCTGTTCTACTATATCCTTACATTCAGGAAGATATGTGGAATAATCACAATAACTACCCACTCCTAAAATCATGTTTTCCAAGGTTGCATTTAAAGCGGTTACTGGGGTTTTTAATTCATGTGACGCTGCTCTTAAAAAATCAATTTTTGCCTGTTCACTTTCTTTAACCTTTTCCTTTTCTGCTTCAAGATTTTTAATAGTTGTAAATAGACGATAATATAATTGATTGATATTATCAGCCAATTCTCTCACTTCATCTTGAGAAGATACTATACAAACAGCAGATTTATCCATTTTAGACATTTGTTTTGTCACACTTGAAATTTTCCGAATTGGTGTTGTAATACTTTTTGAAAAAAAATAGGAACATATTGCACAAAGAATAATACAACAAAAAACAGAAAATGGTAACGCCTGCCAAATTGCCTGTGATACAAACTGCAAAGGGTCGATACTGCCATCTAATACATATTCACTTTGATTTGATATTACTGATGGAGTGTAATCTATAGCAATTCGTGGGGCAAGTAAATATAAAATCAGATGAGCTGCAATTATAATAAATACCATAATGCTGAATGTATATAAAAAAATTTTAGGCAATATTTTTAATCGTTTCATTCCACCACCTCATACTTATAGCCGATTCCTTTTACTGTTACAATACAATTAAGACGTAATTTTTTTCTCAAATTTTTAATATAAGTGTCTATTGTCCGGTCGATAATAGGGTAATCATATCCCCATAGTTCGTCAAGAATTTGTGAACGGGTCAAAACCAGTCCTTTGTGTTCTATAAGAAGTTTTAATAATTCTATTTCTTTTGGAGTAATGTCAATTCTTCCATTTTTATCATGGGCTGTATATCCAGAAAAATTGACAGTAACATCCCCGAAAGTAATAGTGTCTATAGACTGCATTTGTCCACAGCGGCGTAAAAGAGCGGTGATTCTTTTTCCAAGCAATACCATAGAAAAAGGTTTTGTTACATAATCATCTGCTAATTCATCAAAACTTTGTGATTGCGTATATTCATCCTCAATCGCTGTGAGCATAAGTACAGGTATAAGACTGCTTTTTCTTATTTCATGTAAAACAGCAATTCCGGTTAATCGTGGAAGCATAATATCTAAAACAATTAAATCTATTGTTGTACTATGAAATAATTGCAATGCTTCCTCACCATCATAAGCAGAAACAATGTTATGTCCGGTTGGTTTTAAATATTCACAAATAGCCATATTTGTTCTTTTATCATCTTCGACAATCAATATTTTAGCCATATATTCACCTCCATTTTTACTGTACAGCATTTATATGAAAAGAATATGAAATTAGATTGATAATTTAATTTTATTATAGAAAGATTTAGGAATTAAAACAAGAATTTATCTCACATCCAATAGTAAACAGATGATAAAAAGTCATCTGTTTACTATTGGAATATATAATCATTTCACAATCTTCCAGTTTTCCCCGTTCTTTTCCAGCACAAGGTCAAACTGTGATACCTGAGTTGTCATGGTCTGGTTATCCAGATATTTCACTGCAAGGGAAGCTGTCACCTGATTTCCGCTTCGATTGTAGACTGGATTCACCAGTTCTGAGAAAATATACTCTTTTCCCACAGGTTTCAGCACGCCCTCATTCACATAATAGGTCAGCTCCTTTGCGGTTGCCGTAGGGTACAGCTTGAAAAAGGTAGTGAGAAATTCGTTGATTTCCTCCGTGGTGATGGAATCCACCGTGCCGTCACTTTGTACCGCTTTTGGGGTGTAACCGGATTTTACGGCAACGCTGGTGATGGTTGGGTTCTGGATAATCGTCAGGTTTCCAAAGCCGTCCACATAGACCGTTACCTGATAGGCGGAACGGATGGTTTTACTGGATTCCCCCTCTGTGATACGCTGTTCCACCGTGTAGGTCACTTGATAATGCTGTTCCTTTTCTTCTGTGATTTCCCATATCTGAAAATCGGTCAGGGCAGACGATACGGGGATGTCCTTTCGGACAGTATCTACATTCAGGGCTTGCAGCTCTCCGGTGAGATACCCTTTTAAAGCATTTGTCCGGTTATCAATGGAAGCGGCAGACTGTTCCCATGAATAGTAGACTTCTGCGAAATTCTCCACAAAATTCTCTATCTTGTGGGTGTCGAGGATGGTTTCCTCAATTACTTTGGTTTCATGGACAGTATGAATGTCTATTGCCGTGAAATTCTTATAGACGGCAAACAGGAAGCTCACTGCCAGCAGCACCCACAGGGCAATCACGGTTTTTTTATGGGTATTGACTTTGTAGACTTTCAGTTTCTTTTCTTTCTGCTTTTTCTGGTTATCCTCTTTTCTAATCTGAATCATATCGGTTCATCCTTTCTTATTGTTTGATTCGTCCGGCTCCGGCAAGGTGCTGTTGCCAGTAGGAGCCTGTCAGGTCTGCGTAACCAATGGGATTTCCGGCATGGTACATCCGGTTATTTCCCACATACAGCCCCACATGGGTGATGTAGGTTCCGGCGTTGTAGGTGGAGTGGAAAAAGACTAAATCCCCTGCTTTTGCTTCGGACAGGGGGATGTGCTGCGTCACATTGTACTGTTCCTGTGCTGTCCGTGGCAGAGCGATTCCTGCCTTGCCATAGCACCACTGCACCAGTCCCGAACAGTCAAAGGAAGTGGAGGGGGAATCGCCCCCATACACATACGTCCAGCCCTCATACTTTAAGGCTTCCTCCATGATAGCCTGTACCGTTTCATCATCAAACTGTGCCACGGTCAGGTATTGCGATACCAAGAGGACATAGAACATATTTCCATAGGAATACCGCCAGCCGCCGTTTTTCTCTACGGCAACAGGGTTGGTGTAGGTGACTTTCTTTCCGCCGGATTTGTCCCTTGCGAAGCTCTCTGCCAGTTCAAAGGTGTATTTTTTCCCGTGTCCTGCCACATAGTCTAGGAAACCGCCGCCGTAGTTGTAGGATTGAATCACACTGTTTAAGTCACATCCCTTTGTTTCTGCCGCTGCGAGCAGTTCCGAGAAATACTTGCAGCCCTGTTTGATGGATTCCTCTGTACTAAGGGAGTTCGGGGGAAGCCCCAAAGATTCCGAGGACTGCATAACGTCTTCCAGTGTGCCGCCGGATTCCACCTGAATGATGGCGAGCAGCACATTTAAGTATTCCTCTATGCCATATTCCCTTGTATACTTTTCCAGCATAGGCTTATGGGCGAGGACTTCCTGTGATACGCTCACGCCCCCATAGATAAGGTTTCCGCCGCTTCCTCCGTCTTCCTCATCCGAGAAGACAATCACCACCAAAAGGAGCAAGGAGAACATCATCACGAACACGCCGGAACAGGCAAAGAAAAGGTGTCTTAACTTCATGGTTTCTCCCCTTTCTTCTGTTTGGCAGCCGCTGTTACCGTTTTTGTCCACTCCTTTCTGGCGGTGGTACGCCGGATGGTAAAGTTAGATTCTTTTACCACAGGGGCAGCCCGTTTTCTTTCCGGTATCACAGGAACCGTATCGTTCTGGACAGGTCTTGTCGGACGGGGAGCAGCAGGTGTGGTGGTTGGAGCCGCCTTTTGTCTTTCATCTGGATGGGATAGGGAAGTAGATGGGACTATCTGGCGTTCTGTCCTTATAGGTGGTGTCTGTTCATGGTGGATGGAAGCCGTTTTTACCATCGGAACCGAAGCCCGTTCTGCCACAGTTCCCCCATAAGAAATTTGTCCCCGTTCCCTGATGGATGGGGAAGCTGGCTGCATGGCTGGTTTTTCTGTATGAGCGGTATCTGCACGATTTCGGAAATCTTCTGGCTGCTTTGCAGTAACAGGGCGTTCATGGACAGGAGCAGTCCCTTTGGGTGCTTCGGAAGCTGTCTTTTGCGGTTGTTTTGCCTGTTCCAGTTCCGCCCTGCGTTCTGCAATGGTCTGTCTGCGGCTTTCTGCCTGTGCGTTCCGCTGTTCCGCTCTGGCAGTTCGGGTCTGGGTTATGCTGGAAGTAAAATCCCTTACACCCTCTGATACCTGTGTTTTCCCGTGGTAAAGGGCGTACTTTGCATTGACAGGCAAATCCTTTGCCTGCTCCCGAAGCTGTCCGGCAGTATCGGCTATCTTATCTTTGGTATCTACCGCCGCACCTACCGCAGAGCCAGCCCGTTTCCATGCGGATTCCTTTTCCGGTGCTGCCTGTCCGTCTGGTCTGCTGTGGTCTGCCTGTGTCCGTTTGGAAGAGCCGGAGTGGGAAACAGTTCTCTGGTCTGAGCCAGCCTGTTTCCCTGCGTGGTATGCAGCCGTTCCAGCCCCAAGAGCCGCCACAGAACGTCCTAACTTATGCTGTAAACGGTGCATATGGGCGTGCATGAGCATACGGGGTCTTCGCATGATACGGCTCCCCATGCTTTGGGAATCCCCACTCTGTAAGGAGAACATCCCCATCAAATCCCCCAGCTTGAAATAAATTCCGGCAAAGGTCACTATCTGCAAGAACGCCGTCAGGAAGAACGGATATTCCCCAGACAGGTTGTAGAGCATGGTGGAAATACTGAACGCTACCGTGATAATCAGGGTGATTCCGGCTCTGGTAAGAATGGTATTGAACAGTTTTGTAATGGCACGTTTTGACATCCCTTCAAAAGAGGGAACCATGCTAAGGAGGAAACTCACAGGCAGGAACATGGCGTAGATGATAAAAAGCACCTGTGAGAAAATCATTATCCCCGTGAGCAGGAATACAAAAACGGAGATACCGATATTGAAGATAAATAGGAAGAAGACGGTTCCCAAGCGGTTGATGGTCTTTGTGATGGTAAGGTTGGTGTTTTCCCTGTCTTCGATTTCCTCCACCACGATTTCTTCCCTGTTCTGCCCGTTGTTTTCGTCTGGGCTGGTTGAGAGCAGGCTGTCCACACGGTCAGCCCCAATACTTTCTACATCCGAGTTGCCGTATTGCAGCAGGAGCCACGGCTGTTTGACCTGAATGGAAAACAGGCTGTCCCGTATCAAATCCACGCTGTCCTTTCCCTGGCTTTCCGAGTTTGGCAGTACAATCTTTGTACCAAGGGTCAGGCTGGCATTGCTGATGTCTGCGGAAAATTCATTGATTTTCCCGATATAATCAGGGGCATAGGCGATAAAGGCAGCGGACAGCACGAACACCACCACGAAATTCACAACGGCATGGATGGCTTTTGTGGTTTCCCGTTTGATAAGCCCTGTGTAGGCAACGTAAATCCCCACCACCAGAATAAGAATCAGCAGGAACCCGATATAAAATCCCTCCGAGGACAAGCCGCCTGTGGTAACGCCTGCAAGGGTCTGCATATTTTTCCCGATAGAATCCGCCGTAGAGGAAATGAAGTCCAGCGAGTAGGCTTCCTGAATCAGATACCCTGTGGCGTTGGAAAGGTACAGGCTGATTGTCCAGATAAAATTTGTGATGGCATACAGCCCGTACATCACCTGTTTTCCGATACCGTCCAGCCAGTTCCACGGGAGCCAGTCCCATCCGCTGTCCACATAAAAATCAAGCTGGTAGTTGTCCAGCGGATATTTGCTGTATTCGTTGGCAGCGTCCACCGTATCATCCACCAGTCCGGCAGCGTGGGCGGCTGTGCCGAAGACTGCAAGCAGCAGGAGGATAAGCAGGAGTGCCAGAAGCACCCTGCCAATCACTTTTCCTGCCATTTTCCAAGACAAGCCCTTTTTTGTGTGATAAGGAACTGTGAATTGCGGTCGGTTGGAAGTTCTATGTATCACCATCATTCCACCTCTTTTCTTACGGGCGGTCTGGTGTCAAAGGCATGGAACAGGTCTTCAAAGATAGGATGGAACTGTATCACGCCCACACGCCCGTACAAATCACTGATAAGGCACTGTCCGTTTTCCAAGTCACGGAGCCGCTTCTGGTTGTTTTCGTCTTCGGAATCCACCCCGAAAAAGGCGAGGGTCTTCTTGATTTCGTTGATGTCTGTGGAACGGAACGCAAATTTCAAGCCCAGATTGTTTTTCAGCTTTTCATCCAGCAAATCGTCCGTGTTCTGGGTGACAAAGTAAACGCCTGCGTTCATGGCACGTCCGGCACGAACCAGCTTCATAGAGAGGGTCTTGCCCTGTGCCACCTGTAGGAAGCTCCATGCTTCATCCAAATCCACAATCTTAAACACGCTGCGGTCTGTATGGATGAAGTCGAGGGCAAAGGTACTGATTACAATGAGCATTGCCACGGAAAGCAGCTCCATTGTGGTGTATTCTTCAAACGAGGTTTCCTTATCCGGCAGCACCAAATCCGCCACCTGAATGATGTTGAGCTGCTTTTCAAGGCTGATGGACTGTGTGACATCCCCATCCGAAAAGAGCAGGTGTGCAAAGTCATAGTCCGTAAAGGATTCGATATGGTCGGCTATGCTGGTGCTGATGGTGGTTCCCTCCGCCCGTAGTTCCTCAATTACCTTGAAAAGCCCCCGTTCTTCACTGTTTGTTACTGCACGGATGGCTTTCCGAAGAACAGGGAACTTTTCCCCGTCACGGCTGGAAATGCCCGTTAAAAAGGTCAGGATGTCGATTGCCAGTGATTCGGAATCCTTTGGGTTCTCCATAATCACATAGGGGTCGAGCAAGCCCCTGTTCTGTTCCTCTGAGGTCAGGTTTACGATATTGATTTCATGGGCGATTTCCGGCAGGGTTTCTTTCCAGCGCCCCCGTTCTGCTTTCGGGTCAACAATGAGAGCCTGTGCCCCAAATAATACGGAATAATAGACTATCATGTTGTTGCTGAATGATTTTCCACCGCCGAGGGAGCCGACAAAGGCGGCAGCAAGGGCGTTGGTGACGGAGCCTTTTACCCCTTGACTGGCAAGGGCAGGCTTTAAGTACACGTTTCTTCCTGTATCAAGGCTGTACCCGATATAAATACCCTCCGGTTCCCCCAGCATCTGGGTTGCCCCGAAGCCAAGACCAGCGAGGAAGTCGCTGGTGACATACTGGATATAATCGTTCAGATACCGCTTGCTGGCAGGGAGAAATTCCCCATGCAGCCCCAGCATATCTCCAAAGGGGCGAACCAGCTTCACGTTCAAATCGTCATAAAAATCTTTCACCTCATTGCAGCGGCGTTTCAGTTCCTCCAAGTCGGGAGCCGTCACACGCACCACATAGGACAGCTTATACATGGATTCCTTACTCTGGTCTAAGGTGGATTCCAGCTCATTTACGCTGTCTAAAGCGTCCACCACGTTTGTGCTGGTTTCGCTGTCATTCTGCCATGCGTGGTTATCCAAATCTTTCAGCTCTTTTTTCTTGTTCCGCACCGTGGAGAGGGCTTTCCGGTTTGTGACAATCTCCACATTCATAGAGGTATCAATGGGAAAAGTAAATTGCTGCTGCTGATAGTAAAAGATTTCCGAGGATGGGAAGTCCAGTTCCCCCACAATGCTGTTGATAGTAAAGTAGGCGGCATAGACCGTCCCGTCTTCCTGTTCGATTTTCAGATACCGCTGGTTTTCCTCTATCAGACAACGGGTGGGTTTGATGAGGTCATAGTATTTCACCAGCGTTTCTTCCTGAAACCGCTTCTTCGGAAGATAATACTCATAATCTTCGTAGGCAGTTCCGGTCTGTCCGTATAAATGCTCAATCAGATAGCCAAAATCGTCCTTGTTAAGCCGCCGGACTTTGAAGCGGCGTGAGATTTTATTCTCCAACAGTTTTTCCATCTTCTGAAACCGCCAGATTTCCTCATTGCTCATGGAAACAAAATCCCCCATGAGTTTGTGGTTGACTTCATGGAGGAAATCGGAAACGGCGGTCTTTGCTTCCCTGCGAAATTGCTTCATGGTGACTTCCTGCTCATTGACAAGCAGCTTGAAGCCGATAAAAAAGCGGTAGTCCACTTGATTTTCCCCTATCATGGAAATCAGGGCTTCGGTCTGTGCGTCAATCTTTGCACAGGCAATATCCTTTAACTTGCCTGTTACTTCCTGTTTGGAGCGTTCCTGTGCTGCCCGTATGCTGGATTCGGTGCTGATTTGCAGGGCGTGAATCTTCCCGTCCCTGTTCTGGGCGATAAGCTGCCGGAAGGAATCGTGTACCTGATATTTCTGTTCAGGGCTTAAAAAAGAATAGTTGTAGGGAAGCAGCTCATAGTAAGCGAAGCACTCCCCGTCATGGTTGAATACAAGGTTATTTTCGATATACTTAATCGGATATGCCATAAATATCACTCCTTACTGCCGTGATGGGTTGTGCCGGATATTCCTTTTCCAGCTTCACGGGCTTTCCTGCATAGGTCAGTTTCGGGCGTACCAGATATGCCAGTACGGATTTCAGGAAGCCGTAAGGCTTCTTCCCGTCAAAGGTCTTCTGGCACATGAACCAAGTGAGGGCAAAGGGTACGCCGAAGTATTTCAAAAATGCTCCGTCAATGAACGAAAGAGGAGGGAGGTTCCCCAAGAGCATAACTGCAAACACCGATACCACGAACCACGCCATCTGTGTGAACGTGATGGGGAATGGCAGCTTAAAATCATTGATGGAATAGAGTACCTTTTCCACCGACCAGATACTGGTATAGCTTCGTATTTTCTTCATGTTGTCCGTCCTTTCTAAAAGATGGGGGCAGCAAAAGAGCCGCCCCTGAATAAAAAAATCCGCCTGTATTTCCTGAAAGAGATACAGACGGGGCTACCGTAAGATTTCATATACGCCGTGGTTCGTGACAACAAAGGTTCCATCCAATTCCATGTCACGCCCATAGGCTGCGTAGTCGATATAGTTTTGTAAGTGTGCCGGAAGTTCTCCAAGCTGTCCGCTTTCTTCCAGATAGTAGCGAGCCACATCCGCCATATCGTCACAGCCGGAATGGCAGATAATATCGTCTTCATGCTCACAGAGTTCTTCGATACTGCCAAAGTAGGATTGCAGCTCTGATAGTTCCTCCTGAATGTACTCCGGTAAGTCCTCCACCATTTCACACAGGCGGTTGACTTCCTCAATGGGGGTATATTCGTCAATCTCAAAGGGCAGTTCATAGTCATGGATGGCGTATTCCTCATATTCATCATTCAAACCGATACGTTCCTTGACTTCCTCAAAATCCACAGGCGGCGTGAACCATGCCCCTACCAGTTCGCCCTCATTGTATTTTCCTAAGTTGGCAATGTAAATCCGCATTTCTTCCAAGTTCCTCCACCTCCTTTTAGCGGTAATAAAAGATACCATTGTCCGTAAACAGGTAGTTTTCGCTGGTTTCCAGTTCCCGACCAATGGCAGCGTAGTCGATATGGTTCAACAGGTCTGGATGTACTTCTCCAAATATCTGTACTTCCTGTACTAGATAACGGGCGAGGGATTTCCCGTCCTGTACCGGATAATAGCGTATCTGGTCTTTGTGGTCGATAAATTCCGTAAAGCTGGGAAACCACCGCTTTTGTACCATATCCATTTCATAATAGAGGGGCGTTCCCTGCATTTCCTGTACCATCCGGCAAAGGGCGTTGATTTCCCAGAGCCTTGTGTTGCCCTCCAATGGAAACGGCAGCTCATAGTCTTCAATTTCGATTTCTTCCTCACTCTGAACGCCAAGACGTTCCCTGATTTCTTCAAAATTCACAGGGCAGGAAAACCATGCCCCAGGATATTCCTCAAAATCCTCATGGTAAAACCGTGTGGTGTTCAGGATGTAGATTTTCATTTCCTTAATCTGTATCACGTCCTTTCTCTGTCAGGTTTTTGGGGAGTTACGCTCCCCAAGCCCCTAGTGGACTTCCGCCATGAAGCAATCAGAGCTTGCTCCATAACGGAAGTGTAAAATGGGTTTTTCTATGCACCGATAATCTTATTGAACAGTTCCAGTAAGATGTCCTTTACACCGTCCGCATTGAAGACCAGCCCAACCGCTACAAGGGAAACTACCAGAAAACCGATAAGTTTGGAAAATTCCCTCTTAAATCCGAGGTACAGTCCAATTACCACGATTGCCAGCAGCACAAGGGACTGGGCGTTGGATAAAAACCAGTTGTAAAGATTCTGTCCGAAATTCATAAAAGCTCCTTTCTTTCCTGTAAGAGTTCTTAGGTTCCAAAATTGCCGCCGTTAAAGCACCACCTCTTTTGCAGCGGCGGCTTGCTGCTTCAGGATTTTTTCGTGCTTCTCCGTCAGCTTTGCATGGGTGATGATGTCATGGACAATCTGGGTGTGGTTCATCTTATCCAGACGGAGAGCCAGCTTTAATGTGGGTGCTACCTGATGGGAGAGCCAGTGCAGGGTGCGTTCAAAGGAATAGGGTTCCGGTTTCGTTGTCAGTTTCAGGCTTCCCCTGTGTTCCCCAATGAACCACGCCCATTCCTCACTGATACGCCAGTCAGAACGGGGTTTCGTATCGTCCTTGTCCACGAACCGGACATAGCGGTTGATGATTTGAAAGGCTGTCCGTTCTGGATTGTCATGTTCTAACAGGTCACGGATGGCGTAAAAGGCACGCTCATTTTTCAGCCGGATTTCAAAGCGGTTCTTTACCTCTGCGTCCGCAATGGGAATATCATGCTTTTTGTACTGCTCATAGTCCTTTTCGTAAATGCAGAAGTACACCTCACTTTGGAGGGAGCCGATATACAGGGTGTTCCCCATACATTCTTTTTCCTCACGCCGTACCAGTTCGCCGCTGCGGTAGCTTTTGAAGCTGCGGAAGACCGAGATACATTCCTCATTCCGGCACTTCTCTGTCAGATGGGGAATGTTCAGGATTCCCGTTTTGTCATTGATGGCGAGGTCAAGCCGCTTCATCACGCCGTCCTCCATGAGAACATCCATGAAAAACTCATACCAGCTCCGTTCCTGTGCCAGCAGATAGCTTTCAAACTGGCGGCAGCCACGCCCTTTCAGTTCCAGCAGCACCCCTTTTTCCAGTTCCGGTGATACCAGAACGAAAATATCCCCCAGATAGTAATGCTCTGTGTAAGAGTAGAAACCGTAGTCTTCATGGATAAAGTAGGGGAGCTTTAGCCGCAGCACGTCTTCCACGATATGCTTCACATCCGTAGTGGGAAAGCGAATCCGCACATAGTCAAAGAGCATTTCAAGGGGAGCGTCTGGGTTGAATCGTTCCAGAGCTTCCGTGATGGCTTCCTGTAATACTTCGGACGGGTGAGCCTTGCCTGTTTCAATGTCGCTCAGGTACGGACGGGTGATTCCGGCAGCTAGGGCAAGTTTCTGTTGTGAGATACCGTAACTTTCCCGTTTTTCTTTGATGTCCCGTACCCATGTTTCTTCATTCAGTGAAAATCCCTCCTGTCTAAAAAAGCGTATGTCAACTTTCAGAGCCTTGTTGACACACGCCGGATATGGGAAAATCCCTTGTGTACCATGGGATTCTGCCCTGTTGTTTGGTTGTTGCCTGTCGATTTGTACCCCTCTGTTAGATACGAGGGGTTTATGCTGGCGTGCCTTGCGGCACACCAGCCACAGCAGGTCAGTCCGCTTCTGCGGCTTTCGCTTCGCACGCCGCCTGCACTCCCTGCCTGCTGTCTGTCAGTTTTTTTATTTCTTTGAGGAAATCGTGTCCTTTTTGTACAAGGGGCGTGTAAAACTCCGAGATAACGCTAGTTCCCACATCCACATAGCCACGCCCCTTTATCTGCTTTAGGAAGAAGTCCTTTGTGGTTTCCCCGAACATCATCCCATAGCCCATTTCCGACATCCGCCCCAGAGCCACACGGAAATTGAACTGGTCACGGATTCCGTCCCCCAGATACTTTGCGTCCGGACGCTGGCAGGCGAGAATCAGGAAGAAGCCAGCCTGCCGCCCAAGCATAACGATTTGTTTTAACTTGTTGAGGACAGCGGCGTTTTCTTTTGTGCCGAGCATTTCCATAAATGCCACATATTCATCAAAGATAAGGAAATTTGCCGGAAGCCCCAAGTAAGCGTAGTTTTCCCCTGTCCGGTAATTCTCCATGAGCTTCATGTCTTCGCTGCGTTTCATCATTTCCTCATAGAAACGGTCAATGCAGGAAAGCATATCCTCCTTTTTGTAGTACACATCCGGCATAACCGCCTGTAAATCCGCAAGGTCGGCGTTTTTGGGGTCTAACACGAACAGGATGGCGTTGGTGCGGAGCAGGGCTTCAATAAGGGTTAGGATAAAGTAGGTCTTTCCACCGCCGGTTCCTCCGGCAATGAGCATATGGGGGAGCTTATCATACTCCCACCAGACATTTTCCATAAGCCGAAGCCTGCCGTCCTTTGCCTGTACATCCTCAATGGAAATACGGTTGGCAATGGTATCATAAAGCAGGGTGTATTCCACATAGGAATCTTTTAATTCCTTATCCGTCAGCTCACAGTACAAGCCGCTTTCCAGCTTTTTCTCCAAGTTTAAAAGCTGCTCCTGATATTTCCCCAAGGTGATTTCCACACGGATATGGAGCAAGCCCTGTTTCATCCGGTAGTAGATTTTTGGAAAGTAAGTGATGGCTTCTTTGGAACGGCTGGAAGACAAGTCCTTGAAAAAAGTGTCTTCCTTTCTCTGTTCCGATTCATACCACTTGTTTTCCAACACCATCCTTGCCAGCTTTTGGCGGTGGATGAGCTGTTTTACTTCGTCCCTGCGGTATCGCCAGAACAGAAGAACTGCTGCAAGACACACCAGCCCTGCCACGCCCATACTGAATAACAGGTAAGGGATATTTACATCCTGTATTATCTGGGAAAGGGACACTTCCTGCCAGTTGGTTCCGGCAATCTGCCGGATATGAAACAGCAGGACAACCAGCAGGAAGACAGGGAACAGGGCGGCAAGGGCAGTATGGAACACAAGGTCTTTATCCGTGGGGCGGATACGTTTTCCACGGGGGAAAAGCTGTTTCATGAGAACAATCCTCCTTTCGTTTTTTTATGTTCCTGTTATTTTACAGGGGGAGCGTCTTTCTTCGGTGGCTGCGGATTCATGGCAGCCCCTTTTTTCAGGACAATATCCTCTGCCTTGATGTACCAGTCCACCTCTGCCCCCTGAAAGGTAGCTGTTGCCACGGTATCTGCCACAGGATTGATAAGTTCTACCTCTGCGTTATAATCGAACTCTTTTAACGGCACGCTGGCAGGGACGGAAACCTGAATCATACGCCCCTGTCCTCTGGATTTTAAGTCATAGGTACGCTCCTTGATTTCTTCTGATACCGAGCCGTCTTCATTCTGGAGGTGAACCTCACGGCGGAGGGCAGAAAATTTCAATGCCCCGAATGTTGCTTCCTTGTCAATCACGATTCCGTTTGCTAATCTCATAGTCTGATGTCCTCCTTTTCCTTATGCTTTTACCATATCGTCAGCGTGTAAAATGTAGTTGGAAAAGCCCCTTGTGCCGATTTTATAGCCCTCTGCGGTAATACGGGGATTGACGAGCTTTACACGTTCCTCAAAGTCAAAATGTTTCTCTCCGGCTTCGGCAGGGAGGATAACCACAATATCATCCGCCCTCTGTACGTCTGAATAAAGGTTGAAGCTGCGAGAGAGTACCGCTATGCGTCCGTTGATTCTTCTCTGTTCTGTTTTGTCTTCTCCGGCAAACTCCAAGTTGCCGAATGTTTTTTCCATGTTGGGGATAACAAATTTTAATTCCATATAGATGTACCTGTCCTTTCTGAATGTTGTGTTTGATGGTAGGTTTCGGGTTCCGGTCTGGAAGCGGAGGGGAATGCTCCGGCGGTGGTGATTTCTTCGTAGTATCACATCCTTTCTGGTTTTAGGGTAAAAAAAATAGACGCTCAGTTTTGAACGTCTATAAAAAGTTACTATGCAGTTTTTGGTTAGTTTATATCATCAGAGGATTTGCTTTTATCTTCCAAATCAATATCAATTTGAATACCCAACAACTTGCTTTCGGGAGAATCGTCATTTAACTCTAAGATGATATTATTAGTAACGATTTCTTCGTATTCTGTGTTGGACATCAATGATTGAAATGATAAAAGGGCATCTTCATTGATAGAACATATATATTGAAAATTCTCTTTTGGGCATGTTTCAGAAACAATACGGAAAAGAGTTTCACGTTGGCGGGGATCCATATTAGCAAATAGTCTGCTATCATGGGCAATAAACTTTATTTTGCTTTTTCTACATATTAAGAGCAGAAAGTCAAAACAAAACATACGAACTTCGTTCACGCCATCGGATGAATCATCTTCAATTCGAGCTTCAAGAGTATATCTTAAAGTATTTTCACCAGAATTATTTTTAATCACTAAGCCACTACGCTTTTTGGGATAGAAGCGTTTAGCAAATGTCCAATATTTATTTTTTAATTCTGATAAATATTCTGCTTCATCGTCAAGATACGTTTGTGTTTCTTTATCTTGTATGATTAAATTTGCCTTAATATCTAGTACAGTGTCTTTGTACGTTTTCAAAATCCGTTGATACTCATGTATTCTATTTAGCTCATTTTGTAAAGCAGCTAATTGTTTAGTTAATGCAACATATTCTTCTAATGCACCATGAGAATTTAAGAAATCTAACAATTCATCCATCCGTTGTCCTAAGACATTTATCTTATCATCAATTTCTTGTAATTCTGCTTTTTGCTTATTTAATTCTTTTCTTAAACGGGCATTTCTGGTGGTTAATAAATTGGAGTGAAATTGTAAAACTTCATCAATATTCTTCTTAACCATAGCAGGTATTTCTACATTGGCAGCTTCGTAAATTTTTAATAGTTTTTCTTCTTTAACCTGAGCAGTTTCTTTAAAAGATTCTTCTATATTCTTGATGTAATTACTGATTAAAACACGTCTATTTTCGAGGGCTTTTTTTTGATAACTTTTTTCATCTGCTTCTTTTTCAAGCTCATGATAATTATTAGAAACTTTAAAAGCAGAAATTTCTTTTTCAAGCTCAGAAATTCTGTATTCCAAATCTGCAACATCTAATTCTGCGTCATTTTTTCCTAAATAATATTGCTTAAATATAGGGTCTTTTTTTATTGCTTTTTCAGTTGCACTTGCAGCTAATTGCTTTTCACGAAGTTCCTTTTTACTGATAATTAAATCAGTATCTATGCCAAGCAGATAACAGTTATTCAAAATTTTACTATAATCTGTTTCTTTAGGAACAAAGGAATCAAAAGTTGAATAACAAGACCGGTAACGACGTACAAATCTTGAAAACAAGGTATTCCAAGTCATATTTTTGGGATTTGATGAAATTCCAAAGCACAGATTGAGCAATTTTTGACGTAAAACAGTAACGGTTAAGGTTTCACCACAAAAGTTTATTTTATTTTGTTCATTTGTACTACGGGTAGAATAATATTTTACACCATCAATTTCAAAATTAAGAGTAAACTCCCAATCAGGCAATTTCTGAGCAAATGAGGTAATTTTATTTGCACCTAAACAAAAATGAATAAGGTGCAATGTTAGAGATTTTCCTACTCCGTTATAGGTATTTCCATCATTTTCGTCAAGAGGAGCAACCTGTTTTCCAACAATAATGTTGATACCATCTTTAAAAATTATAGGATGAAAAGATGGTTTATTAGCTCTTAAACTAAGCAGCTTCATAACATAATAGCCCCCTTTCGTTAATTTTGATAGCTCCGATAATATAAAGATAATCTAAGGCAATAACAAATTGGTCGAAGGAAAATTTAACAGGATATTTTTTATTTGTATATGAATCCTTGTAATATTCCCATAAATCTTCAACAGAAATAGGTTCGGTTAATTTTTCCAGTAAAAAAGCCCCAAAACCAAAATATGATTCGTTAATAGATAATTGTTTTTTGGGTAATATCATAATTTTCCTCCTTTCCTTAATGATTATTGCGGTTCTTCAAAAATATCACAACTTGAAAAATAATAAGCCATTAAAACTAGTACGCTTGTTTGAATGGGTGAGGTGTTTTTACTGCTTGCTTTTTCTAAAATATAATAAAAACGACAATCAGAACAATTTTCTTGTGTATCAGGAATATTTTCTTTAGATTGTTCATATAAAGCGTTAAATTTTTTCTGCAATATTTCTTTGACACCAGGGTTATCATTAAAATAAAGCATTAAGGTTCCTTCTTGATAGCTACCAACAATAAGTCGAGATTTTACTACTTCACTTAACCCATTAAATGCGATTTTTTCATCAAAATCAGGAACTGTCAAATTATCCATTGAGTTCATTGGAAGTTCTGCATTTATCAAATAAGTAACGGTTTCATGAAGTGCTTCATACTCAACAACAGGTATTATCTCATCTGGTATATAGCCTATAATATCTTGCTTGTCTAAATCATCTAAAGACATAAATACCTTTTCTAAATCTTTTGCGGTAAAAGTACCTATGTCACTCTGTGCATATTCAGGGGCGTTGTTCAATTCCAATGCCATTTGAATTATTGGTGCAGGTAATCCTTTATATTTGTCATTGACAACAAAAAAAAATTTCTTTATAGGGCACAAACTATTCCAATGATTATATAAGCCAGAAAAATCTGTTTTTAATTTCTTTACAGCTTCACGAATGGTCGTATCTTTGGTAATATCTTCAGGAGAGAAAATTTGATAATAGGTTCCTGTAGTATGGTCAAAACCATCATTTTTCATGTCCCCTATATTACCATAGGCTTTTACTGGTTGAAAATTGGGATTTGCTTTTGTCATCACAGAAACAAAGAAATCCTCATATTGTTGCCCTGTATATTGTAGTATATGATTACTAAAAATTATTTTTGCTATGTAATGTTCAGCGTTACCTATGGGGAACACCTCACTTTCTATTGGGTATAGATACTAATAGTATACCACAATATGAGTTGCGTGCGTTATTTTTTTGATTTTATGAGAAAAAAATTTCATAAAAATAGACGTTTCATGTTTTCACACAAAACGTCTACTCCTTGCATTAGGAAAAAGAGTATCGTATAATCTTGATAAATGGTTTCCTAGCTGGAACTGAACCAGCTAACACGTTGCTAACACTTTTGTTACCAGTACAGGATATTTCGTGAATCTATCTTCCGTACAGACCTCACGCTTTTCCTGTATTATAAGGTGTTAGAGAGTATTACAGGAGGTTAGAAACCACTTGCTGCGAAAGGACATTTAGAACTCCTAAGCGAGGGGTCGGAGGTTCAAATCCTCTTGGCGACGGGCTTCAAAGCGTTCGAAAATGTTAGCTGGATTAGCTGACAACGAACGCTTTTGTTATTTTCAAATCACGTTCGTGACACAAAATTCCATTCAAAATGATCAATTTCCAGCTAACGCAATCCGATTTTTGTTAGCTGACAGCTAATCAAAATTACCGGTTTGCAAACATGGGTTTTAAGAAGTCCAGCTAACATTTGGGTTCCGCTCCGTTGTCACCTCTTATTCGGGGATGCAAATCAGAGAAAAGGCGGGAAAAGAAACAATCTCTCCCAAACTTGCAAACATGAATTAGCTGAAACAGTATTCAATTCTATTAGCTACAGCTAATGGTCAAACAGCAATGTCTGTTTGGAACTTTACTATCTATAAAAGTTCCAGGCAGGCATTTTTTATTTCCTGAATCCTGGAGGAAAGGAGTCAAGATGACTGAGCCAAACAGACAATCAGGAGAAAACGAAGAAAGAATCATAGAAATTGAGATTGAGCGTCTTCGTCCGTTCAAAGAGCACCCGTTTCAGGTAAAAGATGATAAGGAAATGTTTCTTTTGCAGGAAAGCATTGAGAAGTATGGAATTTTAAATCCGCTAATCGTCAGACCAGTACCGGATGGATACTATGAGATCATATCCGGTCACAGAAGAAAACATGCTGCGGAGAAACTGGGATACCGTAAAGTACCGGTAATCATCCGGGTATTAAGTGAAGATGATTCCATCTTGAGCATGGTAGATTCCAATCTTCACAGAGAACGGATTAGCTACAGTGAAAAAGCTTTTGCTTACAAACTGAAGAATGACGTATTAAAAAGAAAAAGTGGTCGAAAAAAGAGCCAAGTTGACCACAAAACACCAAGAAAGCGGGCAATAGAAATCATCAGTGAAGATTGTGGTGATAGCCCAAAACAAGTGCAGCGTTATATCTCACTGACAAAACTGATACCGGAAATGTTGCAGAAACTGGATGATGAGATTATTTCTTTTTGTCCGGCTGTAGAGATAGCTGCATTAAGTGAAAAAGAACAAAGAGAACTGCTTGTAGCAATGGAGTATGCACAGGCAATCCCATCACTCTCACAGGCCCAGAGGATCCGGCAACTGAGTAAAGAAAAACAGTTGTCACTGGAAAAGATGGAAGAGATCATGTGTGAAGTGAAAAAGGGTGAGATCACAAGAGTGGCATTCACAAACGAGCAGTTGCACAAGTATTTTCCAAATTCTTATACACCGGCAATGATGAAACGGGAAATACTGGCACTGTTGAAATTATGGAAAAAAGAATCATGGGAAAGTTAAAGGAGGAAGAAATCATGTGTAAAGTTATATCCGTAGTAAACCAGAAAGGTGGCGTCGGAAAGACCACCACAACCGTAAATGTAGGCATTGGACTGGCAAGAGAAGGTAAGAAAGTGTTGCTGATTGACGCGGATCCACAGGGAAGTTTAACCGCAAGTCTTGGATATGAGGAACCGGATGATCTTCGCATCACATTGGCAACGATCATGATGGATGTCATCAACGAAGAAGAAATCTCTCTGGAAGATGGGATTTTACATCACCAGGAAAATGTAGATCTTCTCCCGGCAAATATTGAGCTTTCCGCACTGGAAGTAACGATGGGAAATGTTATGAGCAGAGAAATGATCATGAAAGAATATATCGATGCGATACGATGCCGATACGATTATATCCTGATCGACTGTATGCCGAGCCTTGGTATGATGACAATCAATGCACTGGTCTCTTCCGATTCTGTGTTGATACCTGTGCAAGCCGCATATCTGCCGGTGAAAGGACTTCAGCAGCTGATCAAGACCATTCTTACAGTAAAGAAAAGACTGAACCGGAAACTGGCGATTGAGGGCATTCTCCTGACCATGGTAGATTTCAGAACCAATTACGCAAGGGATATTGCATCGAGAGTACATACAACCTACGGAAGTCAGATCGAGGTATTTGAAAATGTGATCCCGATGTCTGTAAAAGCTGCTGAGACCAGTGCAGAGGGAAAAAGCATCTACATGCACTGCCCGAAAGGAAAAGTTGCCGAAGCATATAAGAACTTAACACAGGAGGTTTTGAAAAATGAAAAATAGAAGTGGCGAAAAGATTAAACTGGCAAGCATTGATGAACTGCTGGGTGTGGTAAATGAAGAATCTGCAATGGAGATAGAAATCAGTAAGATCCATCCGTTTAAAAATCATCCGTTCAAGGTGCTGGATGATGAAAAGATGCAGGATCTGGTTGAAAGTGTAAGGATCAATGGAGTACTGACACCGGTACTGCTTCGAATGGATGATAATGAAGAATATGAAATGGTATCCGGTCATAGAAGAATGCATGCAGCACAGCTTGCAGGACTTACGACTATTCCGGCAATCGTAAGAGAATTATCGGATGATGATGCCGTGATTGCGATGGTGGACGCTAACATTCAGCGAGAGGAACTGTTACCGAGTGAGAAAGCATTTGCATATAAGATGAAAATGGATGCTATGAGAAGAACAGCAGGTCGTCCGACAAAAGAAAATCCCCGACAAAATGTCGGAAATTATGAGACGGCAGATCTCATTGGAAAGGATAATGGAGAAAGTGGACGACAGGTTCAAAGATATATTCGTCTCACGGAATTAATACCAGAACTTTTAGATCTGGTAGATAAGAAAAAGCTCCAATTTACAGTTGCTATTGATATCTCCTACATCGATAAGGAAGTACAAGAATGGATTTACGAATATATTAGTGACACTGGATTTATTAAGCCAAAGCAGATTGCAGCACTCAGAAATCAGCTGAATGATGGGCCAATCAATCAGATTCAGATGTTATCAATTTTCAATAACTGTGTGATAGCAAAGAAAGTATCCCGGTCTCTTACTTTCTCAGAAAAGAAACTGACAAAGTATTTTCCGGATGATTATACAGCCAAAGATATGGAGCAGGTGATTGAATCATTATTAGAAAAGTGGATGCAGGAACAGTCCTGTTAAGGAGAGAAAAGGCTAAGAAAACAATGTCAAAGAAGTTTAAAAAAAGGACTTCTTAGCAGAAAATGAAAGGAGGAAATTATGGAGAAAAAAATGACATTTAATTATTTTTATGGTACCGAAGCTGATCAGTTCAGCTTCTACCGCATACCAAAAGCATTATTTACAGACAGCTATTTTAAAGATTTATCAAGCGATGCTAAAATTTTATATGGACTGATGTTGGATCGAATGTCTCTTTCCATCAAAAATCAGTGGTTTGATGACAAAAACAGAGCATATATCTACTTTTCCATCGAAGATATCATGGAATTACTGAACTGTGGCAGAAATAAAGCCATCAAATCCATGAGAGAACTGGATGATGAAACCGGAATTGGTTTGATTGAAAAACGCAGACAGGGATTTGGAAAGGTGAACGTCATCTACGTGAAAACCTTTATGCTTGAGAAAACAGATGAGAAAAAATTTGGAGAGGAATTAGAGAAGTTTAAAAAACAAACTTCTGTGGAAAATGAAGAGACTGCAGAAGTTTACAATTTAAACTTCATGAAGTCCCAAAATCAAACTTCTAGAAGTCCCGAAAACAAACTTCAAGAAGTTTACATTTCAAACCCTAATAATACTAATCTTAGTGATACTGAAATGAATGATAATAAATCTAATCATATCATATCTGTGGATGAGAAAAGATGTGATAGCGATAATCGCTCTGAGGATTATCAGGCTTATGAAAACCTTGTCAAGGAGACCATTGATTATGAATCACTGGAAATAACCCATCATGACGATATGCGACAGGTAGATGAAGTCGTGAACCTGATCGTAGAAACTGTGATGTGTAAAAATGACAAGATCTTGATTGCCAGCAACTGGTATCCGGCATCTCTGGTGAAGAAAAAATTTCTGATGCTGACCTATTCACATATCGAGTATGTCTTACACTGTATGCGTGGTAACACCACAAAGGTGAAGAACATCAAGAAATATTTATTAGCAGCCCTGTTTAATGCACCGTCTACGATGAATGGGTATTATCAGGCAGAGGTGAACCATGATATGCCAGGACTGGTAAGATAGGAGGTGCACATGTTTATTTTAAAACTTGCTGGGAAAATATTATTACTGCCGGTATGGCTGATACTTTTTGTGATCGGCCTGGCAGTGAAGATGACAGTACAGACTTATGCGGTTGTCAGAGGAATCCTTGGATTTATATTCACTTTGTTGATTATAGCGACTGCATACTGTTACCATGATTGGGTACAGGTTGCATTCCTGTTTTCGCTGAGTGTAATTCTGTATCTGATCCTGTTTGCAGGAGTGTTTATAGACACTGTACTGGATATGACAAGAGAAAGTATTATTGATTTTATTTTATCGTGAGGAGGATATGAAAATGAGCGAAAACAATGATTTTATTCAGTTACCACCGATCAAAAAAGACACACCTTCCGAAGTGGTCTCAATGATCTGGCAATATTTGAAATTACCCGAGGAATCCAGAAAAAGGGTGAAAGCAGAGTTGATTAATGTACATGAGAACTGTGGGAAAGAAGATTTTCAGATTCCTAATCTCTATGACATCGTTTCAAAAGAGGAAATCGCAGAATTTGAGGGCATCATGCGTAAGATCATAACAGGAATTATTTCTGAGGCCAGTGGTATAGCCACCTGGGTGTATGTGCAGAAATATGAGAAACACAAAACTCTGGATGAAATGCTGCAAGAATGGCAAGGCGCAGGCCAGTTTATTATTGTCATGGATACCTGGTTCGAAAAATTGATGGCGGAATAATATGATACTGTGATAGAATGAAGAAAACGATTTGATGGGCAAATCGGTATTTATAAAGGAGAATATTGATG
>NZ_JAQESL010000003.1:98762-276885 GCF_027697525.1 Coprococcus sp. AM97-35 | reverse complement strand
ACAGAGATTATTAGTACAATATTTCAAATTAAGAGTTTGCGATTAATCAGTTATTTCGGGCAATATTTTACAAATAATTTTGAAATTTTGAATTTGAAAAATGCCAAAAATAAGAAAAAAATATATTTTTTTAATGTTCTTGTAAATGCATATTCGTTGTTTACACCTGTTTTCGTCATTTTATATATTTTGAAATTTACAGAAGTTAGTATTGGAGAAATATTTTATATATATTCTATACTCGGTATGATATTATCCTATGCTACACTATTTTTTACGGAGCTTTCATCAATTTTTTTAATGAAGCCATCATTATTGTATTTAAACGATTTATTTGATGAAAAAGAACAGTTAAATACAGGGGTTAATGATATTGGTAGTTTTACATCAATGAATACATTTGACTTATCATTTAGATATAATGACAATATGGAGGAAGTTATACAGAAGGTAAATTTGCAAATTAATAAAGGAGAAAAGGTGGCTATTGTAGGAGCCTCAGGCAGCGGAAAATCTACACTTATAAAGTTGTTAAATGGGTTATATACTTCATACACTGGAGAGATAACAATAAATTCACAAACAATGAAGGATATTTCAGACTTATTTTTCCAAAGAGAAATTTCTGTTGTAACACAAAATGCAATTATATTTAATAAAACGATAAGAGAAAATTTAATACTTGAAAAGGATGATTTAAGTGAAAGTGAGATATGGAAAGCGTTAAAGTTTGTTAATTTAGCAGATACAATTAAGGACTTACCTTTGGGATTAAACACTGTGATTAGCAATAATGGAGAAAACTTTTCAGGGGGGCAGTGCCAGAGGCTAGCGTTGGCTAGAGCTATTGTAAAAAGACCAAGTTTATTAATTTTAGATGAGGCTACAAGTGCAATAGATGCATTAAATGAAAAACAAATTTTTGAAAATTTGAAGAATAGTAAAATAACTGTTATTGTCATATCGCACAGATTATCTACTATTATAGACGCAGATCGCATATATGTGATGAATAATGGTAAAATCGAAGGAATAGGCAAACATAAAGAACTGGTTAAAAGTAATTATACATATAAAGAAATTTATAAAAGTCAAGGTGATTTTTTAGAATGAATGGAGGTTTAGAATATGAATGTCTTTATTTTTTATGGGAATAAATTAGATGAAAATTCGAAGTCATCAAAACTTGTTCACAATTTAGAATCGCATCTAAATTCTAATAAAAAAATTAATAAAGTTTTTTTGAGAAGTATGGATAATACTCAATTTGATTTTATGAGCAATTGGAAAGAGGTTATATCATATGAAATGAACTCAGAAAAAAAGGTTGTGAAGGATGAGATTATGAAGTCGGATATCATAATTATTATTTCTCCAGTATATCTACATAATGTTTCAGCTTATACAAAGTTATTTTTGGATAATTTTGCATCATGGTCACATACAATGCCTTTAATAGGAAAAATAGGAATGGCTATTAGCCTATCTTCTGATAATGGAAATAAATATGTAGATGAATATTTAACCAAGATAATGAATTATTGGGGAATTCTAACGTTACCATCAGTTTCGATTTGCTTATCTAATATGCAAGAATTGGCGATATCAAGCTATTTAAGATTTATAGAAGAGGAGATTGTTAATGCAGAGGAAAATATGGACAATTTAGTAAATGTTCATCAAGAAAAAATGTATAAAATGAATCAAAGTATTTTACATGAATATCCTGAAATGCATCCTGAAAGAATAGAATTTGAAAAAAATGGTGGCTTTGAATTTCAAACATTCAGAGAGGCTTTGATCAATAGAAAAAATCATAGAAATAAATATACTAAATGAAAATAATATCCTCAATCCCCAAATTATAGTTTATAGAAATGTTAGTAATTGTAAAGGCAGTAAATTGCTCTATTTTCCTATAGTACTACAGATATTTGATAACATATTTATAATATATTGGAAAATAATGTTGGTATTATCGAAATATAATTAATATTGACAGTAATGTAATATGATGTTAGGATAAAGTTGTATTCATTTATGTACAAGCAAATTTGTGCAATGAATTTTTATTCTGCATGGCAGCAGAAGAGTTACTTTGGCATAGTCTGCAATAAAATATAGGAATAAGTTTAAGACAAGGTATAGAAAGACAAATACCTTGTCTTTTTTTGCGTGTAGGAAGGAGGAACATACCTAAAAATTGCAGACAGAAAGGAGAGAAAATGGCAGAGATAAAATTATTTGACACATGGACATTTCAGGAAGAAATGCCGGAACCATTCAGCAGGTTTTTACAAAAAGAAGGATTACGAAAAACCACTACCATGGTGGAATGTCTTTCCCAGTATAATCAGGGAAGACAGGCAACACTGCATCCCCCTACATTGAGGGCAATGCTCAATATTGCAGGGATTTATTTGAAACAAACAGAAGGAGCTCTTGGGTTTCAAAAAGGAAATTATGATTTGTTGAATTTCTATTGCATGGAATATGTAAAAGGAAAACGACGCTACGCATTGGTTTATAATCCGATCAGTGCAAAGATACGTGGTGTCTGTAAAACAGAAAAACAAACATATAAAGCTCTGGATTTTGTTGAAAGAAACGTCAGTGACGGAGAGGAAGTTCTGGCAATGCTTATTTATGTCAGTCTGGAAAAGAAAGAAGCATTATATAACCTGGAGTTTGCTCAGAATTTTGTTTTATTCATGCAGCAGATGAAAGAAGGATGGAAAAATGCAAAACTTGCATTAAAAGCAGCTTTTCTTTGTTGTGATAACCTGTACCGGAGAGTCGAAAATGTACAGGATTTCAGCAATGAAGGAATTCCGTTGGAGAAAAGCCAGCTTGGAAAGAATGGTATGGAACAACTTTCCACACTTGCAATCGAAAGTGAACTGTATGCACCAAACGATGCGATAAAAGGTACATTTCAGATTTTTGGAGAAACGAAGAAAGTAAGAGAATGGACGTTAAAAGAATTACAGAAAATTTACAGACAGCACTGGCAGGTTTCTAAAGATTATCAAGACCGTATTCCACGGCTTCCAGAGGATATGAAAGTCGGGGAATATGCGCAGGATATCCTTTCTGCAATTGTAGAGTCCCCTTTCCGAAAATTTATGATCACCGGAAATGCAGGAACAGGAAAGACAACAGACGCACAGATGATTGCCCAGATTTTAGGTGTTCCTTATTTTGCTTTAAACTGTGGACCGGAAACAGATGAAAGTACACTGGTGGCAGGGATTTATCCAAATTCCAGGAAAAAGACCGAAGATAGCATGAAGTTTCCTTCTTTACAGGAATTTGTTACAGATCCGATGCAGGTATTAGAAGAAGTAGCCCATACAAGAAAAGAAGGGATTACCAAAAGCGAAGCCTTTAGGGAACTGTTAGACGCAGTGTATCAGTCCGGTTACCAGAAAGCAAAAAATGAAGGGGATTTTGTAATGCAGGAATCGGAAATCATAAAAGGCTGCCGAATGCCTTCGGTGATTGAAATTATGGAGGCTTCCCTTATTGTAGAGCCGGGGACACTTGGAAAACTTAACCGGTTATTAGATGACTCCAGGAAACTGGACCTTCTGTACGGGGAAGTCGTAGAACGACATCCAAATGCAATTATCATCATCACTACCAATCTGAATTATGTTGCAAATAGGGAATTTGATTTTTCCGTGGTATCCAGAATGAACAAAGTGCAGCATCGGAAGGATTTAACAGAGCAACAGTTGGTAGAACGTGCCATGTTTCGTACAGGCTGCAAGGATATGGAAGTCCTAAAACAGATGGCAAAGGTAATGAAACGACTGGATACAGTCGTAAAAGAAGAATTTGGAAAAGCCGGACTTTGCGGCTACCGGGAATATGAAAACTGGGTATATGAATATATGCGCACCCAAAATCTTGTAAAGGCTGCAGAAGATACGGTATTATCCAAGCTTGCATCCGATGAAGAAGATAGGGATATGCTCCGGCAGGTATGTATGGAGATTTATGTAGAGCAAGGGAAGGGATCTGTATGAGAAGTAAAGAAATAGGAAATAGCAGGCAGACAGAGAAGCGCTTGCTGCGGGATATGGAAGTATTTTCTTCTCCTCAGTTTTTAAGGTTAGTGCAACGGATTGGAAAAGAAATTACAGATAAGCATGATGCACAGATCCGGTTTTATTCCGATGCAACGGATCACAGGGCCGGTTATTTTGAGGGGCGATATATTTATATCAATACCATGAATATGCTTACACAAAGTTTTCCGACTTTGGATTTGAGAAGCAAAAGCCTGATAGGCGTGGAAGGACATGAATGCGGACATCAGAATTACAGCAGTATCTATCTGAGACGGAAATATATAGATGGAATTGCAAGTGGGATTTTATATCCAGCCTGGCCGCTGCCGGAGACGGAGCGAGAAACTGGATTTTTACAAAGTATGAAAGAGGGTTTTCAAAAGAAAGATGCGGTTCTATTAGGACTCTATCTGCAAACAGCCGGAAGGCTGCATGGATATCTGGAAGATGCCTTTATCGAAGAACAGATGTGCAGAAGGTTTCCAGGAAGTATCCGGCAGGGGATTTTGCAGAACCGTAAAAGGAATATGGAGCAGATTTCTAGTCTGAAAAGCCAGATTGTACAGAAGAAATCAAAGCTGAAGATTATGTTACTTCTGTTGGTGCAATATATGTTTACCCATAAGGTCAACACATGGGACGGAGAAGTTGCAGAATATATGGAACTGCTTAGAAACTGTATTCCGGTTCTTTTGAAAACGACTGTTGATATGGGGGAAAGCACAAGGTATCTTGCAACAAACCAGATTTTATTGAAGTTGTGGCCTTTGCTTTTAGAAGAAGCGGAAGGTATGGAAAGAAAAATAAAATCGACAGGAGAAAACAAAGAGAGCGTATTGAAACAGGCTTTTGATGAGTGGAAAAAAGATCTGCCACAATACTCGGAAGAACCTTTCTGCAGGGAAATCCGCATGGAGCGAAAGGAAGCTTCGGATGTTCTTTGGAATGGAGGAGAACTGAAACGTACTTTTTCAGAAGAAATGCAATCCATTCAAATAGAAAGAGAAAGTGTAGTAAAAGAGAAGGAAAGGCTGACAGAAGGAAAGACAGAGCCTTTGCTTTCTGAATTGGAGCAAGAAACTGTAAAGACAATTGATATTGGAAGAGAACTGCACAATATTTGTCTGGAATTAAAAAGAGAAGCAAGGGAAAAGGGATATGAGGAATGGATGCGGGAGCGTTTGAAAGAGATTTTAGAAAATACGGAGTTTACACCTGTGAACCGGGAAATTAAAAAGCGTGTTTTCCGAAAAGAAGTCATTTCACAAACCGCATATCAAAAATATAGAATTTTTCAACCGCAGATAAAACATACTTTAATGAAAATGAAGCAGGATTTACTACCGGTTTTAAAAAGGAAGAAAACCCATATTTTGCGCTACCAGTATATAGGAAAAAGATTGGATATGGCACATCTTTGGAATCCTGAAAAAAGAATTTTTCAGACCAAAATCCCTTCTCAAAACATGGATACAGCGATTGGATTTTTATTGGACCAGTCTGGTTCCATTGACAGCAAACGGTGGGAAACCTCTGTGCTGACAGCCCTTTGTGTGGTGGAATTTGCACAGGTATTTGGGATACCGGTATGTGTGAACGGACACTGCACAGGGAGAGAGCATATAGGAAGGAAACGAGAGGAAATTGTGTGTTTGCATTCCTATTTAGAGTTTGGTGAGAAAGAGGAAGGCAAGTACCGGATTTTGGATATGGAGACAGGCGGAGCCAACAGAGATGGGGCGGCCCTTCTTTACATGGCAGAAAAAATGGTAAAAAGAAAGGAAAAGATGAAAATCCTGATTTTTTTCTGTGATGGACTTCCAAATGCACAAGGCTATGGCGGAAAAGTAGCAAAGGAAGATTTACAGAAGGTACAAAGGCAGCTGAAGCAGAAACAGATTACTTTGTTTGTGGCAGCGATTGGAAGGGATCAGGAGGATATTCAAAATATTTACGGGAATGCCTGTATCAATGCGGAGAATCTGGAACAGCTTCCGCATCAGATTGTAAAGAAACTTTTAGAATACATGGGATAGAGAAACAGGACAAGGGACTTTTTCAGGTCTCTTTTTTGATTGGAGGAATTATGGAGCAGAAAAAAGAATGGATTGAGGATTTCTGGCGTACAGGGTATGCAATCCGTCTGGGAAAAGACCAGTATTTTCAGGAAATCAGAAACAAACGTATTGTAACCGCAAAAATTTGGAAAGCCGCTTTCTTTCAAAGCTTAAGAGAAGCTGAGATATTTGCTCAAAAACATCTTTGGTATACGGGGATGGATCCGCAGATTTGCTACCGTGCTTGGGTACTGGTATCTATTGAAAGTGAAGAAGAACAGGAGTTGTTTTGGAATGGAAAGCAGTTTGTCCCGGAACTTGGGAAGGCAAAACTTTTTTCCAGTTCGCAGGAAATGCAGACTTATGTAAAACGTTTGGGACTATCCAGACAGACTTATCCGGAATTATTGCCGGTAGAGAAAAAACAGATGAAAAATGCAGCGTAAGGAGGAAACAGGATGGAAATTAAAAATTTAGCACAATTAAAACGGGTTATACAAGAGAAAAGAGAATTTATTATCAGAGCACACCGACAGGAAAAATTTTTAGGACAGAAGAGAATACCTAACGTGGTACAAAGTAATGGATTTTATTCTGTCATATCCGGACAGCCGGAGCATGAGATCAGTTGTGCAAATCATGGAAAAGGAAGCTGGATTGATTTTGGGAAAGCAACTCAGTGGGAATTTCAGGAGGAGACATGCAGTATGTATTTGCCAGAAATGGAGCATATACCTGAAAACCTGATTTGGACGATTGAATTTTGCAAGGATAAAAAGAATATCCCACAAAAACTTTCCTGCTCCATTCTCTGTAATGCTTATTATCATGGAGAATTATTGCTGCCAGAAGCAATAAAAACCTTCCCGGAGGCACTGGAATACGCGAAGGACCATTTAGATGAAATTCCATTAGGAGAAATGAATTATATCGAAAACAGTGATGTACTCGATCAGGAGAATTGTGAGCTGGTAGCTGCCGATTCGGAAGAAATTCCAGAAGACAGCAGCAAAGAAAACGGTTTGAAAAGTTCCAAAGAGGAATGGTGGAGGATCATTGAAGGAATAAAAGAACATGAAAGCAGACTGGCAGAACAGGGAAGGACAGAAGATGCAGAAAAGATTGCCAGAGGTATGGACTTTTTCTATCCAAATGATGTTGTAACGGAGATTTTAAAAGATGGAGATGGAAGAATTTCTGGGATAAAAAGAGGAGAAATTTCTTTATCAGATGACGATTATTATTTAGCAGATACCCAGGAACCTTATTCCTTCCGTCAAGTTACTTGGGAGGATATTCTTGGAATAATGGAGGAATATTCCAAGAATGGTTATCTGCCTCCCATCTTTTCAAAGGGAACGGTTATCTGGCTTTCAGAAGAATATGAGAGCGATTCCAAAACATCAAGATTTTACTATCCGATGCAGCTGCCACCATGGAAAAGTCTGCAAATGATCCGAAAGTTGGATTGCTGGTATGCAGATACCGATTTGGATTCTAGGGAATATGCAGAAGAATATCAAAGGATTGTATCTGGAATTTTGCATGGCCTTGTGATTTTAAACCCGAAAAAACTCGCATTAGAAGAGGTGATTAAAGAATGGGAAGTGAATTTTACAGAACCCGAAAAAAGTGGGTATCGAGCAGCCTTTGATGGAATTCGTAAAGGTAAAATCCCAATTGTTCGGGACTGTAATTACATAACAGATTAACCACAAAAGAAAGAAATAAAGGGCTGTGCAAGACAGCCCTTTCCAGAAAGGAGAACAAATGGATATATTAAAAGAAAAAATAGATGCAAACAGTTTTCAGACTATGAAGCATATCATTTTCCTTACCTCAACAAAGAATGATAAGATACGGTATTTTGAAAAAGAAGAGGCAGATAAACGTTTTCTTCCAATAGGGAAAGAACAAAAGGAGGAAGACGCTTATACCTTTCAGTATCCGGGTGAGATGCTGGAGAGGTATGAAGAAAAGATAGGGGATACTGTTCAAATCCGCAGGGCACTGGCATTTGCCCTTGTAACTATGTCTGATTTTCATGAAGCACAAATGTATGTGGGAACACAATATGAAAACTTTCTGAAACGGATAGAACGAGAAGCGAAAACCGATATTTATCTGGCAGGAGCTATGTGTTTTTTAACTCCGTCTGAAAAGAAACAAAAGTTTTATTATGAACGGATTAAAAGTTATTCATACAAAGAACTTGCAGAATGTATGTGTATCCTGTTTTTATTCAAAGGGAAAAAAGAAATCTGGGAAATGCTAAAAGAAAATGTATGCTCTTTCTTTGAAAATGAAAGAGCAGTAAATATCTTCCAAAATGCTGAAATGTATATCTGGTTTTTCAGAACTTATGAAAAGGAAATTAAAAAAGAAAGAAAACAGATATTTTCGAGATTAAAACTTTTGGTGAAGATGCAGCATACCCACGTAAAAGAACGTTCAGAGCTATTTCAACAGATGCGAAAGGCAGGTTACCAAAAAGAAGAAATTTTTTATTTAAACCTGCGGATGCTGCAGGCTGCAAAGGAAGACAAGTTAGAAACAGTAAGCCAGATAACATGGGAGCGTGCTTCAGAAAGTTTTTGCATTTTTATATGTAACCAGGAAAAGGAATATTCGGAGGAGCTTTATCAGCTTTGCAGGGAACTAATACAAAAGCATCGTTCTTATGAAATCAAAATCGGCGGATATGATGGGATTTTAGGCGCCATGAAATGTCAGGTAACTGTTAAAAATTCCAAGATATATGCACTGCTTCATACTTATGCAGGAGAGCGACAGGCAAATCCTAGCTGGTTTTTTATTCCATCATGTAAAACACAGGCAAAGAAAATCTTTTCTCTGTTGGGGAAAAAGGATTTTGATAAAAAAATACGGGAGACTTTATATAATCAGTCTTTTACGGAACAGGAACTTCAGGAGTATCTGAAGATTTATCAGGAATTGACAGATGTAGATTATATTCAACAGATGCTGCAAGAAGAGAACTATCAAAATCATAAAATTTTTGAAACATTTGCAGAAAAGAATTTCTTAGATCCCCGACAGATTATAAAAGAATTGCTTACAAAGGGAGAAGGAAAAGCGATTTCTGAATGGGAAGAACCGGAAAAAAAGAAGTATGGCTATATTCTTTCCTATATCGAAGATTTGGATACGGATTTAAAATTTCAGACTGCAAAACTTCTTTTGGATAACCGATCCATGGAAGAAATCAGAAAAGAAGAAAAACGAAATTTCTTATGGAAGAGTGTCGGAATTCAGGAATTTTATTACAGACGAGAATATGATAAGATGAATTTTTTGAAACTTCATTTGCAACCAAACCAGGTCCTGCAGTTGTTTTTCTGGATAGAAGAATCTGTTTATCGGTTTCAGCCACAAAAATATTTTGCTTTTCTTTTAAAAGTCTTGGAAAAAGAGGAAAATCTTATTTGGCTTCCGAAAGAACAGGCACAGGAATTTTGGAAAAAACTAATGGAGCTTGGGATAGAAGAAGCTGGAAGTAAGAAATTTAGAATGCTATACATGGAGAAAGAGGAACGGGAGAAGTTTTATAAAGAACAGGAAGAAGCCGCAAAACAGAAAAAAGTGGCTGAACTGGAAAAGCAGACAAAAGAAGCATACCAGCATTTTTGGAAACTGCAGCAGGAGAAAACAGCAGAAGAGATTTTTTGGAAAATCGATTCACTTTTCTATTCTTATCAAAAAGAAGCCTATATAAAAGCAACGGTTCAGTTCCTAAAAAAATATTTAGAAAAAGTGGGGTGGAAATTACCAAAAGCAGCAATTTGGGAATATTTAAAACTGCTATTAAACTTAGGGAAAAAAGAAGGGATAGAGATTGCAACTATAAAAGAGTGGTTGATAAAAACGGAGGTAGAAGATGCTTACGACGGTGAAGGAACACATGGAAATTATTAAGGGGTTGGAAGGACTTGGCTGGCAGGAGATTTTAGGATTTTCAAATCAGCAGCTCCTTCCTTTTACAAAAGAAATTGATACAGACGAAAAGAGAAGAATATTAAAACAGCTTCCTATCGAGTATGGAAAGAAATTGGTTGCCTATCCGAAAATTCTTTCAAAGATTATAAGTCTACTGGAAGCAGGAATTTCAGCCTATAGAATAGAAATGTTTATCGGCAGTGCCGATGAAAAACTATTTGACCGTTCCTATGAGGAATTGGAAGCAGCTTTGAAAACAGAAGCAATTTCGGACAGATACGTAGCTGTATATCTCCAATATTATTTTTCCAGCCATTTGTCCGAAAAAGAGTGCAGTACATTAAATGGAAATCTGGAGTTTCTCGAAACATATTGTGATAAAAAGCTACAAAATTTAACTCCTTCAGAAAGAATGGTTTTAAAAGAACCCATTTTTACAGGAGAATTTTTAGGAATAGCGATTGCAGAGGAGAATTTCTTTCAGGATTTAGGGAAAGGGAAGGTATTAGAACTTTTGAAGTATTTGTCAAAGTTTCAATTGCCGATGCTAAGTAAAGAGGCATACAGACAGATTATAAAAAATGCAGAAGAACTTTATCCTCTATTAAGAGAAATCATACCTCGTTTACATAAAGGCATACGATCTTGTTTTTTGACAAGGTGGCTGGAGAATGAACAGTTATTGTTTGATTTAAACAGATTTGTAAGACAAGGATGGATTTCGCAAGGGAATTTCTATACAAGAGCAGGGTATATACAGGAGGTTTACCGGTATGCCATAAAAGCGGTGGACCGATTGAAATATTATCAGGAGTCAGTACTTCTTTATGCAGTCAAACATCAGAAAAAACACTTTTTGAAGTTGTATGAAGAAAATACAGAACTGTTTCTTGAACTTCCATGGAATTCTATTTTATTTCAAAAAGCATTTTATGAGGAGTATGTCAATCTAAATACATTAAATTTTCAAAATTTAAAGGAATGCAGAAAAATAAAGGAATGTTCTGCTATAGAAAAGACAGATATGCTACAAAAAGAGTATACTTTTGCGGAAATAAAATTATTTGCTGTCTGTCCTGACAGAGAGTATATCCGTTTGTACCACAAACTAAATTATAGAAGGGTAGACGATCGGTTGAGAGTTATGCAGGAAGTGGTGAAAAAGAGACTCTTGGACAAGGTAACCAGCGAAGAAACGCTGGAAAGAGTTGCGGCTTTTTTATCCCACAAACCATTATCTAAGTGGGTGAAAGAAGAATTGGGAAATATTTCCGGCCTAGTAGGGATGGATATACTAGATTTGTTTCTTTCCTGGGAAGAAGTTGTACGTTTTCTTCCAGAAGTGAAAAATGGTTTCCAACTGCGGTATTTGATAGCAAATAAAGAAAAATTAAGTGGATACCCAAATTTTCAGTCTGCCTATGCTGAACTATTAAAAAATGATCCTCACTGGGAATGGATGAAGAGCACTTTTGCTTTCTCCGATTCGTTTATCAGAGAGCATGAAGCAAATATCCAGACATTTCTGGAACAAGGCGGTTCTGAAATTTTGTATGAATTTTATAAAGGAGATACCGGACAGACAGAAATGTTGCGTAGATTGTTGGTCGCAGAGCTTATGGGGAAATTTAAAGACTTAAAATACCATGATGCAGATCTGGAAAAGGAACTTGCTTTTCCGATTTCAGAAAAACAGATGAAACTGTGGGCAGAAAATCTGCAACTTCAGAGAAAGGAATGGAAGATCTGGGAAGAAGACCGTTTTCTTCCGGTGATGCAGATTGGGGAGCTGCCGGATAAAACCTGTTTGAGTTACAAGACAGGAATGTATCGAAAGTGTCTGCTATCCTGCTTTGACAGTAATAAGAAAATTATATATATTTCTTATCAAGGTAAGATTGTCCTTAGGGCAATCCTTCGGCTTACAAAAGCATCTGAAGAAAAAATGGAAAGGGAGAACAAAGAATTTCAATTTGTAGATTTTACAAAGGATACGGGAAAGAAAGAGAAACCAGAGCAACTGGTTCTGTTTTTGGAAAAAGCCTATGTAAAAGGGATTTCAGACAGATTGGAACAGGAGATGTTTAAGCTTCTTTTTCGTATGGTAAAGGAAAAAGCAGGAAGACTCAACATCTCATTGTTGATCAGTCGTGATTACTTTGGGAACATTCCAAGTGGATGGTTTCAAAAAGAGAGTAGATACATCTATATCTCGGCTACCAAAGGAAAAGAGCAGTATTTGGACTCCCTAGGTGGAAATCATGGAATTGCTTCTGAAGGAAAATACCTGAAAGCATCGGTCTACCATCCAATATCCCCGGAAAAGTGTGATTATGAAAGAATGGAGGGAGAGGAATTCTCTGAAATATCATAGAAAATTCAATTTGTCAGGTCCTATGAAGTTTGATATAATAATCGTAACAAGAGAGTGACTGGTTGTAGAAAAGAGAGGAATTTACGTGGAACATACAAAAGCAGATATTATATTTAAAGATTTTTGGCGGAATAATGAACGGTTTGCCGATCTTTTCAATGTAGTTGTGTTTGGAGGAAAAGAGGTTATTAAGCCAGAGGCATTGCATGAAATGGATACGGATGTTTCCGGTATCATTCAATTAAAAGATTATAAGGAAACGTTATCCAGAACAAGAGATGTCATTAAAAAGACCGCTTATGGAGTAGAATTTGTTGTTCTTGGAATTGAAAGCCAGCAGCATATTCATTATGCCATGCCGCTGCGTCATATGGTGTATGATGCAATGAGTTACCTGAAGGAATATCAGGAAATTACACGCAAATATAAAAAAGATACCGGGAAAAAGACAGAAGATGAATTTTTATCAAAGATGAAAAAAGATGACCGGCTTCATCCGGTTATCACATTGACAGTGTATTATGGAGAAAAACAGTGGGACGGACCGTATTGTCTGAAAGATATGATTGTAGAAATGCCGGAAGAAATTGCCGCTATTTTCTCAGATTACAAAATGAACCTCTTGGAAGTACGGGATTCAGACCGATATGTGTTCAATAATACAGATGTTCAAAGTGTTTTTGAAATTACCAGGGAAATCTTTGCCGGCCATTTTGAAAAAATTCAGGAGAAGTATGGAAACAAGGAGATGGGTTCAGATCTATTAACAGTTGTCGGTCAGATGACAGGATCAAAGGAACTGATTCGTATGAGTAGAAATATGGAGGTAAACAGTATGTGTGAGGCATTAGAAAAGTTGAAAGAAGAAGGAAAATTGGAAGGCATTGAAGTGGGAAGAGAAGAAGGTATAAAGGAAAATAGAAAGGAAGTTATTCTTACCATGCTGCAGAATAATTATCCGATTTCTGAGATTTGTAAACTTTTGAATATCCCCGAAGAAGAGGTATTAGAAATAAGGGATAAAAAATAATATCGGTTTTCCCCAAGTGAAGTAAAAGGAATGGTGGTACATTTAAAGGCATCAAAAACAATGGATTTTTGGTGTCTTTTTACAATGTATATAAGAAAAGCCTTGCACATTGATAGTTAAAATAATATAATTTGTATATCAATTTAAGAAAGAAGGGAAGTAATGAAAAAGTTAATTTTAATAGGTATTGTTGCTTTAGTTGTCTTTATGATATTAAAAGCCCTCCTTGTGATAGTAAGCAAGATTACAGAAAAAGCATTTAAAGTTTCAGATAAGAAGAGAGATAGGTTCGAATTTCCTCTTTCAGTAGCAATCCAGTTGCTTTTTATTTTAATATGGTTAATGAGTTCGGAGGGTGTAGCAAATAAATTTGGTTTGAATAATTTAGAATTTTACATATCCTTTTGTATGATAGGAATTTTTTGGGTATTCTGGTGTTATTTCTCTTGGGACATGGAACATATTTTTGTTAAACCATGTATATCCAAGAAACGGAATAGAATGATAAAGAAAATATCCATTTATGCATCAATATTTATTTTTGTCATAATTCAAGGATATTTTCAAACACTTCATGCAATGGATCCGGAAAGTGAAATAAATATGATGTTTTCTGTAACTAATTATTCGATAGTTGTTGCTATAATTGCATTAGATAGGATAATGAATCAAATTGTTGCATATATTGAAGAAAGAAAAAAAGAAAATGTATGTATTTGTTGCCCTCTTGCATCTCAAAATAAAATTGATCAAGACAAGATATAGTGTTATTTTGTTGACTTGACTACTATATTGTGTTACCATAAACTTGTAGTTCAGTTTTATTCTTCATAAAGAAGAATTGTAATTTTTTTCTGACCATAAGGTTAGAATGAAGTTTTGAAGTTTTGATACTTAATTAAAAAGCGCGTATATCAAAAGCATTCAGGAAGAAATTCTTTGAGTGCTTTTTTTATTGCCTTTTGGAAAGGAGAAGAAAGAAAAATAAAAAGCAGAGAGAACGATATGAAAATCAGAAGGGATTTTTGTATCGTTTTTTTGTATATGCAGAAAGGAGTGTGACAATGTGCAGGAAAGTGATTTACAGCGTGCAAGTAAAATTTTGCGCACAGAATTTGGTTCCGACTGGAAACAGATTGTACAGACGTTAGGAACAAGAGAGCTTACGCATTGCGTAGGACAAGACCTGACTTCTTTTATGGCATTTCCAGAACGGGCAGAAGGAGGCAGCAATCAGTGGAGAGGAAATTGTTCCCCGCAGGTTGTAGCGAAACTCATTCAGTTTGTAAAAAAATGCAGGCGATATGAAAAGAATAAGGATTTTCTATTTTTGGATCCCATGAGTGGTTCTGGGACCAGTCAAGATGTGGCAGAGGAATTACATATTCCCTCTGTCTTATACGATTTAAACCCACATCCGCCAAAGGGGATTGGAAACTGGAATGCATTAAAGGATGAAGTTGCGCATAGTGCAGACCTGATTTTTTTCCACCCACCTTACCATGATATTATCCGGTATTCCGGAAATATGTGGGGCAGGCCGCATGAAGATGATTTGAGCAGATGTGAAAATTATGAAGATTATATTGAAAAACTGAACTATGTGATCAAAAAACTGTATTTCAGCCTAAGACAGAATGGGTATCTGGCAATTCTGGTAGGAGATATCCGGCAGAAAGGCATCTTTCATTCTATTGCAGCAGATATGCTTCATATTGGAAATATGAAGTCCTGGATTGTTAAGGGGCAGTTTCACTGCACTTCCAGTAAGACACAGTATTCCGGAAAACCCTTTATTCCTATTGTGACGGAAACACTGGTGCTTTTTCAAAAAGAAGAAATTCTTCTTGTACCATTTTCAATTAGAAGGGAAGGAATATTCCAGATACAAGAACAGGACTCCATTGCACTGACGTGGTTTCATTTATTGCGGATGACACTGGAACAGTTAAATGGACATGCAACGTTAAAGCAGCTATATCAGGAATTAAGAGAGCACCCGAAAGCCAAAAAGAATAAAAATTATGAGGCGAGAATTCGGGCAACTTTATATGAACATGCCGATTGTTTTCTGCCTTTAGCAAGAGGAACGTTTCGGCTAAAATACCGATAGGAAAGAGGTGTGTATGAAAGATGAAACAATGGCAGGATATTATCAGCTGCTGATTGCAATCTTTTGTAATCTGAATGCAAGAGAAGCAAGATATCTTTATGATTATGGACCGGCTCACCCAGTCTGCAGAAGAATGATGTATAGAAAATTAAAGCATCAAAAACAAGGAGAATGTCTTTCAGAGGAAGAAATTTTAGAAAGGCTGGATCAGTTGGAAAAGAATGGATGTTTTTACAGAGAAAAGAAAGGAGCGTGAGAATATGCACCTTCATAAACTGGCAGATCTTCTGTCATTTCATGAGGTGGCAGTTGGAGGAACCCTTCCCCAGACAGAGTATTATCGTGAAAAGCTGAAAAGACTGCATCCTATGCAGATGCTTTCGTCGAACATACTGCTGCCACTATATGAAATTTCTCTTTCTTATATGACAGTAAGGGGAAATTACAGGCAGGCGAAAAAATATGCTTTCCTGGCAGAGTACAGCGAAGTAGATTTTGAGGCAGAACTTTTATTAAAGGACTGGATTGCGGAACAGAATGCCAGAAAACCTTACCGCAAAATTTCCAATGTACAAATTCTGGAAATTCAAAAAATTGCGTATGGGATACTGGATATCCGGTCGTAAAAGTGTTCCACTTTTTCTTATCCTGAGAAATTCAGGTTGCTGCTTAGGAAAACCGGCCATTGCGGGCTTGTTTTTCGAAAGTGAAGGTCAGGCAGTGTAAAAAGACACACCTACAAGCATGGCTTTTCCGTTTAGAGCAAACTTTTTGTAAAGAACGGAGAAAAAATGGAACAGTTAAGTTTTTTTAGCATTGAAAAGAAAATCCAAAACGCCATAACCCTGTTAAAAATGTTTGAAGCAAAAGCCATAGAGATGCATCCGGAAGGATACTATTTATGTTTTAGCGGTGGGAAAGACAGTCAGGTAATTTATGAACTGGCAAAACAGGCAAAAGTAAAGTTTCAGGCTTATTATAATGTTACAACCGTAGATCCCCCGGAATTGGTCTATTTTATCCGAAAAATGTATCCTGCGGTTATTATCAATCAGCCTGATACAACCATGTGGGAACTGATTAGCCAAAAGCATTATCCGCCCACACGAAGAATGCGTTATTGCTGCTCTGAATTGAAAGAAAGAGGAGGAAAAGGACGGTTTGTAGTCACTGGTGTGCGTTGGGCAGAAAGCAGGAAACGAAGAAAAAGAGGATTTGCAGAAATACAAGGACCGTCTGAACCAAAGGTTATTTTAAACAGCGACAATGACGAAAAAAGAAGGCAGATAGAAAATTGCCAGATAAAAGGAAAACGGGTGTTAAATCCAATCTTGGATTGGACAGATGATGAGGTGTGGCAGTTTATCCATACACATATCCGAACTTATTGCAGCCTTTATGATGAGGGCTTTACAAGGATTGGCTGTATTGGGTGTCCACTGGCTTCCACCAAGCAGCGGGAGAAAGAACTGGCGCGCTATCCTGTGTTTAAAAAGGCTTATTTAAAGGCGTTTGACCGAATGCTTTCTTACCATAAGGAAGGAACACATGGAAGTGCTACATGGAAAGATGCCGAAGATGTTTACAGGTGGTGGCTATATGGAAATCCCCCAAAAGAAATACAGGTTACTGGACAAATAGAATTATCCATCGAAAGGGAGTTGGGAAACATTGTGAAAGAAATAGAGAAAAAGAAACCAGAGCCTTCAAAAGAGTGGGAAGATGTTTTTCAAAAGAAACTGTATGACTGGAAAAAGATATACCAGTTTGGAACAGAAGAAAACCTAACCACAGACGGAGAAGTATTAAACCAAATCAGAAGGGAACTGGTGCAAGTCTATGAGAATTATTTTTCTGGAACAACTGCTCGTGACAGGTATAAAAAGAAAATTCCACAGGCTGTCAAAGATGATTATATGGCAGGAGAAGTAGAAATTTTTGAAACTGCTCAAAGGCTGGTAAAGAAATATAAGCAGAGCCAGCAGTTTCGATATGTGCTTGTGAAGCGCCCTCAAATCAGGGAAACAGACCGGAGAAAACTTCAAGTTGATCTTTTGGTCGGAAAAATTCAGAAATTAGAGGTTTGCGTAAAGAGGAAAGACATTCTTGGAATGCGTATCTTTTCAAAGGAAGACGAACTGGACAAAATGCTGGCGGAAGTTTATCAAAAAATAAAAGAACTTCCCAGAATAAATAAGGGTGTAGAAAGCGCCGGAAATAAGAAAAGATCCAGTTGGAAAAATCAGATGATATTAGAAGAATTTATTCGTTAATTGAAAGGAGGAAACAGGGTGACAGATCAAAAAATGATTGCAAGTATGGTAGGCGATTTTTATGGGGTTTATCTTGGAAAATCCATGTTGGGAATCCAGGGACTTCTAAAAAAATATCATAACCATAAATTTATTATTACCTTGATTTCTAATTTGGAAACAACGGTAGAAATTGATATGCATAAGGCGATGCATGAGATTTATGATTTCTATAAGAAACATAGAGGAAAAGGGCAGAGAGAGGACAGCGAATGGGAACAGATCATTGAAGAAGCCAGTAAGATTGGCAAAAAATATGAAGGAAATGCGTGGTGCAAGCAGTTCCTGATTCAAATGATCAGCATTATTGAGGAAGAAGACACGGAAATCAGAGCCAAAAGAGAAGAATTAGAAAAAGCGGCATGATGGGAAGGGGAATCCCCCTTCCTGCTTTTATAGGAGGAAATAGGAATGCTTGGAAAAATGATAGAAAATACAAAAGATTTGAATATGGTTGCAGACCGTTTAAGAGCAAGAGGCGAAATTTCACGTTTGCAGGAGCTTTGTAAAGAATGGCTGATACCGGAAAAGGATATGCAGGATTTTTTGCAGGGAAAAAGGCTGCGGCTGGCAGAAGTGCCGTTGGAAGAAAAAAATTTTTCTACTGCTTCTGAAAAGATTGCGGAAGAAATGTATCAGTTTGAAGGACCAGGGCTGGCAGTGGCTTTAGGGCAGTATCTTATGGAACGCTGTGAAGAGAAAACCTTAGGGGAACAGATTCTGCTACCTCATAAATCTTTGGAAAAAGCAATTAATTTCATTCTGCAAAGAGTATATGAAGAATCAAAAGACTACCTGCAACAGAATCGAAACGGGCAAAATGGTGCAGGAGTCGCAGTCAGTTCCCAAAAAGTGTACCATTGGCTGGAAGAATACTATGCGTTAGATGATGCTGAGGAAGAAAGAAAAAAGAAAGAGGAAGAACGGGAAAGAAAAAGAAAAGCACAAGAAAAAACTGTTGTAAAAGGCGTGAAGACTTCTGTAAAGGAAAGCAAGACCAAAAAAGACAGTCAGATTTCTCTTTTTGATATGCTGGAAGATAGAGAAAAAACGGAGGAAAAAAATGATTGCGTATAAAGCGTTTCAGAAGAATTTGAGTTGTTTGGGGTTTCAATACAAAGAAACAGAATGGAATTATACAGAAAAGGCTGCCTGCAGGAAAACGGGGTTTCATTGTGCAGAAAATCCGCTGGACTGTCTGATTTACTATAGCAATCCGGATTTAGCGCAGTATTGTGTGGTTGAAGTTGCCGGAGAACGCCAGGAAGAGGGCGATGACAGCAAAATTGCCTGCACACAGCTTCGGATTGTCAGAAGACTGACGTTATTGGAACTTTTAATAGAAGGGGTTGCATATATGCTCCAGTATCCACACAGAAGGCTGAGTAAAATCATACAGATAGAAAAAGGAAGTCCCATGGGTGGATTTACAGTGGTGCGTGGGAAACATCCCGTCGGAAAAGGGAGGAAAGATACAATCCTTCTTCTCATCAGGGAAGATATTAAGGGAAATATCGTTAATTTTTCAGTCATCATAATTGACGGAAAAGAATATGTTCCAAATGTTTATTATGATTTTGATGGAAGAAAGGCAGAAGAATAAATGAGAAAAACAGAATTATTGGAAATCGGCTGTTTAGAGGCAACAAAAAAGATGTTAAAGTTTTCCAAAAAGGAAGAAAAAAAATCCAGAAAACAGAGATTACAAAAGAAAATGAAAATGAGGAAGTTTGAATATGAAGTATCTGTAAAGATTTGTAAAAAAGGGGAGATTTTGGCAGTTTCATTTTTCAGGATAAAAGAAATGCTTGCCGGACAAGTGCAGCCGGAGATAGTTGTATTCTTAAATAAAAAGGAGCGTACCTATCTTTCGTACCTTCCAAGAGAAGCAAAGTGGAGAACAGCCACAATTATAAAGATTATGGGCTATTTTTATGGGAGTTTTTATCACTGTACCAAAAGAGATTGGGCATTATTCCGGAAATATTTTGACACAGAATGTAGCAGATGGACACCTTTAAAAGTTAGTTCTATCAGAAGTATTATAGAAGAGTTTCAAACGGATATTTTATGGGATAGGATAGAGGAAAGGCGCAGACAAGAAACCAATGAATGGGATCAGGTAATGTCCCAAATTCCGGTACTTCCAAAGGATTGGGAAAGGTGGTGCAGAAAATCGGCCATTACGCAGCACTATATTTTCTACAAACCGGAAAGAAAAGGAGAAGGCTATTGCAGCAGATGCAACACGAGAGTGCAGGGTATTTTACCAAAACATAATCAATATGGTATCTGCCCGAAGTGTAGACAGCGAATACAATATAAATCCAAGAAAATGCAAAAAAGGATTATTCACAAAGCAGAGTGCACCTATTTGTTGCAGAAGTTCGGAACTAATCAAATGGTGATTCGGAAGTTTAACGTCTATGCAAAATTTCATCAAAAGCGTGACTTTGTTCCGGAAATAAGCTGGTTTGAAACCAGAAGGGTAATCGTAGAAAAAGATTTTTCCCAGACAGCATATTATTATGGACAATATAAGGATGGCTCCTATCGGTGGAGAGAGTCTTTATATGCAGAGTACCATTATGATTTTGAAGGGAATAAAGGCACGCTATATCAGAGAACCTTATTTTCTTTGAACCAGGGGATTTTGAAGACTTCCGGGTTATACGAACTTCAAAAGAACATGAAAATGGTAGAACCGGAAACGTATTTATTATACCGTTATCATTGTCCGGCTATTGAGAAAGCTGCAAAGGCGGGATTGAAAAAGTTTGTGATCCAAAGCATCCATAAAAAGAGCCGACTTCCAAATCACAGAAAACTGACAGAAATTTTGGGAATCAATAGTTGCCTGCTAAAGCAGTTGGTGAAAATGGACGGCGGAATAGCTGGTTTATCCTGGCTGCAAAAGATGAAGAATACACAAAAGTGGATTTCAGAGGATATACTTCGTTATTTTGAAAAACATAATATTTCCACAATAGATGTTGCCTTTATTGAAAATCAAATGTCGCCACAGCAGATTTACCATTATTTAAGAAGAATGGAAAAGGAAAGCGGGCTGCCCGTAGAGAAGATTTTGACGATATGGAGAGATTATCTGTCCATGGCAAAAAAAATAGGAGAAAATCTAAAGGACTTCATCGTTTATAGACCACGGGAGTTAGAAAGAAGGCATGATGAGGCGGTAATAGCCCTGCAGGAAATAGACACAAAGCAGAGAGCAGAGGAACTACGGGAGAAATTTCCAAATCTGGAAAAGGTTTGTAGGGAAATCACGCCCATCTATCAGTCACTGAAAGATGAAAAATATGCAGTGCTGGTTCCGCAAAAGATTGAAGATATTATAAAAGAAGGAAAAGCATTGCATCATTGTGTAGGTACTCAGGAATGCTATTTTGACCGGATCAGCAGAAAAACCTCTTATATTGTTTTCTTACGCAGACAGGAAGAATTGGAAAAGGAATTTTATACGATGGAAATTGAACCAGATGGAAACATTGTACAAAAAAGTAAGGACTATAACAGAACGGGAGAGGAGTATGAAGAGGCAGAACCATTTTTAAAGAAATGGAAAAAGAATGTATTGAAAAAGATAAGGAACCAGGAAAAAGATCCTACAAAAACGCAGGTTACACTATGGACTGCGGAGCTTTCTGCTGCTTATAAGGATCATGTGGTGATGAAAGGTGGAAAATATCAGGGCCAGTATCTGTCAGATGTGCTGAAAGCAGAACAGGAAGCAGCTGCTTAGAAGAAAAGGAGAAATATGGAAAAAGAATATCAAATAGTGACAAAAAATATACCGGATAAGAATTTGCAGAAATTAAAACATATCCGGCAGAAAAACCAGTATGGTTGTTATGAGGAGAACCTGGAAGGAATGTATACAGAAAGAGGGGTATACAGACTGTTTCGCAAATATGTTAATAAACAGGAATATCCTTTCTATCAGGACTGGAAACAGGATATGCTGAAAATGGGCATTTTACTAAAAGGCCCTAAAACAGAGCTGGCAGTAAAAAGAAAGGGTGAGCATATAGTGGAAGAAATCTGTATTACAGTGAAGACGATAGAAGATGCCTGTAACCTTGTACGGCAAGCATATAGAGATTCCGATGTATGTTTGGGAGAGCTTTTTCGAAACATAGAAATTCAAGGATTGAGCATTCAGGAAGTAGTGGAAGTATTTTCCATACTGTATCGTGAACTGGAAAATGACAGAGTCTGTCGTGTGAATGTGGAAGAAAAATTTTTCACATTTGTAGCATAGAAATTTGATGATGGCGGGGGTGTGTCGGTGACATGCCCCCTAAAAAATACCATGAACAGCCAATTACGCAATAAAAAAGGCAATTTAAACAAAGAACCTTGTGGTTTTACCGGAGCATGCTATTCTAAAAGAAAAAGGGGAGGGAATACAAATGATGAAAATTGCGATATTTTACCAGAAAGAAAGCAAGCTTTTGGATGATATACGAAAGAAGATCCGAAAGGAAGCGTGTCAGCCAGATAACATATATGCGATTTATGAATATTCTACGATAGAGGCTTTGCGCAAAGCAAATGAACAAAGTCCTATGGATATCGTGTTTTTGGAAGATACGATAGATAATTGTGGACTGACAGCCGCCAAATATATCCGGGAAACAGGACAAAAAACTTCTCTCTACTTTTTCGGAACGTCTACGAATCGGGCTTTTTATGGATATGAATATAAGGCAGCACATTATTTGACGGAAAAAGAACAGGTAGAAAGTTTAAATATCTACCAGCATTTTTTCAGAAAATATTTTCCAAAGAAAACGATTTTCCTGTTTGATCAAAGCATGGATTCTGCATGGGCTATGTGTTTATCCGAAGTTGTTTATATTGATTTAAAAACCGGGGATATTTGTACAGAAAAAGGAGAGAAAAAATCGGGTTATATACTGACAGAGAAAGTATTGGAAACAATACGAAAAAAGACCTCTTTTCTGAACGTTTCTGGAGAATATCTTGTCAATCAGGATTTTATAATAGATGTGACTGGGCAGATGATTTACCTATATCAGAATAAAAGCATTTTATGTAAAGAAAAGGAGATGGATACGATTAAAGAGTTCCTTTGGAACATGGGACAAAAAGAGTTTTTATAAGGGAATATTATGCATACAATATATAGAAAAAATGGATTGCAAAAAACTATATATTGTGTTAATATATTGTTGAATATATTTTTACAAATGGAAAAATTTGTAGTTAGTATTTCATTTTGGCAGAAGCCAAAAGCAGTATTTTAAGGAATATCCTGAGAAATAGAAAGAAAGACATGAATAATCGTATGGTTTTTTGTGTCTTTTTTTGTATGCAGAAATGGAAAGGAGGACAAATTCAGTTTTTAGAAGCAGACATTATCGTTGTATGAAAGGAGAACTATTTTATGAAAATTATTTGTAAAAAGACAGATTTAGCAAAGGCAGTTCAGACTGTATCAAAGGCAGTTCCTGCAAAAGCAACCACCTCTATTTTGGAGTGTCTTTTGCTCCGGGCAGAAAAAGAGGAGATTACCCTTACCGGGAATAACCTGGAATTGGGGATTGAAACAGTAATGCCGGGAAACATTGAAGAGGAAGGCAGTATTGCAATCCAGGCAAAAGTATTTGGGGAGATTGTAAGAAAACTTCCAGAGGGAGATGTTGTACTGGAAACAGGGGAAAAAGATCAGGCGACTGTACGCTGTAAGAAGACGAAGTATAATCTTTCTGTAAAGTCAGCAGAAGAGTACACCTGTATTCCCGATATGGAACGGAAGAATCATGTCACGATTTCAGAGTTTGACTTAAAAGAGGCAATCCGGCAAACGATTTTTTCAGTAGCAGATACTTCCTCAAAGAAGGCAATGACAGGAGAACTGTGGGAAATTAATGGAAAAGAACTGAAAATTGTAGCGTTGGACGGACACCGTATTTCACTTAGAAAAATCAAACTGAAAAAAGAATATGAACCGCGAAAGGTCATTGTTCCAGGAAAAACACTGGCAGAAATCATCAAGATTATTGGCGGAGATCCGGAGAAGGAAATTGCAGTTTACTTTACAGAGAACCATATTCAGTTTGAGATAGAAAATACCAGGGCAATCTCCCGGTTGATTGAGGGAGAATATTTAAAAGTGGAGCAGTTATTATCAAAAGATTATGGAACAAAAATCAAAGTTCAGAAAAAGGAATTACAGGAATGTATTGACAGAGCAAGTTTGTTATTGAAGGACGATGCAAAAAAGCCAATTATTCTAAATATTGAAGAAAATATTTTGTCATTGGAAGCAGTATCAAACATGGGCTCTATGAATGAAAGTATGTTCGTTGTAAAAGAGGGAGAGAAATTACGAATTGGGTTTAATCCCAAATTCTTATTGGAGATGCTGCGGGTGATTGATGATGAGGAAGTCTTCATGTATTTTACGAGTGCAAAAACGCCATGTACTGTAAGAGATGAAAAAGACAGTTATGTATATCTGGTTCTTCCGGTCAACCTTAGTGCCGCAGCGTAAAATGAGAGAAGAGGGTGAATAAGAAGGTATGGAAATTGTTCGAAATGGGCAGAAAATTCTGTTGACAGAGTGGGAATTATTTCAGGCGTATGAAGAACAGAAGTATTTGTACTTAAAAGAAAGCGTTCTGGAAAATATGGAAGACTGTCTTCCAAAAGAGATGTATAGCAAATTGAAAGCAAATGAAGATTACAAGGAAAGAAGCATCACTTTATTCCAAAAATATTATGAGGATTATCATATGGAATATGATGTGGCACTAAAAGAGGCAATCCGCGATTCTGCGAAAAAGTTTCTTGATGCAGAAAAAGCAGAACTTGTAGAAGAAAAAGGAAGGAACAGTAAAGGATGAAAAGAGAAAATTATATTATTACGGTAAAAAGCATTTATATACGTAATGCGGAGATGTTTTGCCCGGAAAGCATGACGGAACAGGAAATTTTGAACTTAGATGATATCGATATTTTTCAGTCCTGTGAGTTTGAAAGATACTGGAAAAATGCAGAAGTTTCTGCTTACTTATGTCAGATGGCTTGTGCAGAAGAAGAATTAAAAAGGGAACTTCAGAAAATTGCAGAATATTTCAAGATACCAGCCTGTTTTTTAGAAGCAATTCCTGTAAAAAAAGATTTGGAAGATGATATATTTCATAATAATGGAGAGAAGGAAAATGAAGAAAGCACTACTTAAAAAGATACCTGTTGTGGAAGCCGGTATTAGGGATAAACAATATATGGAACTTTGCAGACAAAACTATCTGATGAAGGTACAAAAGGCTACGGTAGCACATAAACGGACTTTAATCCTAAATCTTTATGACGCGGAAAACATTATAAAGGAGCAATATCAGCCGTTCTGTCGCATCTTTTTTTCTAATAGAGACTTTATTACATATTTTATAAAAGAAAACCGTTGGTCTATAAAAACTTTGGATATCTTGGAAGCTGAAAAGGGGAAATTTATATCTCAGATTGCGATACGAACATATAAGGAAAAAAGGAGTATTCAACAGTTTTTTCATTGTACAGATGATGCCGTAGACAGTATACAACTGATACAAATAGAACAGCAGAAAAGAAAAGCAGAAAAGTCGTTAAAAAGAAAAAAAAGAAGGATAAAAGATATAGAGTCTCTATTTCGCAGTGTGAAACCAGTGACTGGGAGATTTGAAAAATGGCTGGAATACGAGGTGTTAAAAGAAAGTCAATATATTTTCTATCAGTATTCCAGAAGAAAGATGATAGATTGCACATGTAGTCATTGTAAATCGGAATATCAATTGGAGAGATCTATACCAAGGCATAACAAAGAATATGTGTGTCCCATTTGCAAGCGGAAATCAATTTTTAAAGCAAAAGGAAAATCAGGATATTTTTCTGATTATTCAGAAGCAGTTAAAATTGAAAAAGCATCAGATAGAATCATACTACGTCATTTTGAAGTTAGAAAATCTTATGCTGCGCATGGTACGGGAGAATATACATTATCTTATCATGAAGACTATCGGGCTGTATTTCAGGAAAAATTCCATTTTTATTACCCGGTTTATAGCTGTTTGGCTCATAAGAATGTATGGAAAGAGAAATATATAGATCCGTATTTTCACTACAGATATCATTTGAATTATACGATAAAAGCATATCAGACGATAACCCAAATGCCTGGAATGGTGTATCCATATAATTTGAAAAATGTTTTTAAAGGAACACCATTTGAATATTGCTCCTTAGATTATTTTGTCAAAAATAATCGTTTTGTAGAGCTGCCGGTTGTATATTATCTGAAGACATATTTAAAATTCCCATTGCTTGAACAGTTCGTGAAGCAGAATATGTTTTATATCGCTTTGGAATGCCTATATCAGCTTCCAAACGAATGGGAAGAAACAAAGGAAACGAATACAAGACATTTCTTAGGAATAAATTCACGATATTGCTCTATCCTAAGTAAGTATAATATGGGGATAAGAGAATGGGGCGTTTTACAGAAAATGGAAAAACTAAAAATCCATTTGTCGGAACAGGAAATTTTTGCATATTGTAAAATTTTTGAGAGTAATAGAGATTTCTTGGAATTAAACCAGTATGCATCTATTCGGAAAATTGTGAGTTATCTGGCAAAGCAGATTGAAAAAGAAGAAAAAGGAAAGGCATATAAGTTGTCCGGTGATGTATCTGGTATCAGTCATGCAGAAATGAAATGTTATCAGACGTATATAAGAAGCTGGAAAGATTATATTGAGTGGGCAGAAAAATTGGAATATGATCTGAAAAGCCGATACGTTCTGTTTCCAAAAAATTTTAAAGATGTTCACGACAAGACTTTCCGGGAGTATCAAAAACAACAAGATAAGATGGAAAGAAAAAAACAGGCAAAAGAAAGAAGAACTGTGAACCAACTTTTGAAGAAAGATATAAAACTACTGGGGAAACAAATTCAGAATCAGGACTATATCTTAAAAGTTCCTGGAAATTGTCAGGAAATCCGAAAAGAAGGGCAGGCGTTAGGACATTGTGTAGGAAGTTATATCCCTCATATTGCCAATCGGGAATGTGATGTGTATTTTATCCGGAAAAAGACCGACCCAGATAAGCCTTTTTTTACGGTTGACTGGAGAAGAGGGAAGATTGTGCAATGTCAGGGGAAAGGGCGGATTCGTTATCCGCAGGAAATGGTAGAATTTGTTCATTATGCAGAAGAAAAATTAAGGCTTCTAAAAGGAGAAGAAGAAAAAAAGGCTGCATAGAAATATAAAAATTTTAAGAGAATAGAAACACAGGCAGAAGGATTAGAACATTCTTCTGCCTTTTCTTATGAAGAGAAAGGAACAGAGATATGAATGATGTATTGGAAAAATTACAACGTGTCAAAATCCAAAATAAGACCAGGCTGTCCAAAGAAGACCAGCAATTTTGTCAGATACAGCAAAAATTATATGACAGTACCAGAAATCATTTTTTTAGTATGTTTGTAGATATGGAAACACTGCACCAGCAGGAACTGACCTTTTATGGAAAGGTACAGAAATATGCAGACAGGGTGTACCAACAGAACCTGATTTGTATGGATAAAAAGAAACAAACAGAACTGATGGAAAAGGTACATAATCATTTTATCAGAACCATTATTTCCTTCTTTAACCGGAAATATGGTCTTGCCATACAGAAACATTCGTATGAACGCTATATTTCCCTGCAGACTCTGGCAGAACCCGTATTACATAAGCGGATTTCTTCTTTAACAGAAGAAGAGAAGCAAATTTATCGGGAAGAAAGGAAGAAATGCTGTAAACAGAAAGAAGAAAATCTTCATGAAGTTTTGTTTGCCAGAATTGAGTATCCGTTGATTTTGGATGATATTTTTTCTTATCTGGGCGGTTTTAGTTTTCAGGAGAAAGTGGAGCAGGAGATTAAAACAGATGCAAAAGCAGGAGTGACCTATGCAAAATATAAATTGCAAAGTAAAAAACTGTCCATTCAAAACCTGTTATGCAGCAAAACAGATCTTTGGGGAGAATACGAAATCTGTCTGGATAGTGAAAAATATAAAGCACTTTTACGGGCATTGACTTTTTTTGACTCCAGTAAAGAACAGGTTTCTATTTATGATGGCTGGCTGGAAAGATTTGTAAGTTTTTCATATAGCGGGAAAAAGGAGAAAGAAGGGATTTTTGATGAACACCCTGCGCTTGGAAAGAAAGTTGTTAAATTTAAGTATTTTAAAAATGGCAGATGGGATATTGTTTTTGCCAGTGGTGTACATGCATTGTCTTTTGCCAAAGAGTATCTCGGCTATAAGGAGGCGGCCTAATGGGAAAATACAAAAGAGATAAGGGACTTCAAATACCAATGGAGCAAAGACAAAACTTGAATGCGAAAATTTTGTATCTAGTGGAAAATCATGAAACAGAACTATATGGGATCACACCAGAGGATATTTTTAATGTGTATATGGGAAATGGTGGGCTGCATGGACTGGACAGGAAAGACTTTCAAAATTTTCATGCTTATACAGAAGCGAAAAAAGAAATAGAGCAGGGACAGTTTTTTACACCAGCGGAAATATGTGAATTTCTTGTTGCCTGCGTCAAACCGGAACCGAAGGATATAATTTATGATTTGACTTATGGTAAAGGAGATTTTTTTAATTATCTTCCTACAGAAAGTAATATCTATGGAACAGAAATTGATATGAAAGCGGTGAAGATTGCCCAGTACCTCTACCCGAAGGCAAACCTGCAATATGGCGATATCCGGCAGTATTCCCCTGTTTTAAGCGGGGATATTGTGTTTGGAAATCCGCCCTTTCATCTGGAATGGGGAACAAAAGAAGCACCGGTATCTTCCCAGATGTATTACTGCAAAAAAGCATATCAGGTACTGAAAAACGGGGGTCTTTTGGTTTTGCTGGTCTCGGAAAGTTTCCTTTCAGATGATTTTTCAAATAAAGGGGATATTGAAGAAATCAATCACATGTTTAATTTGATTGTACAATTTTCTTTGCCGGCAGATGCATTCAAAGAGTATGGTGTGACATCTTTTCGGACAAAAGCAATGATTTTGCAGAAAAAGAGTCAGTATGTAACAGAAAGACCATACACTACAGAGTTGGAAGTTCTGAAGCGGCCACAGGAAATTTATCAAACTTATGTGTTACCGGTTCTTCAGGAACGAAGAAAAAATGCTGCAAATATTTATTTTGAATGTCAGAATACAGATTTAGAGGCAAAGCAGAAACAGGTATTTCAGGAAAAAACGGTGAAACTTTTGTTTGATATCAAAAGAAATCGAAATATCGCTCATAAAGCTGGACTGGCAGAAGCGATTTTGCAGAAATACCTGAAGCAGACGAAACCGGAGGAACTCTCCTGGCAGGAGTGGGAAAAAATTAAAATACAGCCGGAAGATGTTTTACGGAAATTAAAGGGGATTTTATCTTCTGCGAATAAGACATACAGGAATGAAATCCGGGTTGTAAAGACAACTTATGGATTTAAAGAAAAGGATTATCGGGAAAATGGGACCGATATGAATTTGGGTTCTATCAATTCTTTTGTATTATCCAAAAGAGAAGTTCCTGGATTTGAGCAGTTCTTAAAGAAGAAACGGCGAGAATTTGCATTGCAGGAAACATCTTTTGAGAAAATGAAGCAGGATGACAAAATTGCAGAATATCTGGAAAATTGGCATGTAACAAGTCAAATGACAGGGGAGGTCAAATATCTGAATGCTGTACAGAAAAAAGAAGTGAATAAACTGCTGCAGAAACGATACGTTGCCCTACAGTTTTCTATGGGAACTGGAAAAAGCCTTTGTACACTGGCAATGGCGCAGTACAGAATGAAATATAATCCTGTCCGGAATATATTCATTGTCGGCACAGCCCTGGCAATCAATAATACATGGGAAGAAATATTGGAAGACTATCAGATTGATTTTTACCGTATTCGGAAGAGGGAGGACATAAAAAGGGTACAGAGAGGACAGATTGTGCTCTTGACTATCAATCTGCTTACGGAATTAAAAAGGGAGATGAAAAAACTGTTACGTATCCGCTGTCAGAAAGTCATGTTGATTTTTGATGAAAGTGATGCAATTACCAACGGAAGTTCAAAACGTACAAAAGCAATGCTTTCTGTTTTTCGAAAATGCAGATATAAAGTGCTGGCAACAGGAACACTGACAAGAAATAACGTGGTAGAAGCAGCACCTCAATTAGAACTGCTTTATAACAACTCTATTCATTATCTGGCAAAGAATGAATGGATCTACCGATTCAAAAACGGACAGATGGGAAAAAATAGGAACTTCTTTTTGAATCAGCCATTTCCAGCTTATAAAAGAGGGTATGAACTGTTTTCTTATTCCTATTTACCAAAGAAGATTACAGTGTTTGGTCTGGAGAAGGCAAATCAGGATATTTATAATGCATCATTTTTAGATGAATTATTAGAAAAAACAGTCATAACAAAAAATTTTGAAGAAGTGGTAGGAAGGAAAATTTATAAGATTTACCAGGGAACCTGTTCTTTTAGCGAAAGGGAAAAAGAAGTGTATCGAATAGCAGTAAAAGAGTTTGATAAAATCCGCAGGAAGTATTTTGCAGCTTACGGCAATGCACGAAAGGATTCCATGTTTCGGATTTTGCAGCAACTGCTGCTCCTTCTGAAGATATGTGCAGATCCTTCTCTTGCATACGAATACGATAGCAATGAAGTACCTACGAAGGTAAAAAAAGCAATCCGTCTTTTGCAGATGTGGAAGTATGAGAAGGTTGCGATTGGAGTACGCAGAATAGAAGTGGCAGATTCCTATTACCGATATTTAAAGCAGGCATTTCCAGAAAGGCAGATCTTTTATATCACAGGGGATAAAGTTCCATGCAAGCAGCGGCAGAGGATTGTAGAAAAACTAAGAAAGACAGAAAATGGGATATTACTTTCTACGCAGCAAAGCTTGTCAGAATCTATGAATATAGATGATGTGGATAAAATTATCCTACCAGAGCTTCATTACAATCATGCGGCTATGGAACAGTATTATTTTCGGTTTATCCGGTATACGTCCAGAAATTTTAAGCAGGTGGTATTTTTAATTTATGAAAATTCCATTGAAGTGAACCTGCTAAAGATGATACTGGCGAAGGAGAAACTTAACCTGTTTATGAAAAATCAATTGCTAGAAAACGGAGAACTATATGAAAGATTCGGCATCAATCCCCAGATATTTTCCCTTTTGATGACAACCAGTGTGGATCAGGAAGGAAAACTTCAGATTCAATGGGGCGAACAAAAAATTAGTTAGAGTGTTTGAAAAAGAAACATACGTAATGATAATTTATGGCAGAATTTTTACTCAAAGAAATTCAAACTACGATACTTTTACTCTGCTTATAGCAGAACAATATATATTTTGAGAAAGTATTGAAAAGTTTATTAGAAAATACAGAATAGGCTTAAAAGTCTGTTTATATTTAGTGTAGAACTTAGCACAATAGTACGCAAAGTCTCCCTAGCGTGGCAATGACAGATATAAAAAATACTTGTTTTTCTGGTTCTTGTATTTTGAGGATTTGTCAGTAGAGATTTATAGGAAAGGAGGATGTATGAACCAGAAACATCAAAATGTTCCAATTTGGGAAAAAGCAAACCTTACTTTGGAAGAAGCGGCAGCTTTTACTAATATAGGAATAAACAAATTGAGGCAGTTAACAGACGAAGATGGATGTGAATATGTTCTTTGGATAGGTTCTAAAAGATTAATAAAACGTAAGAAGCTAGAAGAATTTTTAGAACATGCAGAAAGTTTATAAGAGTCATTGAAACAAGGGGCTTTGATATGATAATATTTGAATATCATTTCAAGGCTCTTTTTGGATTATGAAAGGAGAATATATGTCCGAAAAGAGAAGAGATAATAAAGGAAGAATCCTGAAAACAGGAGAAAGCCAAAAGAAAAATGGGCAATACATTTACCAGTATACGAATTCATTTGGGGAGAGAAAGGTAATCTATAGCTGGAAATTGGTAACAACAGATAAAGTTCCAGCGGGAAAGAGAGAGGATGTTTCACTTAGAGAAAAAATAAAAGAAATTGAGCGAAAATTAGAACAAGAGCTCATTATTACAGGGCAGAATATGACGGTTCTACAGCTAGTACAAAAATATATAGGACAGAAAACAGGTGTTAAAGATAATACCAGAAATAACTATAATTTTGTAATAAATATCATAAAAAAGGAGCCTTTTGGACAACTGAAAATAAATGAGGTAAAAAAGTCAGATGCAAAAGCGTGGTTAATCAAGCTTCAGCAGGTAGATGGAAGAGGATATAGTACGATACATTCAGTGCGTGGAGTTGTTCGACCTGCTTTTCAAATGGCAGTAGACGATGATATTTTATTAAAAAACCCTTTTGAATTTCAGTTGGCGACGGTAGTAGTTAATGATAGCGTTACCCGAGATGCCATAACAAGAAAGCAGCAAAAAAAATTCTTAGAATTCATCAAGAATGATAAACATTTTTCGCGTTATTATGAAGGGATATATATTTTATTCCATACAGGAATGAGAATCAGCGAATTTGTAGGATTGACGCTGTCAGATATCAACTTGAGAGACAGAACCATTACTATAGATCATCAGTTGCAAAGAAATAGCCAGATGGTATATAAGGTTATCAATACAAAGACTACAGCGGGTGAAAGAACGATACCTATGACTGGCGATGTATATGAATGCTTTAAAAAAATAGTAGAAATGCGGAAAAAAGTAAAGGTAGAACCCGTTATAGATGGTAAACTTGGATTTTTATATTTAGACAAAAATAATAAACCGATGGTTGCATTACACTGGGAGAAATATTTTCAACATATCCGAGAAAAATACAATCGCATTTATAAGGAACAGATGCCTATTATTACACCGCATGTTTGCCGTCATACTTACTGCTCTAATATGGCTAAGAGTGGAATGAACCCAAAAACGTTACAGTATTTGATGGGACATTCTGATATATCCGTAACTCTGAATACATATACTCACTTAAAATTTGAGGATGCGAGAGCAGAAGTAAAAAGAATTACGAAGCTCAATTGATGTATTTTGAACAATTTACATCATTTGAATTTGCATCAGATTTTTTGAGGATTAATATTAAATGTATGGTATAATTATCAAGAAGCCCATAAATATGAGAAATTTGAGTAAATATGTATAGAAAAAAGTTCAAAAAGCGATGATGTAAAATGCAAAAATAGAAATTGATTTACATCACATTTTACATCATTTGGCGAAAAAAATATGTAGATTTACATAGGATTATAAAGACTTGTATAAGGACCAAACAAAAATATAAACTCTGTAAAGTCTTGAAAACATAGGGCTTTACAGGGTTATGAAGGGATTTGAAGAGTATGATAAAAGTACTATTTGTTTGCCACGGCAATATCTGCCGCTCCACCATGGCAGAATACGTTATGAAACATTTAGTTAAACAATCCGGCATAGAATCCGATTTTTTCATCGATTCCGCCGGTACAAGCAACGAAGAACATGGAAACCCGGTCCACCGCGGCACGCAGAAGAAACTCCGCGAGGAAGGCATCCCGTGTGGCAATCACCGTGCACGCAAGATGCGTAAAGAAGAATATGCCGCATTCGATTACATTATCTGTATGGAGCGATACAATATACAGAATATTATGAGAATTATCGGAAGTGATCCGGAACACAAGGTACAGAGACTTCTGGACTACACGGATCGCCCGGGAGACATTGCAGATCCATGGTATACGGGGAATTTTGATGAGACATTCGATGATGTGATGGAAGGATGCCAGGCATTTCTAGGCTATCTGATGGAGCATCCTCAATAAATCATCAGATGGGTAATCCAAAGAAAAGATGTAACCAAAGGAAAACGAAAAATAAAAAGAGAAGTCATCTGAGTTTAGAAAAGGATTTCACTTTAAAGCACAAGCTTTATGGCAAGGAAAATCCATTTCATATCAGATGACTTCTCTTTTATTTTAGAACTCTTATGATTGCATAAATCAAATTTATACTATTCATAAAATAATCGATTCTAAGAAAGAATGAACAACTCGGTTCCCAGTCTTATTTCTCCCATCTTCCACTTGCCCCACAAGGAAGCACCAGTCCATTGGAAGATACCGGAAGTCCAATCTCCTGTGAATCCACATGTCCACCGTATTTCTTAAGCTCAGTCGCGATCATATAAGTCAGTACTGCCGGGGCAAGTCCTGTCGTATAAGAATTGATCAGGAAGAACAGCGGATCATCGGATAAAATCTTCGTACAGAGTTTTACCAGTGGATGAATTGCGTCTTCAATCTTCCAGATCTCGCCCTTTGGTCCACGACCGTAGGAAGGTGGATCCATGATGATCGCATCGTAATGATTGCCACGGCGGATTTCGCGTTCTACGAATTTGACACAGTCATCAACCAGCCAGCGGATCGGTGCATCGCCGAGTCCAGAAGAAACAGCATTTTCTTTTGCCCATGTAACCATTCCCTTGGAAGCGTCTACATGAGTTACGTGTGCGCCGGCAGCAGCTGCTGCAAGTGTTGCGCCACCGGTATAGGCGAATAAGTTTAGTACTTTTACCGGGCGCCCGGCATTGCGGATCTTTTCAGAGAACCAGTCCCAGTTGGTTGCCTGTTCCGGGAAAAGTCCGGTATGTTTAAAATTAAACGGTTTTAAGTTAAATGTAAGATTCTTATAACTGATTTGCCACTGTTCCGGGAGATCGAAGAATTCCCATTCACCGCCGCCTTTTTTACTGCGGTGATAGTGTGCGTTCGGATGCTTCCAGCGTTTGTCTGTGCGAGGTGTATCCCAGATCACCTGCGGATCTGGACGAACCAGGATGTACTGCCCCCAGCGTTCCAACTTTTCTCCGTCTGAGGAGTCAATTACTTCATAATCTTTCCAACCATCTGCTAACCACATATATTATTAAATCCTTTCTGAAGCGTTTTTCGATAGATTCTCAGTTTTCTATAGTTTTGTTCAATGCATATTTATAGACATACTGTCTTACTTTTCTATTTTATTATAGAAGAAAGGATACTGCAAGAAGCGAATGTAAAATATCGCAATAATATACAAAAAGCTATCGCGATAACAATTGGTTTTTGGTAAAAATAACGGGACTATCTGTTTACATAAGGGAAGAAGGGTGATAGAATGTATCTATAAGTGAAAAGATTCACGTAAAAGAAAGGTGGAAATGAATATTATGGTAACAGTTAATGCAATGGGAGATAACTGCCCGATTCCGGTAATCAAAACAAAAAAGGCAATGCAGGCTCTTACAGGACCGGAGACAATTGAAGTACTAGTAGATAATGAGATTGCTGTACAGAATGTTACAAAGCTGGCAAAAGAACAGGGCGGAGAAGTAAGCTCTGAAAAGCTTGGAGAAAAAGAATACAAAGTAACGATCAAGATGCAGGGAGCACCGGCAGCAGATGCAGAAGTTGTATGTACACCGGATCAGAAGGGAGACCTCATTGTAGTTGTATCTTCTGACCGTATGGGAACAGGTAATGATGAACTTGGTAAAGTCCTGATCAAGGGATTTATTTATGCAGTTACACAGCTTGATACACTTCCGAAGAAGATGCTTTTCTACAATGGAGGAGCTACTCTTACAACAGAAGGATCAGATTCTATTGAAGATCTGAAGTCTCTGGAGGCACAGGGCGTAGAGATTCTTACATGTGGTACATGTCTTGACTACTATCACTTAAAAGACAAGCTTGTTGTTGGTGGTGTAACCAATATGTACAGTATTGTTGAATCTATGGCTGAAGCAGGAAAGATCATCAGACCATAGTTTGAGAACTATATAACAAAGAAGTCCGTATAACGGACAGAGAATATTTAAGAAAAGTTGAGAAATTAAGTATGAATAAAGATATCAGAGAGACACAGTGTACAAGGACATCATGTTGAGGCATCAAAGCAGGTCGAAGGACCCTTGTTCAGGTTCTGGACAAGTTGTTAAAAACTGAAGATGGTAACCTCCTGGACAGAAAGAATTTGTCTGTTCGGGCAGATGCACTTTGCTCTCTGGTATTTGATATCGGATAGTAGAAGATGGATGTGGCTGCGCGATTTGATCAAAGGAAATAAAGGAATCCAGAGAGGTTGTATTTATACGAATTTGATCGAATAGAGAGAGGGAATAATTATGAACTTAAAGCAGCTGGAAGCATTTATTAAAGTATCCGATTCAAAGAGCTTTTCAAAAGCAGCACAGGAACTATATCTGACACAGCCAACAGTAAGTGCACATATACAGACACTTGAAAAAGAACTGAAAGTGAGATTGTTTGTGCGTAATACCAAGACTGTCAAATTATCTGAGGATGGAAAGACACTTTATCAGTATGCACGTCAGATGATCGAACTGGAACAGGAAATCCAGTCAATGTTTTCAAAAGCAGCAGAGCAGAAAGAAAGATGTATTACAATCGCAACATCTACGATGCCGGCGCAGTATATTTTGCCGGATATTCTGGTGAAATTCCGGGAGAGATTTCCGGAAGAACAGTTCAGAATCGTAGAAAGTGACAGCAGTACTGTCATTGAACAGGTAGCATCGCATCTGGTTGACATTGGATTTTCCGGTACAGTAATCGAAAAAGCAAATTGTAAATACATACCGTTTTACCAGGATGATCTGGTTGTTATTATGCCGAATACGAAAGAATATCAGAAAATCGTAAAAGAGCAGAAGGATTTAAAATGGCTGGAAGGAGAACCTCTGATTATGCGTGAGGAGGGATCCGGTACCAGAAAAGAAGCAGAAAAGCAATTAAAAAAGATGGGAATCTCTTTGGATGATTTGAACATTGTTGCGACAATTGAGAATCCGGAAGCGGTCAAGAGATCTGTCAAAAGCGGTCTTGGCATTACGATCATTTCAAGACTTGCGGCTGCAGATGAGATCCAGTCAGGAGAAGTTCTGGAATTCCCGTTTTCACAGGCTGGCAGCGGTCGAAACCTGAATCTTGTATACAATAAGAACTACAAACTTCCGGCGGCGGCTGAACATGTGAGAGAATTGATCATAGAAAAGTATGAATTGCAAAAGCAGTCTTTACAATAGAAAATACCAATGATAGAATGTGTCTATGTGCGCATTTTTTGCGGTAGGTAACATGTTAAATACAAAGTATAAGTTGGGGATAAGCAATGAATAAAGAAAAAGTAAGACTGACACAGTATGCAAAAACTTCCGGATGAGCCGCTAAAGTAGGTCCGGAGACCCTTGCCCAGGTTCTGGGTAAGTTACCAAAATTTGAAGATGAAAATTTGATCGTCGGAATCGAGACATCAGATGATGCTGCGATTTATAAGGTTACAGATGATATTGCGATGATTCAGACGGTAGATTTCTTTACACCGATCGTGGATGATCCGTATATGTTTGGACAGATTGCAGCAGCAAACTCGCTCAGTGATGTTTACGCAATGGGAGGAGAGCCGAAGGTAGCACTTAATATCGTAGGATTTCCGAACTGTCTTGATCCACAGATCTTAGGAGATATTCTTGCCGGTGGAGCCGATAAGGTAAAAGAGGCGGGAGCTGTTCTGGTTGGTGGACACACAGTACAGGATGATGAGCCGAAGTACGGACTTTGTGTGTCCGGATTTGTACATCCGAAGAAGATATTTAAGAATTACGGATGTAAACCGGGGGATGTGCTGATCCTTACCAAACAGGTCGGAACAGGAATTGTTAATACGGCAATCAAAGGAGAGATGGCATCTGCAGCCGCAATCAGGGAAGCTGAGATTGTCATGTCTTCTTTAAATAAAAAAGCAAAAGAAGTTGTGGATCATTTCCCTGTAAATGCATGTACGGATATTACAGGATTTGGTCTTTTAGGTCACTGTGTTGAAATGGCAGAGGCAAGCAATGTGACATTTGAACTGAATGTTCACGATATTGCATATCTTGATGAAGCAATCAGCTATGCAAAGATGGGCCTTGTTCCGGCGGGGGCTTACAAGAACAAGGGATATTCTTATCAGAAAGTAGATTTCAGAAATGTAGAAGATCATTTTATCGATCTGTTATATGATCCGCAGACATCAGGTGGACTGCTCATCAGCGTGGAAGCGCAGTATGCGGAAGCCGTGATGGAAGCATTCGAGAAGAAGAGGCTGGATACCAAGGTATCCCTGATCGGAACCGTAACAGAAAAGAGCGATAAACTGATTCGGCTGCACTAGGAATCCAAAGAGGTAGAGGAGAAAATGAATAAAAATTTATTATTTCGCAGTATTCCGAAAGTAGATATTCTGCTTGAAGAACAGGAGATACAGAATCTGATTGATGTATATGGACGTGAATTTGTGATGGATGTGATCCGTGAAGAGATGGATGCGCTCAGAACATTTATCGGAAAGTGCGAGGAAGAAGAGAAAGCGAAAGCGCAGATCGGGATGCTTACGCAGAATATAAAACGGCATGCCGGAAAGCTGCATGAGCCGAATATGAAAATGGTGATCAACGGAACAGGAACAGTTCTCCACACCAATCTCGGCCGTGCACCGATCAGTAAGGAGCATGTTGAGAGACTGGCAGGAATTGTGAGTGGTTACTCCAATCTGGAATATAATCTGGAAGCAGGAGCACGTGGAGAGAGATACTCTCATTTTGAAAAACTGCTTTGCAAACTGACCGGGGCAGAGGCTGCGATGGCGGTTAACAACAATGCTGCGGCTGTTATGCTGATCTTAAGTTCAATGGCAAAAGGCGGGGAAGTTGTAGTATCCCGCGGAGAGCTGGTTGAGATCGGTGGCAAATTCCGGATTCCGGATGTAATGGAGCAGAGCGGAGCTTCACTTGTGGAAGTCGGAACGACGAATAAGACACATTATTCTGATTATGAAGAAGCGATTACAGAGGAGACAAAAGCACTCCTTAAAGTTCATACAAGCAATTACCGTATTGTTGGATTTACAGAGACGGTTACGATCGATGAATTGATTCCGATTGCGCAGGAACACGATATCCCGATTATCGAAGATCTTGGAAGTGGCGTGCTGATCGACCTGAGTAAATACGGACTGACCTATGAACCGACGGTTCAGGATTCCATCCGCAAGGGAGCGGACGTTGTATGCTTCAGCGGAGACAAGCTGCTCGGTGGTCCGCAGGCTGGAATCATCATCGGTAAGAAGAAATATATTGACCAGATGAAGAAGAATCAGCTGACACGTGCACTGCGAATTGATAAATTTACAGCAGCAGCACTGGAACTGGTATTACAGGAATATTTATCAGAAGAAAAGGCAATCCAGAATCTTCCGGTACTGCGTATGATCACAGAGTCCAAAGCGGATGTGGAAAAGCGTGCAAGATCTCTGAAGCGGATTCTGCAGAATGCACAGCTTGCTGCAACGATCGGGATGGAACCGTGTGAATCACAGATCGGTGGAGGCTCTCTTCCACTTGAACGCATTCCGAGTATGGCAGTTACGATTAAGCCGGAGAATATCAGTGTACCGAAGCTGGAAGAAGAGATGCGGCATCTTTCTATGCCAATCATTCCGCGTACAGCCAACGACACGATTTATCTGGATGTGCGGACAATTGAATCCTGCTACTTTAAGAAGATAGCAGAGATGCTGGGAGAATTATTATGAAAAACATTATCGTAGGAACCGCAGGTCACATTGACCATGGGAAAACGACACTGATAAAAGCACTTACCGGACGTAACACGGACCGGTGGGAAGAAGAACAGAGAAGAGGGATCACCATTGACCTCGGGTTTACTTATTTTGATCTGAAAAATGGAGACCGTGTAGGGATCATTGATGTTCCGGGACATGAAAAATTTATCAACAACATGGTTGCGGGAGTTGTCGGAATGGATCTGGTACTTTTGGTTGTGGCAGCGGATGAAGGTATCATGCCGCAGACAAGAGAACACATGGACATTCTGGGACTCCTTGGGATCAAGAAGAGCATTCTGGTGATCAACAAGTGTGATCTGGTCGATGAAGAATGGCTGGAACTCGTTGAGGAAGAAATCCAGGAAGAACTGGAAGGTACTTTTCTGGAAGGTGCACCGGTTGTTAAAGTATCGGCTGCAACCGGGCAGGGGCTTGATGAACTGACGGATACGATACAGCAACTGATGTCGGATGAGGTGGTTGCAAAGGATACACAGACTATTCCAAGACTTCCGATTGACCGGGCATTTACCCTGTCAGGCTTTGGGACAATTATCACAGGGACACTTATCTCCGGTACGATCACCAGGGAAGACGTTCTGGAAATGTATCCGATCGGAAAAGAGTGCAAGATTCGTAATATTCAGGTACATGGGCAGAATCAGGACAAATGCTATGCCGGACAGAGAGTGGCGATCAATCTGTCAAATGTGAAGAAAAAGGAGATTCGCAGAGGGTGTGTGCTTGCGCCGAAGAACAGTATGAAAAATACAGATCTTCTGGATGTGAAGCTGAAAGTTCTGGAAGACTCCATGCGTATCCTTACAAATCATGAGAGATTGCATTTATACACGGGTACGAGTGAGATCCTCTGCCGTGCTGTTCTGCTGGATAAGGAGCAGATCGGACCGGGAGAAGAGGGACTGGTACAGCTCAGACTGGAAGAAGAGATTGCGGTCAAACGAGGCGACCGTTTTGTAGTACGTTTCTATTCGCCGATGGAGACTATCGGAGGCGGGATCGTTCTGGAACCGAATCCGGTGCGTAAGAAACGTTTTGATGCACAGACAATCGAAGAACTGAAGAAAAAAGAATCCGGTTCACTTGGCGATGTTATGGAGCTTCAGATCAAAGAACACGGCGACACGATGATCACACTTGCTGAGCTTGCAAAGGTGATGGCACATTCCGTAGATGAACTGAAGGAGTATCTTGAAGAACTGGAAGAATCGGGCACAATCTTTGTATTCCCAATGAAGAAGGACACATATTTGTGGCACAGAGACAGCGAATTTGCAGTACGTCAGAAGATAGAGGAGACATTGCAGAAATATCACAGTGAGCATCCATACCGATATGGAATGAAGAAAGCCGAAATTCACAACACATTCCTGAAAAAGATCAAACCAAACATATTTGATGCGTATATCGAAAGAATGACGGGAGAAAACGTCTATGGAAGAAGGGAAGAATATCTTTCGCTTCCGGGATATGAAGTTCCGAAGGACGCGATGTATCTCCAGACAGAGAAGCTGATCGAAGATACATTTGAAAAAGCAGGATATGATTTTGTGAGATTTTCAGAGATTGATTTTGGAAAAATTCCGCGCCAGACAGCGGAAGATGTGGTTCTCATGATGATTGACGAAGGAAAAGTAATCCGTATCAATGAAGAGATGTTTACAATGAAACACCTGATGGATGAAGCGAAGGAAAAAATTCAGAATCATCTGAAGGAAGAAAATCTGATCACGATCGCACAGGTGAGAGATATGTTCTCAACAAGCAGAAAGAGTGCGAAACCGATTTTAGAATATATGGACAGCATTAAGGTGACAAAGAAGACAGGCGGAGAAAGTGAGAGGGTGGCATATTTATGAATTTAAAGCAGCTGGAGGCATTTGTTAAGGTAACTGAGTCGGGAAGTTTTTCAAAAGCGGCAAAGCTTTTATTCCTGACGCAGCCAACGGTCAGTGCACATATCTCTTCTCTGGAGAAAGAACTGGACTCACGGCTTTTTGTCAGAAATACAAAGGAAGTAAAATTGTCGGAAGAAGGAAAGCAATTATATCAGTATGCGCGCCAGATGGTGGAACTCGAAAAAGAAATCGAGCAGGTATTTTCCAAGGATGCGCATCGAGAGGAAAAATGTATTACAATTGCGACCTCTACGATTCCGGCACAGTATGTTCTTCCGGCGATTCTGGCGAAATTCAGAGAGACTTATCCGGATGAGCAGTTCCGGATTTCAGAAAATGACAGCTGCGGTGTTGTTGAACAGGTAGCAGGGCATATGGTAGATATTGGATTCACAGGTACGGTACTTGAAAAAAAGTATTGCAGATATATGCCTTTTTATAAGGATGAACTGGTTGTTATCATGCCGAATACCGAGTTTTATCAGGAAATACAGAAGCGCTATAAGACAGCAACATGGATAAAGAATGAACCGGTCATTATGCGGGAAGAAGGATCGGGAACCCGCAAGGAAACAGAAAAAATATTGAGAAAAGCAGGAATTATGCCTGATACTCTCAATATTGTAGCAAGCATCGAGAATCCGGAAGCGATAAAAAGGTCAGTAAAGAGTGGGCTTGGAATCACGATCATATCAAAACTTGCAGCAGAAGAGGAGATCCGGACCGGACAGGTTCTGGAATTCTCGTTACAGAAGGACGAAAGCAGTCGTTATCTGAACCTTGTATACAATAAAAATTATCAGCTGCCTGCAGCAGCAGAGCATCTGATCCGGATTGTAAAGGATTTTTATCCAGATGCACATATGGGGAAATGAAAAGAGGATCAATATGATATATTTAGATAATGCAGCAACCACAATGCGCAAACCACAGGAAGTAATTGATGCGATCACCGCAGCAATGTGCTCAATGGGGAATGCAGGAAGAGGTGTCAATGAGGCATCTCTCGGAGCAGCAAGAACCGTATATGACACAAGAGAGAAGCTTGCAGGTTTTTTCGGGGCGGAAGATGCAAGACAGATCGTATTTACCATGAACTCAACGGAGAGTCTGAATATTGCGATCAAGGGGATCTTAAATCCGGGAGACCATGTGATCTCTACGGTTTTGGAACATAACTCTGTTCTCCGACCACTTTATGAGATGGAGAAAAAGGGAGTTGAAGTGACATTCCTTGGATGTGATGAAAAAGGAACTCTGGATTATGCAGATTTTGAAAAAGCAATCAAAGAGAATACAAAAGCAATTGTCTGTACCCATGGTTCTAATCTGACGGGAAACAAAGTGGATGTGGAGCGGATCGGGGAGATTGCCCAGAAGCATGGTCTGTTGTTTGTGGTAGATGCATCACAGACTGCCGGTGTATTTCCGATCGATGTGCAGAAGATGCATATTGATATTCTGTGTTTTACCGGCCATAAGGGACTTCTGGGACCGCAGGGGACCGGTGGAATGTACGTGAGAAAAGGCGTTCATGTCCGGCCGCTTCTTTCAGGCGGTACCGGTGTGCAGACCTATAGTAAGACACAGCCGGAAGAGATGCCGACAGCACTGGAAGCAGGAACACTTAACGGACACGGAATTGCCGGACTGGATGCTGCGATCGGATATCTGGAAGAAACAGGAATTGATACGATCCGTGCAAAGGAACAGGCATTGATGAAACGGTTTTATGAAGGGGTAAAGGAAATCCCGGGAGTCAAAATTTATGGGGATTTCAGCAGCATGGACCGCTGTGCGGTAGTGAGCCTGAATATCAGAGATTATGATTCGGGAGAAGTCAGCGATGCACTTCTGACAGATTATGGGATTTCTACCCGTTCAGGAGGACACTGTGCACCACGGATGCATGAGGCGCTTGGAACCGTAGAGCAGGGGGCTGTCAGATTCAGTTTTTCCCACTATAACACAGAGGAAGAAGTGGATACTGCAATCCGGGCAGTCTGCGAGCTTGCAGAAGAAGAGTAAAATTTTATAAGATCAGAGATTGATAGAAGACCGGTATAGTATTGATAGTATCAATATATATATCGGTCTATTTTAATTATGAATTGGACAAAAAGTTGTGCAAAAGGTATAATTATAAGGTAATAAAAAAGCCTTTAATAGTCAAAATGACGAATGAGAGAAAGACGAAGGAGGAAGAAAAATGAATTTATCAGATTCAAAGAAGAAGCTTGCACTTGCGGGGGTTCTGTGTGGGCTTGTAGCTGCATGTCTGGCTTACTTTGGTAATCCGGCAAACATGGCATTCTGTATTGCCTGCTTTATCCGTGATACGGCAGGAGCACTGGGATTTCACCAGGCCGAAGTTGTACAGTATGCAAGACCGGAGATCATCGGTCTTGTAATCGGAGCATTTATTATTTCAGTGGCAACAAAAGAGTACCGTTCAACAGCAGGATCTTCACCGATGATCCGCTTTATCCTTGGTATGGTAATTATGATTGGTTCCCTGATTTTTCTTGGATGCCCGCTCCGTATGGTAATCCGTATGTCAGCAGGTGACCTGAATGCATGGGTAGCACTGATTGGATTTGTACTTGGAGTAGGAACAGGAGCATTTGCCCTTAAAAAAGGATTCAGCCTTGGACGTGCGCATGAGACGAATAAAGAAAGTGGAGCAGTGCTTCCGGTATTGATGCTTGGTATTCTGATTCTTGCAACTTGCTCAACACTTCTCAAAGCAAGTGAAGCAGGTCCTGGAAGTCTTCATGCACCAATTATCATGTCACTGATCGGCGGACTTATTTTCGGAGCACTTGCTCAGAAATCAAGAATGTGCTTCGCCGGCGGAATCCGTGATGCGATCTTAATGAAGAACTTTGATCTTCTTACAATTATTGCAGGTCTTTTTGTAGTAATGCTGATCTTCAACCTGGCAACAGGAAGATTCGTACTTGGATTTAACACACCTGGAATCATTGCACATTCCAACCATCTGTGGAATATCCTTGGCATGTATGCAGTAGGATTCGCGGCAGTTCTTGCCGGCGGATGCCCGCTTCGCCAGCTGATCCTTGCAGGACAGGGCTCTTCTGATTCAGCAGTTACTGTACTTGGCATGTTCTTTGCAGCAGCACTTTGCCATAACTTCGGACTTGCATCAAGCGGAACCGCAATGAATGCAGAGACAGGCGAACTCGTTGCAGGAGCCGTAACGCCGAATGGAAAAGTTGCTTGTATCATCTGTATTATTGCATGCTTTATCATTGCATTTACGAACAAGAGAGAACAGGCAAAATAATCAGAAGTTACAAAATTTGGATAGATAATCCATAAGGAATATGATATGCTAGGAAGGCAGGTAAAAAATATGAAAGAAGTAGATGCAAGAGGACTTTCGTGTCCGGAACCGCTGATGCTTACCGCAGAGGCACTGAAGAATGCAAACGGACCGATCAAGGTTCTTGTGAGCGAACCTCACCAGAAGACGAACATTGAGAAGTTTGCGAAGGACAAAGGAAAGAAGGCAACTTCTACCGAGAAGGGCTCTGAATTTGAAATTGTGATTGAATAATGAGAAAAAAAGAGTTAAAGCTGGTCATCACATTCCACACAACAGCGGATGCGATGGCGATGGAAAAAGAATGTAAAAAAGTTGGTGCACAGGGACGTATGATCCCGGTACCGAGAAGTATTTCAGCAGGATGCGGGCTTTCCTGGTGCGCACCGCTGGAATGCAGGGAAGAACTGAAAAATGTCATGCAGGGAATTGGTCTTGAAGAAGAAGAGATTCACGAGTGTATGGTATAAGAAGAGGTAAAAAGAGGAAACCGCAAGATGAGGAATCATTTTTGCGGTTTCCTTTTTCCGTTTACTGAGAATATTCGTGGAACAAGAAAAATAATTTTTTCCATTTAGAGACTAGAATATGGTATACTTATAGATAATGGAAAAATTTATGAATTTACAGAAAGGCAAGGCATGCAGTTACGTTTTGAAATTCCGGAGAGTTTCTGGAGTCTGTTTCGTTCTGTGAACAGAGAGACATACATTGAGGCTTTGATGGCGATCAATGAAGAATACCAATACAGCAATTATTTCCTGACCAGGGAAGTCTGTATTCAGGTGCTTCGGGATCTGTATATGAAGAAACAGATCGAACTTAAGCGGGAGGAAGATGAGACTGAGTTTGATATGTTGGAGACTCCGTCGGCAAGGATTCTGAACTGGCTGATCCGAAAAGGATGGCTGAAGAAAATTGAAGATTATAATACATTGATGACGAATATCGTAATTCCGGATTATGCAGCAATATTTGTGGATGCCTTTGAGCGGCTTTCTACGGAGGACCTGGAGGAGACAGAGATCTATATCCAGAATGTCTATGCGACATTGTTCTCGTTTAAAAATGATCCGAGGGTGAATCTGAATATGCTCCGGACAGCACTTATCAATACCAGACGGCTCAACAAAGCACTGCAGGATATGCTGCATAACATGGATAAATTTTTTGCAAGGCTTCTGGAACAGCAGTTTTACGGGGATCTTCTGAAGGAGCATCTGGACGGATATGTGGAAGAGATTGTCCGGAAAAAATACCATATACTGAAGACTTCGGATAATTTTTATATCTATAAGACAGATATCAAAGAATGTCTGCGTCAGATGCGGGATGATGAGGAATGGATCGAGAAGATCCGTGAGCGCGCCCGTGCAACCGGAGATACGGGAGAAGATGTGCTGGAACTTCTGGATATGATCGAGAGAGGCTTTGATGATATCGAGCACCGCATTTCCAATATGGATAAGGAGCACAGCAAATATGTGCGTGCGACGGTGACGAGGCTGAATTATCTTTTGAGCGGAGAGAGTGACACGAAGGGACTGGTGATTCAGCTCCTGAACCGGATGTCAGAGGATGATTATGAAGAGGTCATTCAAAAGACGGGGGAGAAGATGAATCTGTCTTTGGTCGAAATCCTATCAGAAAAATCTCTTTATAAGCGAAGAAGAAGCCGGAAGGATTTTGTCAGCAAGATGGCACAAGAAGAGGAAGTAGACGATCTGGACAGAGAAGATGTGCTTCGCCTGAACCGGATCAAGCTCAGATTCAGCAAAAAGCAGATTGAAGAATTTATCGAAGAGCATATGGAGAAAGATATGCTGGATACGGAAAAGCTTTCCCTTACATCAGAGGATGATTTTGAAAAGCTAATTCTTGCATACGACCTCAGTACCCGTAAGAACAGCAAATACAAAGCGCTGGAAGAGGATGCGGAAACGATTGAAAAGAACGGATATCGTTATCCAGCACTGAAATTTGTAAGAAGGCATTTATAAAAAGTATACGGAAATTGGAGAGAATGGATGATAGAATATTTTGAGCAGCTTACACAGGAAGAACAGGAAGATCTGACAGATGTGATCAGGCTTCTCTATAGACAGACATTTCTTCTGGAGAGGAAGTTTGACAAGCGTGCGGGCAGACTCCAGTATCAGAGAGAGTACCGTATCTGCGAAAAGCACATTGATTTTCTGAAAATGTATTTCCAGATTGCCGGCATTACGTTATGCGAGAATGTACATCTGGGTCTGATCTATATTCAGGATGAGATGGTCTGGGGAGAAAAGCTTCCGCGTCTTGCGACTATTTACATATTATTGCTGAAACTGATCTATGATGAGCAGATGGCATCGGTTTCGTCGAGCAGCCAGATTGTGACAACCTTGGGGGCACTCAACGGAAAAGCAGGAGATTTTCGCGTGCTTCGCAGTATCCCGTCACCGACCGAGATGAAAAGAACTATTGCCATGCTGAAAAAATACCAGCTGATCGAGCCATTGGATGTACTGGAAGAGTTAAATGAAAGTACAAGACTTCTGATCTATCCGTGTATCCATGCAGTATTGCAGGGAGATGCGGTGAGAAAAGTTCTGGAATCATTTGGAAGCAGCCGGGAAGAAGAGGAGGAGACTCTTGGAGACATTGGATAACAGGCAGCCGTTCTGGGCGATTTCAAAAATCTGCCTGAACAACTGGCATTATATAGACAGAAAAATACTGACTTTGAGTGAAGGGATCAATTTTTTCACCGGGCATTCCGGAAGTGGAAAATCAACGGTTATCGATGCAATTCAGATTGTGCTCTATGCTAACACGGACGGACGTGGATTTTTTAATAAAGCGGCAGCAGATGATTCCGACCGTACCTTGATCGAGTATTTGCGCGGAATGGTAAACATCAGTGAAAATAATGAGTCCCAGTATCTGCGAAATAAGAATTTTTCCAGTACGATTGTGATCGAGCTGGAACAGACGAGAACCCATGAGAAACAGTGCGTGGGCGTTGTATTTGACGTGGAGACAGCAACAAATGAGATCAACCGCCTGTTTTTCTGGCACAGAAGCGGTCTGCTTGCGAATGCTTACCGGGGAGAAAAGAGATGTCTTTCTACTGTGGAAATAAGAGAATATCTGCAGCGTACCTTTGGTGAAGAGGCATTCTACTGTGGACCGAGCAATGAGCGTTTCCGCCGTCAGCTTTATGATGTGTATCTGGGCGGATTGGATAAAGAAAAGTTCCCACGTCTTTTTAAGCGGGCAATCCCGTTTCGGATGAATATCAAGCTGGAAGAATTTGTAAAAGAATATATCTGTATGGAACAGGATATCCAGATTGAGGATCTGAAAGAAAGTATCATGCAGTATGGCAGAATGCGCAGCAAAATTGAGTCAACGATGGAAGAGATTGAGGAACTGAAGAAGATCGATGGAATCTATCAGGATTTTGATGATAAGCGAGAAAAAAGCAGGGAATGTGACTACCGTCTTACCCGTCTGGAAATGCTCCGGCTTCAGGCGGACATCCAGGGACTCCATGATAAGATTAAAACCAGAGAAGAAGGTATCAAGGTACAGGAGCATACGAAAGCCGAGCTGATGCGCCAGAGTGGAGAACTGCAAAAGGAGCATGAGGAGCTTTTACTTCGTCTGAATAACAGTGGTTATAAAGCACTGGAAGCAGAACTTGCAGGACTTAACGAGACTCTGGAACATCTGGGAAAAAGCAAGGCGAGTCTCACAAAGACAGCACAGAGACTTGCAGCATGGAAAGAACAGGAGATTACGTCCAACCAGACAATCTGGGATATTGATAAATTTGAAGCCGGTACGATTTCGGAGGGCGAACTTACAAGGCTGAAAGAAAATATCGCACAGATGCGTGCGGAGATCGAAGAAGAACGTCGGGATACGGACAGTACACTTCGTCAGATCAAGAAAGAAGAACGGGAAGCTAAAGAAGAGCTAAAAGAGCTGAAACAGGGAAGAAAAGCATATCCAAAAGAGCTGGAAGAAGCAAGGCTGGAATTGCAGAACCGGTTGCAGGAGAATTGTGGAAATTTTGTTTCCGTGCAGATTCTCGCAGATCTTCTGGAAATCCGGGATGAAAGATGGCACAATGCAGTGGAAGGCTATATGGGAAATAATAAACTTCTGCTGATCGTAGAGCCGAAGTACGCAAAAGCGGCAATGGATATTTATCAGGAGATGGATAAGAAGAAATTCTTCCGTGCTGCAATTCTGGATACGGAAAAGGTTATGGAAGAAGAGCACATTGTCCGGCAGGGCGCTCTTGCAGAAGAAGTAAAAGCAAAAGAAAAATACGTGCAGTCTTACATCAATTTCTTTCTTGGTAATGTCATGAAATGTGAGAACATTGAGGAACTCAGGGAGTGCAGGATTGGTGTGACACCGGACTGTATGCTGTATCACAGCTATCGTCTGCAGCATATTAATCCGGAAAATTATATGAGACGTGCTTATATCGGAGAGATTAGTCTCCGTCAGAGGATCCGGCAGCTTCAGAAGCACTGTGATGAGCTTCAGGAGAAGAGGCTTCCACTTGCGGCACTTGTGGAAGAGGCAAAGAAACTTCTGGAACTGGAAGCAATGCCACTTCCGACAGAGGATTATATCAGCCAGATCCTGGATGCAAAGGCGATAAAGGGAAAAGAAACCCGTAAGAAAGATTTACTTGAAAAGCTGCAGAAACTGCGTGCAGAATCAGTCGATACTCTGGAAGCACAGATGAAAGAAGTGCAGGAAAGACGGGATGCAAAGCAGAAAGAGATCACGAAGACAGAGAAAGAAATCTGGAAAAACGGGGAAGAAATCGAAAAATTCAGAAACAGTATTACAGAGTCGGAATTTGCACTTTCTGGAATCCAGAAAGAATTTCAGGAAAACGAAAGGTTTGAAAAGCAGTTTGAAGAGTATCTGGAAGCACAGAAAAGCAGAAACTATATTTATTTAAAAGAGGCAAGTGCAAGGCAGCTGCAGCAGCTTGGAAAGAAAAAAGAAGAGATCTATCAGGAGTTGGTGGCAGCCCGCAGTGCTTATACCAAAAAATATACGCAGCGTAATTTTTCAGTGGTAGAAGAAGATAATAAGGTTTATCAGGAGCTTCTGGAAAGCCTGTCGTGTGATAATCTGGAAACCTACCGGCAGGCAGCGAATGAACAGGCAAAGGCAGCGGTCGAGCACTTCAAGGATGACTTTGTTTTCAAGATCCGCAGTGCGATCCGCGAGGCCTACCAGAGAAGAGATGAGCTGAACCGGATCATCAGTCGGCTGGATTTCGGAAAAGATAAGTACCAGTTTGTGATCACGAAGAATAAGGGTGCAGACGGAAAGTACTATAAGATGTTTATGGATGATACCCTGCAGATCAATCCGGCACAGCTTTCAGGTTCTATTGAGAACCAGATGAATCTGTTCACGATGGAGCATGAAGAAAACTACGGTGATATGATGAATGAACTGATCGGCATATTTATCCCACCGGAAAATGCTACCCATGAGGAACTGGAAGAGGCGAAGAAAAATATGGACAAGTACGCGGATTACCGTACTTATCTTTCCTTCGACATGCAGCAGATTGTCCAGGGTGAGGAAGACATGAAAATCGGTCTTGGCAAGATGATCCGTAAGAATTCCGGAGGAGAAGGACAAAATCCTCTTTATGTTGCACTTCTTGCAAGCTTTGCACAGATTTACAGGATCAATCTTTCCCCGAAAATCCACAGGAATCCGACACTCAGACTGGTCGTTCTGGATGAGGCATTTTCAAAAATGGATGCCGAGAAGGTGGCAAGCTGTATTGCGCTGATCCGTGGACTTGGTTTCCAGGCGATCATCAGTGCCACAAATGATAAGATCCAGAATTATCTGGAAAATGTTGATAAAACCTTTGTATATGCCAACCCGAATAAACGGCATATATCAATTCAGGAATTTGAAAAAACCGAGTTCGCACAGCTTGCGGATGAGGAAGAACAGGGGTGATAGAAAATGTATCTGGTAGACAGGATTATAGAAAGATGTGAGAACAGCAGCCGTGACTGGCGGGAAGGAGCGACTGGAGGGAGGACCCTTCGGATCACACAGGAGGATTATGATGCCTGTGGGAAAGAAGAGCTGATCGAAGAGGTGCAGCGCCTGGAAAGAGCAGGACTTGTGACTGTGAAAAAATGGGTTGTTCCGGACAGTGATGTAGAGCTTGTGGCATATCAGGTGGAGCATCTTCCGGATTTTTACCGTCTTGCAGACAGCGAAAGCGGAGAAGAATACTGGCCGAAGCAGGCGAAGGTAAATTATTATATACGTATGATTGACCAGGAGCTTTCGGAAGGCTTTCAGAAAGAATGGATCGAGAATTATCTGGAAAAGCTGAAAGAGCGGATCACAGAAGGTGATCTGCCGAAAAATATAGAGAAGCTGGAAAAATATCTGGACTGTTACCGGGGACTGGACTCTCTGGAAGAACCGATGATGAAGCGGATTTTCAGTAAACGCTATCTGAAGGACAGCAAGATCTTCGAGCGGGAGATGGAACGAAATGTGGTGACGGCTGCAAGGAGATATTGCCCGGAGATTACGGCAGATATGGATATCCAGACGGTTCTGGAGCAGCTGCTGATCGAAGAAAATTCCCAGGAACTGGCAGTTAAAGGACCGCTTAAACTGAAGATCTGGAAAGGATCAGAAGCAAAAAGAGTGGATCTTTCCGATTTTACATATGGAGTTGTGCTGAACAGCCAGACAGTCAAGCATGCAATGGTTGAGGTAGAGCAGCCGGCACTGAAAAAAATCGTGACGATCGAGAATAAGACGAATTACCTTGCGATGGAATATGATCCGGAGATCCTTTATATCTACAGTCATGGATATTTTTCACCACTTGAAAGAGAATTTCTGAAGAAGCTGCAGAGAGTGATCGAAGGGAAAGACGTGGAAGTATTCCACAGCGGAGATATGGATTACGGTGGAATCCGGATTTTTGAATATATCCAGAAGCATATTTTCCCGGGAATAAAGCCATTGCAGATGGATGTGGAGACCTACGAGAAATACGAAGAATATGCGAAAACAATCTCGAAAGAGACGATGGAAAAGCTGGAAAAGGTAAATGTTCCACTTTTAGAGGAGTTAAAAGAAAAGCTTCTTGAAACCGGAAAGGGAATCGAACAGGAAAGCTTCCTGATTGAAGAATAGAGTACAGTGCATAAGGGAAAAGTGCGGCAGTGAAAAGAAAAAGACCAGAATGCCCTGGTAGTGGGGCGGGTTCTGGTCTTTTTGTGTATACGATGAGCCAAGTGCAGATTTGTGCTTGCACAAGGATCTGCATTTGACGAATGTACATCATCGAGCTGTTAAGCGAGGTGATGTACAAAGTATAAGAATCGAGTAGGAGTCAGCCTACTCGATTGTAGTGCGATGATCCATGTGCAGAAGGGTGTCTATACTGTCAATGAAAAAATGACAAAATTAAAATCCTTCTACAAACTGGTCAAGTACATGTGGAAGAAGCTTGTCGCTGTATGCGGTGAGAGAATACTTGCCTTTGCATAATGCCCAGTCATAAAGAACAGCACGTTCGTACATTGCATAAATCTTCAGAAGTTCATCAGCAGTACTGGTGCCGTTGAATTCTCCATTTTTCAGTGCAGTGCTGATTGTCTCAGTGAGCCACACGAAATAGTAACGATCGTTTTCAAGAAGGGAGCGCTTATCTTTGGTGATCAGCTGGGACGAGTAGAGGGAGGCTAAAAGCCCGACATCGACACTGGTCTCAATCATATGAAATAGTTCATGGTTAAAAAATAACAGCTTGTCATAAGCGGAAAGATCCGGATCTACGATTCCTGCAAGCTCTTCATACTTTTCGTCAAACAGATAAGAAAGTGTGTTGAGAAGAGCTTCTTTTCCCTTAAAATAGTGGTAAAAGGTTCCTTTTGAGGTCTTAGAAGCCGAGATGATCTCATCAACAGTGGTCTGTTCATAACCATGCTTGTAGAATAGATTCCACGCGGCTTTTATGATACGGCTTTTGGTGGAACTTCTTTTCTTTGGCATGAAAATTCCCCTCCTTTGAAAATAGTAATCTTTTTTTATTATAGCAGAATGGACATGAAATAACAAGAAAGTAATTTGTTTACAAAAAAAGAAGACAAAGCCATATACATAGCTCTGTCTCCTGAAAGATTATGACTTAACGGCCTACTTTGAAGCCATATTTTAACGGATCATCTGGATCGATCACATAAGTAGATTCCCCTGTCAGATAAGCACTTCCGGTAATCTGCGGAATAACGGCATCATAGTCGGCAACCTTTGTAGTGTCTAAGATTACGCCTTTGAACTGAGAGCCGATAAAGCTTTCATATACGAAAGGCTGTCCAACTTTGATCTCACCTTTTTTGTAAAGGGTGGCGAGCTTTGCGCTGGTTCCGGTTCCGCAAGGAGAACGGTCAGCCATATGATCTCCGAAGATAACGACATTACGTTTGTCACATCCAGGAGTATCGGTAGAGCAATAAAGCTCTGCAAGGTCGACAGTTGTGATATCAAGTTCCGGATGCCGAATCTCTACTTCAGCATTGACCTTTTCAATCAGCTTCATACCGAAATCGGTAAGCTGTGGGATTGACTGTGGATCTACGTGCCATCCGAACTGTTCGATATCAACAAGTGCGAAGAAGCTTCCGCCGAAAGAAATATCATAGTGAACTTCTCTGCCATCAACTTCTGTGGTGAGGTTTTCTTTGTAAAGGAAAGCCGGTACATTAGTAAGTGTTACATTAAGTACCTTTCCATTTTTGACTTCTGCTTTGGTACGGATAATTCCTGCAGGAGCATCCAGAACAACTTCTGTATAAGGTTCTACGGCAGGAACAAGTCCTGTTTCGATGATTGCTGTAACCGAACCGATTGTTCCGTGACCGCACATATTCAGATATTCTCCAGTGTCCATGAAGATTACACCAAAATCAGCTTCCGGGTGGATCGGATCTGTCAGAAGCGCACCAAACATATCATGATGTCCACGTGGCTCAAACATCAGAGCCTGACGGTATTTGTCGTAATGCTTTGCAAGAAAGTTCTTACGTTCGATCATGGTATCCCCTTCAAGCTTCGGGAAACCTGATGTAATGATTCTTGTAAATTCCCCAACTGTATGTGTGTCAATCGCATGGAAAGATGCCTCAAATGCGTCAAGATTCAGTTTTGGATTGATTTCCATTTTTAATATTCCTCCTTAGTTGAAAGACCAGACCAGAGTCTAGTATGCAGTTCAGTTTTCTTTAAAAATATTATGTACGAAAATACTTGAAAAGTCAATGGTAATTTGCTATAATGAATAAGCTTGATTGGAATAATCAATATATGGGGGTAGATGGATAACTGGTGTGTCTCCTGGTCTTCAAAACCAGTGTGGGGCGTTAGGAGCGTCCTGGGTGGGTTCGATTCCCACATGCCCTCGCCAAAAAGAGAGGTTTTTGGGCGAAAAGCCTTAAAAAGATAAAGAGAAAAGCTGCTGTATTGTTTTAGGGGAAACAGTACGGTGGCTTTTCTTTTTTGACGTAAATCCTCTTGACCAGAATACTTATAGATAATGCGGATAAGTAAAATGAGAAAAAATAGACAATCTGTAAAAATCAGACAGAACCGATGAAAAAAATAAATAGATTATATATAAAAAAGATATTGAATTTTCAAGTAAAATCATATAGACTATAGTACAGATCAATCACTAGACTAGATTCTAGTATTGAGTCCAACATGAAAAGTGAAAATCTATAAATGCTATTGAAAAAAATATATCTATTTGTTAAACTATAGTCAAATACGCGTAGGACAAGATAAGATATAGATTTCGACGTAGAGGAGAAAGGAAGAGAAGAGACATGGCAAACTTACAGATTTTGCTGCGTCAGCATGTAGGAGCTCCTTGTGCACCGGTTGTAAAAGCCGGAGACAGAGTAGAAAAAGGGACTCTGATTGCAACACCGACAGGCCTTGGAGCTAATATTTTTTCAAGTGCATATGGTGTGGTAGAAGACGTACTGGAAGACCGTATCATCATCAAGCCGGATGAAGAACAGAAGGATGAATATGTAAAGATTCCGGAAGGCAGCAAGCTTGATATGGTAAAAGCGGCAGGTGTTGTCGGAATGGGTGGCGCCGGATTCCCGACAGGTGTAAAACTCGGAACAGATCTGCAGGGAGGATATATCCTTGTAAATGCAGCGGAGTGTGAGCCTGGACTTCGTCATAACATTCAGCAGCTGGAAGATGACTGTGCGAAAGTTATCCGCGGAGTAAAACACTGCATGGAGATTTCCAATGCATCAAAAGCTATTTTTGCAATTAAGAAGAAAAATGAAAAAGCAGTAAAGGCACTGCGCGAGGCATTAAAAGATGAAGAGGCGATCACGATCCACTTACTTCCGGATATTTATCCGATGGGAGAAGAACGTGCGGTTGTAAGAGAATGTCTTGGAATCGAACTGAATACAACACAGCTTCCGTCAGCAGCGAATGCAATTGTCTGTAATGTAGAAACTCTTGCAAGAGTTGCGGAAGCAATTGAAGAGAGAAAGCCATGCTTTTCTAAGAACCTTACTGTTATCGGTAAGATCAATGGAGGTAATGAGCCACATGTATTTATGGATGTACCGGTCGGCACAAGCGTTGGGGAAATGATCGAACGTGCCGGTGGTATTGATGGTGTATATGGGGAAATCATCATGGGTGGTCCATTTACCGGACATGCTACTACAGAGGATGCACCGATCACAAAGACAACTGGTGGAATCATTGTTACAATTGATTTCCCGGATCTTCATGGTGCAAGTGTAGGTCTTTTGGTATGTGCCTGCGGTGGTAGCGAAGAACGTATGAGAGATATTTGTCAGAAGATGAATGGTGTAGTGAAATCAGTAGCCAGATGTAAACAGGCAATTGAAAACAAACCGGGAGCTCCGCTTAAATGCGAAAGACCTGGAAACTGTCCTGGACAGGCTAAGAATAATATTCAGTTCAAGAAGGATGGATGCGAGTACATTATTATTGGTAACTGCTCAGACTGTTCAAATACAGTAATGGGATCAGCACCGAAGATGGGACTTAAGGTATTCCACCAGACAGACCATGTAATGCGTACAATCGGACATCCACTTTACAGATATCTGCGTGTTTCAAAACAGGTAGAACAGTTACCGGAAGGTAAATAGATAAGTTGATACCTCACTTCGGTGAGTGTATAAATAGTTAATTGAGTTATTGTTAAATTAACAAGGAGGAAATTATTATGTCAATTACAGCGGAAACCGCAAAAGAACATGCAAAAGATCCTGCAGTATTATGCTGTAGAGCAGAAGGCGGCATTACAATCCAGGCTGCAAACCTTGAAGATCCGGCTATCTTTGATGATCTGGTAGATTCAGGACTTCTGAAACTTGATGGAACACTTACAATCGAACAGGTACTTGGAGCAAAGCTTGTTAAGACCTGCGATTCTCTTACACCACTTACAGCTGATCTTGTTGAAGGCGCAAAAGCACCTGCAGCAGAGGAAGCACCGGCTGAAGAAGCAAAAGAAGAAGTGAAAGAAGAAGCACCAGCAGTTACTGCAAATCCTACAGCAAGTGTACAGAAAGTTGGCGGCGTGTTAAAAATCCACATTGGAGAAGGCAAAGATATCGATATCGAAATGCCGATGGGTTTTAATAACGGTGTTGCAGTAGCGGAAGTACCGGCAGAGGTAGAATTACCGGCAGGCGTGGTTTCAGGCGCAACACCGACAAAAGAGCTGGAACCGAAAGTCGTAAGAAGCGTTACCAGAAAGCATTATAAAATTACAGAAGTAAAGCGTGGACCGGAGACAAAAATCGAAGGAACAACTCTTTACATCCGAGAAGGAATTGAAGAAGAAGCAGTTGCTTCACAGGAACTGGTTCATCAGTTAAAGATTGATATCATTACACCGGATCAGTACCATACTTATTCTAATACAATCATGGACGTACAGCCGATCGCTACAAAAGAGGGCGAAGACGAAATCGGTACAGGTACAACAAGAGTACTTGATGGCGTTATCATGATGGTTACCGGAACAGACGACAATGGTGTTCAGATTGGTGAATTCGGTTCTTCCGAAGGATACCTGGATGAAAATATCATGTGGGGACGTCCGGGAGCTCCTGATAAAGGTGAAATCTTCATCAAGACAGAAGTTATCATCAAAGAAGGAACCAACATGGAAAGACCTGGCCCGCTTGCTGCACATTCTGCAACAGATGTGATCACACAGGAAATCCGTGAAGCTCTGAAGAAAGTAGAAGACGAAAGCCTTGTAGTAGATACAGAGACATTCAATCAGGTAAGAAGACCTGGTAAGAAGAAAGTCGTTATCGTAAAAGAAATCATGGGACAGGGTGCTATGCATGACAACCTGATTCTTCCTATGGAACCAGTCGGAGTACTTGGTGCAAGACCAAACGTCGACCTTGGAAACGTACCGATTATGGCATCTCCACTGGAAGTACTTGACGGATGTATCCATGCACTTACCTGTATCGGACCTGCATCAAAAGAAATGTCAAGACATTACTGGAGAGAACCACTGGTTCTTGAAACTCTCCATGATGAAGAAGTTGACCTTTGCGGTGTTATCTTTGTAGGTAGCCCACAGATCAATACAGAGAAATTCTATGTATCAAAACGTGTTGGTATGATGGTAGAAGCTCTTGATGTTGATGGCGCATTTGTTACAACAGAAGGATTTGGTAACAACCACATCGATTTCGCAAGCCATATCGAACAGATCGGTATGAGAGGAATTCCGGTTGTTGGACTTTCATTCTGCGCAGTACAGGGAGCACTTGTAGTTGGAAACAAATACATGCAGTACATGGTAGATAACAACAAATCTGAATCAGGAATCGAGAACGAAGTTCTTGCCTGCAACACACTTTGCCAGGAAGAAGCAATCCGTGCACTTGCTATGCTGAAAGCTGGAATGGCTGGAGAAGAAGTGAAGAAGGCAGAAAGAAAATGGAATCCGAATGTAAAAGCAAATAACATCGAACTGATTTCAAAGACTATGGACAGAACAATTGAATTGGTTAAGAACGAGCAGTCACTGCCGATGAGCCAGAAGAGAAAAGAAAAATACGATTAAGGTGAATGACTATGAAATATGGCGATAAGATCATCTATATGGAAGGCGTAATCGTAGAGATCCATGATGGATGTGTTGGAATCGATTTGAAGGGACGATTAGGTTATCTGAAAATCCCGATGAGAATGCTGATTACGGATTATCCATTAGTGGTAGGACAGGAAGTTGGATGGAATATGAGTTTTGTCGAACAGCTTGGACCGGACGCCAATGAAAAATATGTTAGTAACCTGCAGACGTATCAGAGACGTCAGGAAGAAATGAAGTCTCATAAGAAGAATGATGAAGTGTAATTATATCAGGAGGAAATAGACATGAGTTTGACCGTTGTTAAAGGACTTCAGTCAGAAATCTTTGTTCCGGTAACTCCGCCGCCAGTATGGGCTCCGGTGAAAAAAGAACTGAAGGATATGACAATTGCCCTCGCCACAGCAGCAGGTGTGCACCACAAGGATCAGAAGAGATTCAACCTTGCCGGTGACTTTACCTGGAGAAAAATAACAGATAAAATGCCGTCAGATGAATTAATGGTATCTCACGGTGGATATGACAACAGTGATGTAAACAAAGACATCAACTGTATGTTCCCGATTGACCGTATCCATGAGCTTGCTAAAGAAGGATTTATCAAAGCATGTGCACCGGTACATGCCGGATTCATGGGTGGTGGCGGAAACCAGGAAAAATTCAAACATGAAACTGGTCCTGCCATTGCAAAGATGTTTGTAGAGGAAGGCGTAGACGCAGTTATCCTCACCGCTGGTTGAGGTACCTGCCACCGCTCTGCAGTTCTGGTGCAGAGAGCGATTGAAGCCGCAGGAATTCCTACAATTATTATTGCTGCGCTTCCGCCGGTTGTTCGTCAGACCGGTACCCCACGTGCGGTTGCTCCGCGTGTTCCTATGGGAGCTAACGCTGGTGAACCACACAACGTTGAGATGCAGACAGGCATCGTAAAAGCAACTCTGGAACAGCTCGTGAAGCTGGATACTCCAGGAAAAGTTGTTCCGCTGCCGTTTGAATATGTAGCGAAAGTATAATCAAATAGTAAAAAGGGGACATCCCCGGCAGGATTGGGGCGAAAGCTCTGATTTGCCGGAGATGTCCTTTTTATTTAACTGGATATTTTGATAAAATTTCCTGTTAGATAAAAGGTGCTATGTGCCTCAAATGTGCCAGGGCGCATTTGGGTTCAATTTAGAATTGAGGATGATTATATGGAGAAAGAAATAGATCTGCGCCGGCTTGTGATCAAAGCTTTCCATATTACTGAGGTGGAAGAAGGCGGAGAAAATAAAGTGACAGCATCTGGAAAGATGACGATCGAGAAGAAAATACTGGATGAAATTTTACCGAAATATCCACAGCTTTCCAAATTAGATGTACAGATTATAAGACCGGGAGAACATGACCGTTATACCAATACGATGATGGATATCATTCCGATATCGACCAAAGTACTTGGAAAGATTGGGGACGGGATTACGCATACGCTCACCGGCGTTTATGTAATCCTTACCGGTGTAGATGAAAACGGAAAACAGGCACACGAATTTGGGTCCAGTGAAGGTAATCTGAAAGAGAAGCTGTATCTGAACCGTGCGGGTACTCCGGGGGATGATGATTATATTGTGTCATTTGATGTTGTTCTGAAACCTGGAATGGGACAGGAAAGAGAAGGTGTACTTGCAGCCCACCATGCCTGTGACGAGTTTATCCAGATTTTCCGGGAACAGATGAAGAAGTTCAGGGGCGATCTCTGCACAGAGAGACATGAGTACCATGATGTGGTTCGCCCGGGGAAAAAACGTGTTTTGATCGTAAAACAGGTTGCCGGACAGGGTGCGATGTACGATACTTCGTTATTTGCAAAAGAGCCTTCGGGAACTGAAAACGGTCGCTCGATCATTGATATGGGAAATATGCCGGTGATCGTTACACCAAACGAATATCGTGACGGAATTATCCGTTCTATGCAGTAGGAGGTGCGATTATGGGAATTGGACCATCGACAAAGGAAACATCACTACACCATTTCAGGGATCCTCTTCTTGATGTGGTATCATCGGATGAAGATCTGGATCTGATGGGAATCATAATTGTTGGAACGCCGGATGATAATACAGATAAATTGCTTGTTGGAACCCGTGCGGCAGTATGGGCGGAAGCTATGCGGGCAGACGGAGTTATCCTGTCGTCCGATGGATGGGGAAACAGTGACGTAGATTTCGCAAATACGGCTGAACAGATGGAAATCAGAGGAATTCCGGTAACCGGTCTGAAATTCAGTGGTACAGTTGGCCAGTTTGTGGTAGAAAATGATCATCTGGGAGAAATTCTGGATATCAATAAAAGTGAAGAGGGCATTGAGACAGATGTACTCGGAGAAAATAATGTGACGGAGCTGGATGCGAAAAAGGTTACTGCAATGCTGAAGCTGAAAATGCGGAAAAATGAGAAGCGTTAAGGTTTTGAAATTTGAAGAAAACTGTCAAAAGTAAAGCTGGCAGGGAAAGAAGATATAGAAAAGTCCTGCTGAGAATCCGGATTCGATATTCGGATTCTGACAGGACTTTTGTTGTTTAATTTTCTGCGGTATCTTCGATAATATGGTTACGGATGATCGCGCGGATACTTTCGTTAAGATATGGCTTCAATTCTTCAAACGACATCGGATCGTTGTCCAGGATCGTGCTGTATGAAGTAGAACTTGCAAGTTCTATGATCAGAAACAGCATAGTTTCCGGCGCACGAAGTTTGATTGTCGGATGATCCAGAAGGATATTACTAAAATATGCAAGAATTTCACCCTCATCATCCTGCGTATTATTGGTGATAGCCTGTCTGAAAATGCCCCAGCTGAGATTCTTAGAGATAAATCTCAGAATCAGTTTATTTTTCTGCATGGCATTTAAAACGTAATCTACAATAAAAATAATCTTATCTTCGAATTCGGGGATGTCGGCTGTCTCCAGAGCTTTGTGTGCTCTATGGAAAAGTCGGCTGGCTGTCCGTGCGATCAGCCGGTCGCGTATCTCGTATTTGTCTGCAAAATATAAATAGAACGTTCCTTTCGCAACTCCGGCCTTTTTTGCTATATCGCTGATTGATGTTTTCTCGATTCCCTGATTCAGAAATAAATCGTATGCGCTTTGAAAGAGAGCATCCATTTTCTGATGCTTGTTTTCATCTACTTTTCCCATGATTCATTCCTCTTTTCCTTTGAATTATCTTTATTATAAAATCAAAATGACTCAGCGTCAACTTTTTTGTAGAAAAATATTGACTTGTGGTCATTTTTGAGTTATAGTAAGTGCGAGCTAGAAAATGACCAGTAGTCAAAAAAGAAGAAGGCATACCGACAGGAAAGTCAGTAGAGGCTTACAGGAGGTTTTTAAACATGAAGAACAGGGAATACAGAGTATTAGTTACACTTGCACTTATGGCATCACTTGTAGTTGGAAATATTGCAGGAACATCTGTAAATGTACAGGCGGCAGATAATAAAGATAAAAGTACAGAGACAAAGAAAACAAGCGAAACAAAAACAAGCAGCAGCGCAACACCTGTAAAAGATGAGACTGTATATGTAAAAGTAGATGACGCAGGAAACCAGAAAGATGTTACGGTATCGGATCAGCTGAAAAATATTTCGAGTCTTGGAACAATCGATGATGTATCAGATCTGAAAGATATCAAGAATGTAAAAGGTGATGAAACCTTTTCTGAAAATAACGGTAAACTGGTATGGCAGGGAGATAAGAAAGATATCTGTTATCAGGGAACAACCACAAAGAAGATTCCTGTAGGAATGAAGGTTACTTATGAACTTGACGGAAAGAAAGTCAGCGCAGATGATCTGGAAGGAAAGAGTGGACACTTAAAGATTCATTATGAATATCAGAATACAAGTGCTGACAGCGGGAAATACACACCATTTTTGATGGCAACCGGACTTCTGATGGATGGAGAGAAGTTTTCAAATGTAACCGTTGATAATGGAAAAGTAATCTCAGATGGTGACAGAGATATCGTGATCGGAATGGGACTTCCACAGTTGAAAGAACAGCTTACATCAGTTAGTAGCAAGGTGGATGATCTGGATATCCCGGATTCCTTTACAGTAGAAGCAGATGTGACAGATTACGAAAAAGTAGAAGCCGTTACAGTTGCAACAAACGAAGTGTTCAATGAAGTAGGTACCGATAAATTTGACAGCCTGGATGAACTGAAGGATTCTATGACAGAACTTCAAGATGCATCGAACAAACTTGTCAGCGGCTCCGGAGAACTAAAAGACGGACTGGATACACTGCTTTCTTCATCAGGAACACTGGTAAGCGGAGTAGATCAGCTGGCAAGCGGCGGAAAGGAACTGGCAAGTGGAACAGGAAGTCTGGTCAGTGGGGCAAACACATTGGCCGATGGAAGTAAGAGTCTTGCAAAAGGAACGAGTCAACTGGCAGATGGTACAGAAAGTTTGAAAACAGGGGCAGCACAGGTTGAGGCAGGAGCACAAAATGCCAGTGCGGGAGCAGCTAAACTTGAAAGCGGAGCAAAAGATCTGAATAATGGAATTGCACAAATGCAAAACCAGGTTGGTGCAGGTGTGGATTCTTTGAGCAGTGGTGCAGAACAACTGAATGGTGGAATTAAACAGGCTAAAGCCGGAGCAGAAAATCTGAAAAATGGAGCTGCAAGTGCTGCAGAAGGTGCGCAGAGTGTAAGTGGTGGAATTACACAGGCACAGACAGGAGCCAGCGGACTTGCGGACGGAGCGGCAAATCTTAAAAGTTCACTTGATCAGATTGCGGCAGGGAATGATAATTCAGCAATGATTGCAGCACTGACAAGTCTTTTTGAGTCAGCAACACCGGAGCAGCAGGCTGTACTGAATAATGTTATAAGTGGACTTCAAACACAGCAGCAAGCTGTGAACAGCGGAATTACCCAGGCATCAGCAGGTGCGAATGAACTTGCAGCAGGTGCGAAAAATTTATCTGATAACCTCGGAAGCATCGGATCCGGAGCAAGTCAGGTTGTTGCAGGATTACAAAATATACAAGGAGGAGCCGGCTCGTTAGAAGAGGCACTGGAACTTCTGGGAGCTGGAGCAACAGAGCTTCAAGGCGGTGTTGGAAGTATGAAGACTCAGCTTACAGCTGGAACAAAACAGCTCTTAGATGGAAGTGGAAATTTACTTGCAGGAACACAAGATCTGAATTCGGGACTCGGAACATTAAGTGCCGGAGCTTCACAAGTAAGTGCGGGAAGTGCTACTTTAAATACGAATATGAAGACAGCAAATGCCGGAGCACAGACTGTTGCAAATGGATCTGGTCAGCTTGCAGCAGGTGCACTTAAACTTGACAGCGGAGCTGTCGCACTTTCGACAGGTCTTAACACTCTTCAGAGCAACATAGCACCATTGATTTCCGGTGTTGAGAAACTTGATTCTGGCGCAGCCGAATTAAACAGTGGTATGATTCAGTTTAATGAAGAAGGAATTAAAAAGCTTGTAAGCGTATTTGATGGCGATATTGATGAACTTCTTAATAAAGCAAATGAACTTCTTGATGCATCTAAAGAATATAAGAACTTCTCTGGAATTGCAGATGGAATGGATGGAAGTGTGAAGTTTATTTTCGTGAGTGAAAAATAAAGTATAATAAAGAGCGGCTGGGAAATCATATAATCGATTTTCCAGCCGCTCTTTGAAAATATTCCTGTGAATGGAATTAATATCTCAGTTGAATCCCCTGCTCCTCAATCCAGTCTTCGAGTTCATCCTGGGAATCAGCGGCCCATTCGGAGTTGGAGCCTGCTTTGAATTCATCTTTCAGATCTTCCTGCACCAGCTCTTTTGAAAATACGGGTTTTTCGTCTGTACGGGGATCTTTCGGGTTATCTATTGGTCTTGAACTACTCATATTTTCACGTCTCCTTTACTTTTGGAAAGAAAAAACATGACCCCTCGAGGTCATGTCTTTTCTTTTTGGTATGTCATTGAGAGGTTTTTCCTCGTTGCATTGCAGTTTGCCTTATATACAAAGCTGGGGAATGCTCCTACAAAGAGGATGTATATATAAATTGGAGTTTTATCATTGCAAGATCATTCTTGGGGGAAACGACCGGCAACAATATAACTGCAATAACAACCAATGTTGTAGCTTAATCAAGTCTTTTTAAAATAGCGGTATCCTCGTGTTGGAAACCGCCTTTGGTTTAGCTCTCTGATTAAGTTGGTTACACTATATCACTTTATCACAGTAGTGTCAACAAGAAACTGGTAAATTTCTAGATAATTTGTGTATTAGAATATGTACAACACGGTCAACTGTACGACAGTGAGAGATTAACGGTATTGGAGCAGCTCCTGGACTGATTTACGTGCCGGAACAGTTGGGCTGACAGCCGGATGACCGATTGCAATCAGGGCAGATACATTCAGGCTGTCATCGAGACTGAGAATTTCTTTTACTTGTGTTTCATCGAAGATGCCCATGACAACAGAACCGATTCCACATTCGTGTGCAGCGAGCTGGAAGGTCTGCGCAGCGATACCGGCATCAAACATTTCCCATTTATCCTTTTTTGAGGTGGAATAAGCTCCGTCCTTTTCGTAACCGCTTTTTCCCGGAACGGAAGCGAGAACAACCAGTACCGGTGCACCAAGAATGATGCCTGTATTCCATTCAAATCCCATAACAGCTTCTCTGGCAATCCTGTCTTTGAGAGCTGTTTCTTCTATTATAATATATCTTGCTGTCTGCGTATTCTTCCAGGATGGAGCGTAGGCACTTGCTTCTACGATTTTCTCGATCACTTCATGTGAGACAGGCTGCATTTAGCGAAGAAGCCTATGGATCTGGTACCCCGCTGAATATGAGAATATTATACCGCAAAAAGGGAATAAGAAAAATAGCACAAAAGGAGAAGATTTTTTAAGAAAATTTTGTATGAAAAAAAGTACAAAAAATAAAATAAAATGCTTGCAAAATGCAGAAACATCGGGTATACTAAAAAAGCTGTGACATGATAGCAAAGAAGCGCGAGGTTGCTGCCGAGAAGAATGGCAGGTTTTCCGTGGAGCGAATGTCAAGTTAGGAAACTGGCGACAAGTCACTGTACGAAATCATAACAGCTGCTGAGATGCAGTAACAACGTGTGAGTTTCTCACGACACACACGGGGAAGTGTACAGTCACCGCTTGTCGTACTGAGGTTTAAGTACGAAAAGGAGGCGACTTTTTTTATGGCAAGTCAAGTAATGAGAATCACATTGAAGGCATATGATCATCAGCTTGTAGATGCATCTGCCAAGAAAATTATCGAAACTGTAAAGAAAAATGGAGCAAAGGTTAGCGGACCGGTACCGCTTCCGACAAAGAAGGAAGTTGTAACAATCTTAAGAGCGGTTCACAAATACAAAGATTCCAGAGAACAGTTCGAACAGAGAACTCATAAGAGACTGATCGATATCATTGCACCGACACAGAAGACTGTAGATGCTCTGTCAAGACTGGAAATGCCAGCTGGTGTATACATCGATATCAAAATGAAGAACAAATAAGTTCTAATAAATTAAAACACAGTAGTTCCTAATATTTAGGATGAACACCCATAAGGGCGTTCCGCTGTAAATCACAGGAGGTAAAATAAAATGAAGAAAGCTATCTTAGCTACCAAAGTCGGAATGACTCAAATCTTCAACGAAGATGGAGTACTTACTCCGGTAACTGTTCTTCAGGCTGGACCATGTGTTGTAACACAGATCAAAACCGTTGAAAATGACGGATACAGCGCAGTTCAGGTTGGATTCGTTGACAAGAAAGACAAAATTGTTAACGTTGACAAGAACGGAAAGAAAGAAATCGTGCACAGACACGGTGTTACAAAGGCTGAAAAAGGACACTTTGATAAAGCCGGAGTAACAGGAAAGAGATTTGTAAGAGAATTCAAATTCGAGAACGCTGATGAATATCAGTTAGCTCAGGAAATTAAAGCAGATATCTTTGAAGCTGGCGACAAAGTAGACGCAACAGCAATTTCCAAAGGTAAAGGATTCCAGGGTGCTATCAAGAGACACAACCAGCACAGAGGACCTATGGCTCACGGTTCTAAGTTCCATCGTCATGCTGGTTCCAACGGTGCTGCATCTGACCCGAGTAAAGTATTTAAGGGCAAAAAGATGCCAGGACACATGGGAGCAAAGAAGATTACAATTCAGAACCTTGAAATCGTAAGAGTAGACGTTGAAAACAACCTTCTTCTGGTTAAGGGCGCAGTTCCGGGACCAAAGAAATCTCTTGTAACGATTAAAGAATCTGTAAAATCTATCTAAGATTGGCACTAGGAAAGGAGGAACATACAGATGGCAAACGTATCTGTTTACAATATCGAAGGTAAAGAAGTTGGAACAATCGACTTAAATGATGCTGTATTCGGTGTAGAAGTAAACGAACACCTTGTACACATGGCAGTTGTAAGCCAGCTTGCAAATAAACGTCAGGGAACACAGAAAGCGAAAACTCGTTCAGAAGTTTCCGGCGGCGGAAGAAAACCATGGAGACAGAAAGGTACCGGTCATGCAAGACAGGGATCTACAAGAGCTCCGCAGTGGACAGGCGGTGGAGTAGTATTCGCTCCGACACCGAGAGATTACTCTTTCAAACTTAACAAGAAAGAAAGAAGAGCAGCTCTCAAATCCGCTCTGACATCAAGAGTAGAAGAAAAGAAATTCATCGTTGTTGATGAAATTAACTTTGATGAAATCAAGACAAAGAAATTCCAGGATGTTCTTAATAACCTGTCAGTATCCAAAGCTCTCGTAGTTCTGGAAGACGGAAACAAGAACGCAGAACTTTCAGCTAGAAACATTGCTGATGTTAAAACTGCTAAGACAAACACAATCAATGTGTATGACATCCTGAAATACAATACAGTAATCGCAACTAAGGCTGCTGTACAGGCAATCGAGGAGGTGTACGCATAATGGCAAACATTCAGTATTATGATGTAATCCTTAAACCGGTAGTAACCGAAAAGACAATGGCTCTTATGGCTGACAAGAAATACACATTCCTTGTACACACAGAAGCTAATAAGACTCAGATCAAAGAAGCTGTAGAAAAAATGTTCCCAGGAACAAAAGTTGCTGGCGTTAACACAATCAACATGGACGGAAAGAACAAACGAGTTCGCGGAACCATGACATTCGGAAAAACAGCTAAGACAAAGAAAGCAATCGTTCAGCTGACAGAAGAATCAGCAGAGATCGAAATCTTCCAGGGACTGTAAGAAACTGGAACCTAAACGGTGCAAATCCGTGACAAAAATAACTAGCAAAATGCGAAAGGAGATAGAGTAATGGGAATTAAAACATACCGCCCATATACACCTTCCAGAAGACATATGACCGGCTCTGATTTCTCAGAAATCACAAAAACAGCACCGGAGAAATCTTTAGTAGTTTCTCTGAGCAAGACTGCCGGACGTAACAATCAGGGTAAAATCACTGTTAGACACCGCGGAGGCGGAGTTAAGAGAAAATATAGAGTAATCGACTTCAAACGTAAAAAAGACGGAATTCCGGCAACTGTAATCGGAATCGAATACGATCCGAACAGAAGTGCTAACATTGCACTTATCTGCTACGCTGATGGAGAAAAAGCTTACATCATCGCACCAGAAGGACTTACAGACGGAATGAAAGTTATGAACGGACCAGAAGCAGAAGTAAGAGTAGGAAACTGCCTGCCGCTTTCAGCTATCCCGGTTGGTACACAGGTTCATAACATTGAGCTTCATCCTGGAAAGGGCGGACAGATGGTTCGTTCGGCAGGAAACAGCGCACAGCTCATGGCTAAAGAAGGAAAGTATGCAACACTTCGTCTTCCTTCAGGAGAAATGAGAATGGTTCCGATCGAATGCCGCGCATCAGTTGGTGTTGTTGGAAATGGCGATCACAACCTTGTAAACATTGGTAAAGCAGGACGTAAACGTCACATGGGTATCAGACCTACAGTTCGTGGTTCCGTTATGAACCCGAATGATCATCCGCATGGTGGTGGTGAAGGTAAGACTGGAATCGGTCGTCCGGGTCCGTGCACTCCTTGGGGTAAACCGGCACTTGGTCTTAAGACTCGTAAGAAAAACAAACAGTCTAACAAGCTGATCATCAGAAGAAAAGACGGTAGAGGAATCAAATAGTTAATTTTCAAGGAGGTTAGAACCTATGGCTCGTTCACTTAAAAAAGGACCATTCGCAGACGCAAGCCTGCTTAAGAAAGTGGAAGCAATGAACGCATCAGGAGACAAGGGTGTTATCAAAACATGGTCTCGTCGTTCTACAATCTTCCCGATTATGGTTGGACATACAATCGCAGTTCATGATGGAAGAAAACATGTTCCGGTATATGTAACAGAAGATATGGTTGGACATAAACTCGGAGAGTTCGTAGCAACCAGAACATACAGAGGACATGGAAAAGACGAAAAGAAATCGAAAGTTAGATAATATTTAACGTATTGAAAGGAGGTTTCATCCCATGGCAAAAGGACATAGAAGTCAAATTAAGAGAGAAAGAAATGCAAACAAGGACACCAGACCTTCAGCTAAGTTATCTTACGCCAGAGTTTCTGTTCAGAAAGCATGCTTCGTATTAGATGCCATCAGAGGTAAGGATGTAACAACAGCGCTTGGTATTTTAACATACAATCCAAGATACGCTTCAAGCATTATAAAGAAATTATTGGAATCAGCTATCGCAAATGCTGAGAATAACAACGGTATGAGTGTTGAAAACCTTTATATTGAGGAATGCTACGCAAATAAAGGACCAACAATGAAGAGAATCAGACCGAGAGCACAGGGCAGAGCTTACAGAATCGAAAAGAGAATGAGTCATATTACACTTGTGCTTAATGAAAGATAAGGAGGGCAATAATGGGACAGAAAGTTAATCCTCATGGCTTAAGAGTCGGTGTTATCAAAGACTGGGACTCTAAATGGTATGCAGAAAAAGATTTTGCTGACTATTTAGTAGAAGATCATAAAATCAGAAAATTTCTGAAGAATAAATTATACAGCGCAGGAGTTTCTAAGATTGAAATCGAAAGAGCTTCTGATCGTGTTAAGATCATCGTTTATACTGCTAAACCGGGTGTTGTAATCGGTAAAGGCGGTTCTGAGATCGAAAAAGTAAAAGCTGAACTTCAGAAAATGACAGATAAGAAAGTTATCGTTGACATCAAAGAAGTAAAAAGACCTGACAAAGATGCTCAGCTCGTTGCTGAAAACATCGCACAGCAGCTGGAAAATCGTATTTCCTTCCGTCGTGCAATGAAATCTTGCATGTCAAGAACTATGAAATCAGGAGCACTTGGTGTTAAGACATCCGTATCCGGACGTCTCGGCGGAGCTGATATGGCTCGTACAGAGTTCTACAGCGAAGGAACTATTCCGCTTCAGACACTGAGAGCAGACATTGACTATGGCTTCGCTGAAGCAGACACAACTTACGGAAAAGTTGGTGTTAAGGTATGGATTTACAAAGGCGAAGTACTTCCAACAAAGGCAGGTAAGGAAGGGAGCGATAAATAATGTTAATGCCAAAAAGAGTAAAACGTAGAAAACAGTTCCGTGGCTCCATGAAAGGTAAAGCATTAAGAGGAAACAAGATCACGAACGGTGAATATGGTCTTGTAGCAATGGAACCATGTTGGATCAGATCTAACCAGATTGAAGCTGCCCGTATCGCTATGACACGTTACATCAAACGTGGTGGTAAGGTTTGGATCAAGATCTTCCCTGATAAACCAGTAACAACGAAACCGGCTGAGACACGTATGGGTTCTGGAAAAGGAACTCTTGAATACTGGGTAGCTGTAGTTAAGCCAGGACGTGTAATGTTCGAACTTGCAGGAGTACCTGAAGAAGTTGCGAAAGAAGCATTACGTCTTGCTATGCACAAATTACCATGTAAATGTAAAATCGTTTCTCGTGCAGACTTAGAAGGCGGTGATAACAGTGAAAATTAAGACATTTGTAGAAGATTTAAAAGCAAAATCTGTTGCAGAATTAAATGAAGAATTAGTAGCTGCTAAAAAGGAACTCTTCAATCTGAGATTCCAGAACGCAACAAATCAGTTAGATAATACAAGCAGAATCAAAGAAGTAAGAAAGAATATCGCAAGAATCCAGACAGTGATCACAGAAAAAAGCCAGAATGCTTAATTAGGTGATATTCAGAAAGGAGTATAACCGTGGAAAGAAACCTGAGAAAAACGAGAGTTGGTAAGGTTGTAAGCAACAAGATGGACAAGACAATCGTCGTTGCAGTAGAAGACCATGTAAAACATCCGCTTTACAATAAGATCGTAAAAAGAACTTACAAACTGAAAGCGCATGATGAAAATAATGAATGCAATATTGGTGATAGAGTAAAAGTTATGGAGACAAGACCGTTATCTAAAGATAAGAGATGGAGACTTGTTGAAATCGTAGAAAAAGTTAAATAGTTTGACTTTGATAAAAGTATAAGGAGGTTTACCTGCATGATACAGCAAGAAAGCAGATTAAAAGTAGCAGATAATACAGGTGCTAAAGAATTACTCTGTATCCGTGTATTAGGCGGTTCTACAAGAAGATATGCAGCTATCGGTGATGTAATCGTTGCTTCGGTTAAAGATGCAACACCAGGCGGCGTTGTTAAAAAAGGTGATGTCGTTAAAGCTGTAGTTGTTCGTACTGTAAACAGCACTCGTCGTAAAGATGGATCATACATCAGATTCGATGAAAATGCTGCTGTTATTATTAAAGATGACAAAAACCCAAAAGGAACTCGTATTTTTGGACCTGTAGCCAGAGAACTTCGTGAGAAACAATTTATGAAAATTGTTTCACTGGCTCCGGAAGTACTGTAAGGAGGTTCGAGTATGTCAACAATGAAGATCAAAAAAGGCGATACCGTTAAAGTTATCGCTGGAAAAGATAAAGACAAAGAAGGCAAAGTAATCGCAGTAGATCAGAAAAACGGTACAGTCCTGGTAGAAGGCGTTAACATGAGAACAAAACATGCTAAACCAAGCGCTTCTAATCCGGAAGGCGGAATCCTTCATCAGGAAGGACCGATCGATGCATCTAACGTAATGTATGTTCACAAGGGAAAAGCTACAAGAGTAGGCTTCAAACTTGATGGAGACAAAAAAGTACGTGTTGCAAAATCAACAGGCGAAGTAATTGATTAGTTCTAGGAAGGAGGTCAAAGGCTTTGAGTAGACTTAAAGAACAGTACCAGAACGAGATCATTGACGCAATGATCAAAAAATTTGGTTATAAGAATATTATGGAAGTGCCGAAGCTCGACAAGGTTGTTATCAACATGGGCGTTGGCGAAGCAAAAGACAATGCAAAAGCATTAGACTCAGCTGTAGCTGATATGGAAAAGATCACTGGACAGAAAGCAGTTCTGACCAGAGCTAAAAATTCAGTAGCTAACTTCAAAATCCGTGAAGGAATGGCTATCGGATGCAAAGTTACTTTAAGAGGAGAAAAGATGTATGAGTTCGTTGATCGTCTCATCAACCTTGCATTGCCTCGTGTACGTGACTTTAGAGGAGTTAATCCGAACGCATTCGACGGAAGAGGTAACTACGCTCTTGGTATCAAGGAGCAGCTTATCTTCCCAGAAATCGAATATGATAAAGTAGATAAGGTTAGAGGTATGGATGTTATCTTCGTAACAACTGCTAATACAGACGAAGAAGCACGTGAATTGTTAACACAGTTCAACATGCCATTCACAAAATAAGGAGGAAATTTTCATGGCAAAGACAGCAATGAAACTGAAACAGCAGCGCAAACAGAAATTCTCTACAAGAGAATATAATCGTTGCAGAATCTGTGGACGTCCACATGCATATTTAAGAAAATATGGAATCTGCCGTGTATGCTTCCGTGAACTGGCATACAAAGGTGAAATTCCGGGCGTAAAGAAAGCAAGTTGGTAGAAAAGGAGGATAATCCACAATGACTATGAGTGATCCAATTGCAGATATGCTTACAAGAATCCGTAACGCAAACACTGCAAAACATGATACAGTAGATGTTCCGGCTTCAAAGATGAAGATCGCTATCGCTGACATTCTCGTTAACGAAGGATACATCACAAAATATGACATCGTAGAAGAAGGAAACTTCAACACAATCCGCATCACATTAAAATATGGTGCAGATAAGAACGAAAAAGTTATTTCTGGAATCAAAAAGATTTCTAAACCAGGTCTTCGTGTTTACGCTGGTAAAGACGAACTTCCGAGAGTACTTGGAGGACTTGGAACTGCAATCATCTCTACAAACCAGGGCGTGATTACAGACAAAGAAGCCAGAAAGCTTGGCGTAGGCGGAGAAGTTCTTTGCTTCGTATGGTAATAACCAGATAAAATGGAGAAAACGAATGAAATCATATTTCCTGTGATTTCATTCGATACTCAATAAATTGCAACTGAAAACAGAGCAGCCATAAGGTGCTGTTCCGAAAATGTAAGTGTAGGAGGTAAAAGGTATGTCACGTATCGGAAGACATCCAGTAGCGATCCCGGCAGGCGTAACTGTTGAAATCGCAGAGAAGAATGTAGTGACTGTTAAAGGTCCTAAGGGAACTCTCGTAAGAGAACTTCCAGTTGAAATGGAAATCAAAAAAGAAGGCGAAGAAGTTATCGTAACAAGACCGAACGATCTCAAGAAGATGAAATCTCTTCATGGTCTTACAAGAACACTGATCAACAACATGGTAATCGGTGTTACTGAAGGATATGAAAAAGTTCTTGAAGTAAACGGTGTAGGTTACAGAGCTTCCAAATCAGGAAACAAATTAACATTGAATTTGGGATACTCTCACCCGGTTGAGATGGAAGATCCGGAAGGAATCGAAACTGTTCTTGACGGACAGAACAAAATCATCGTTAAGGGAATCAGTAAAGAAAAAGTTGGCCAGTACGCAGCTGAAATCAGAGATAAGAGAAGACCGGAACCTTATAAGGGCAAGGGAATCAAATATGCTGATGAAGTTATCAGACGTAAAGTTGGTAAAACTGGTAAAAAATAAGTAAGGAGAGTGTGAACAAATGGTTAGTAAGAAATCAAGAAGCGAAGTTCGTGTAAATAAACATAGAAAACTGCGTAACCGTTTCAGTGGTACAGCTGAAAGACCGCGTCTCGCTGTGTTTAGAAGTAATAATCATATGTATGCTCAGATTATTGACGATACAGTTGGAAACACTCTGGTTTCCGCTTCCACTCTTCAGAAAGATGTGAAAGCAGAACTGGAAAAAACCAACAACGTTGAAGCAGCAGCATACCTTGGAACAGTAATTGCAAAGAAAGCAATCGAGAAAGGTATCACTTCTGTTGTATTTGACAGAGGAGGATTTATCTATCACGGAAAAATCAAAGCATTAGCAGACGCAGCAAGAGAAGCTGGTTTGAATTTCTAGAAGGAGGACGGACACATGAAACAGGAACGTATTGATGCTAATCAGTTAGAACTTACCGAAAAAGTAGTATCAATCAAACGTGTTACCAAAGTTGTTAAGGGTGGTCGTAACATGAGATTCACAGCTTTAGTAGTTGTTGGCGACGGAAACGGCCATGTTGGTGCAGGTTTAGGAAAAGCAGCTGAAATTCCGGAAGCAATCCGCAAAGGAAAAGAAGATGCTATGAAGAAACTTATCAAAGTTACTTTAGATGAAAACGACAGTATTACACATGATTATATTGGAAAATTCGGAAGTGCTTCTGTACTTCTGAAAAAAGCTCCGGAAGGTACTGGTGTTATCGCAGGTGGACCGGCTCGTGCCGTAATCGAACTTGCAGGTATCAAGAACATCCGTACAAAATCTCTCGGATCTAACAACAAACAGAACGTAGTACTTGCTACTATCGAAGGTTTAAGTCAGCTGAAAGCTCCAGAAGACGTAGCTAAACTTCGCGGTAAAACTGTAGAAGAGATCTTAGGCTAGGGAGGAGATTACAATGGCAAATTTAAAAATCACATTAGTAAAATCAACAATCGGTGCTGTTCCGAAACACAGAAGAACAGTAGAAGCATTAGGCCTTAAGAAGGTTAATAAGACAGTTGTCCTTCCGGATAACGCTGCAACCAGAGGAATGGTTCAGCAGGTAAGACATCTGGTAAAAGTAGAAGAAGAAGCATAAATCTTAGATAGGAGGTGTCACAATGGACTTATCTAATTTAAGACCGGCTGACGGATCAAAACATAGCGATAATTTCAGAAGAGGTCGTGGACACGGCTCAGGAAATGGTAAGACTGCTGGTAAGGGACACAAAGGTCAGAAAGCTCGTTCCGGAGCTCCGAGACCAGGTTTCGAAGGTGGACAGATGCCATTATACAGACGTATTCCTAAGAGAGGTTTCACTTGCAGAAACTCTAAGGAAATCGTTGGAATCAATGTCAGTGCTCTTGAAGTATTTGACAACGATGCAGTAGTTTCTGTTGAAACTCTGATTGAAGCAGGAATCGTAAAACATGCCAGAGATGGTGTTAAAATTCTTGGAAATGGAGAGTTAACCAAAAAGCTTACTGTTCAGGCAAATGCATTCAGCGCAGGTGCTGTAGAAAAGATTGAAGCTGTTGGTGGAAAAGCAGAGGTGATCTAATGCTACAAACATTCCGTAAAGCATTTCAGATTGAAGACATACGGAGAAAAATATTGTATACCCTTGCAATGCTGTTTGTAGTAAGACTCGGATCTCAGCTTCCGACACCGGGAGTTGATCCGACCTATATTCAGAATTTCTTTGCGAACCAGACCGGTGATTCGTTTAACTTTTTTAACGCTTTCACCGGCGGTTCGTTTGAGACGATGTCCATCTTTGCATTGAGTATTACCCCGTATATCACATCTTCTATTATCATCCAGCTTCTTACAATTGCAATTCCAAAGCTTGAGGAAATGCAGAAAGAAGGGGAAGATGGAAGAAAGAAGCTTACCGCATTAACTCGTTATGTGACAGTTGTGCTTGCTCTGATTGAATCTACAGCTATGGCTGTTGGATTTGGACGTCAGGGACTTCTGGAAAAGTTCAATTTTGTAAATGCTGCAATTGTAGTTCTTACATTAACTGCAGGATCTGCATTCCTTATGTGGATCGGGGAACGAATTACAGAAAAAGGAGTGGGAAATGGTATTTCTATCGTCCTGCTCATTAACATTTTATCACGCATTCCAAGTGATATGACCTCACTGTATGAGAAGTTCATCAGCGGCAAAGGTCTTGCCAGTGGAGGACTTGCAGCAATCATCATCATTGCAATCATTCTCGTACTTGTAGTATTTACGGTAATACTTCAGGATGCGGAGAGACGAATTCCGGTTCAGTATTCGCAGAAAGTACAGGGGAGAAAATCAGTAGGTGGACAGTCAACGAACATTCCGCTGAAGGTTAATACCGCCGGAGTAATTCCGGTTATTTTCGCTTCATCTATTATGCAGTTCCCGGTTGTAATTGCTTCATTTATGGGCAAGGGCAACGGAAAAGGCATCGGAAGTGAAATCCTCAGAGGCTTAAGTTCAGGAAACTGGTGTAATCCGAATAAGATTTACTATTCCTGGGGACTTATAGTATATATCGTACTTACGATTTTCTTTGCATATTTCTATACGAGCATTACTTTTAACCCGTTGGAAATTGCAAATAATATGAAAAAAAGCGGTGGATTTATCCCAGGTATCAGACCTGGAAAACCTACTGTGGACTACTTAAATAAGATATTAAATTATATTATCTTTATTGGTGCATGCGGACTTGTAATTGTACAGGTAATTCCGTTTGTGTTCAATGGTGTGTTTGGAGCGAATGTATCATTCGGGGGAACTTCTCTGATCATTATCATCGGTGTTGTTCTTGAGACACTCAAACAGATTGAGTCTCAGATGCTCGTTCGTAATTACACAGGATTTTTGAATGTCAAAGGAAAATCTATGAAAAATAGTTTTCTTGGATATTAAAACAATTGTAGCCCGTTGTCTTTTAGAGTATAATCAAAGACAACGGGCTCTTTTGCCATTATGACATTTGAAGGAGGAATAGTAAAATGAAAATCATTATGTTAGGTGCTCCTGGTGCAGGAAAAGGTACACAGGCAAAAAAAATTGCCGCTAAGTACGGAATTCCTCATATTTCAACAGGAGATATTTTCCGCGCAAATATTAAGAACGGAACTGAACTTGGAAAGAAAGCGAAGACTTATATGGATCAGGGACTTCTTGTTCCGGATGAATTGGTCGTAGATCTTGTTGTAGACCGTGTGAGTCAGGATGACTGTACGAAGGGATATGTACTGGACGGTTTTCCACGTACAATTCCACAGGCTGAGGCGCTTGATAAGGCACTGGAAGCGAAGGGACAGAAGATGGACTATGCAATCGATGTAGATGTTCCGGACGAAAATATTGTAAAGCGTATGGGTGGAAGACGCGCATGTGTAGGATGTGGCGCAACTTACCATCTTGTATATGCTGCACCAAAGAAAGACGGAATCTGTGATGTCTGCGGAGGAGAACTGATCCTTCGTGATGATGACAAACCGGAGACAGTTGAAAAGAGGCTGCATGTATATCATGATCAGACACAGCCGCTGATCGATTATTATACAAAAGCGGGAATTCTGAAAAGCGTTGATGGAACAGTGGATATGGAAGATGTATTCGGAGCCATTGTTTCTATATTAGGAGAGTAACAGATGCCGATTACGATTAAATCAGAAAGAGAAATTGAACTGATGACAGAAGCCGGAAGGATTCTGGGGATCGTACATAAGGAACTGGAGAAGGCATTAAAACCAGGAATGAGTACACTGGATATCGATGCATTAGGTGAAGAAGTTATTCGCAGCTATGGCTGCGAACCTTCTTTTCTGAATTACAATGGATATCCGGCGTCTATCTGTGTTTCTGTAAATGATGAAATCGTTCATGGGATTCCGTCAGCAAAGCACCTCATAAAAGAAGGTGACATTGTGAGCCTGGACGCAGGAGTGATCTACAAAGGTTATCATTCCGATGCTGCAAGGACACATGCTATCGGTGAGATCAGACCGGATCTTCAGAAACTGATCGATGTAACGAGGGAAAGCTTCTTCGAAGGAATAAAGTTCGCAAAAGAAGGCAATCATCTATATGATATATCCCGAGCAATCGGTGATTATGCGGAAAGCTTTGGATATGGTGTTGTCAGGGAACTGTGCGGACATGGAATCGGGACCAGTCTTCATGAATCACCGGAAATTCCGAATTTCCAGATGCGAAGAAGAGGACCGAAGCTGAAAGCCGGAATGACACTGGCAATTGAGCCGATGGTCAATCTCGGAACAGAGCGGATTCGCTGGATGAGTGATAACTGGACGGTGGTGACGGCAGACAGAAAAGAATCAGCACATTATGAAAATACAATTCTGATCACAAAAGACGAACCGAAGATCCTGTCGATTGCAGATGGAAATGTATAACAGAACAGAGGAACAGAAAATGGATAGATGGGAAACAGGAATGCTTGCGAAATCTCTGGCCGGTCATGATAAAGATAAGGTATACGTGATCGTCGGACTGGATGAACAGTTTACATATCTTGCAGACGGGGAGAGGAAAACGCTTCAGAGTCCAAAGAAAAAGAAAAAGAAACATGTACAGCTCATTAGAGAACAGCATGAGATTTCCGAAGCGGATGATGTAAAGCTGAAACGGATATTAAAAGAATATAAGATGTCAGAAAAGAAGGAGGACAAATAAATGTCTAAAGCAGATGTAATTGAAATCGAAGGAACAGTAGTAGAAAAACTTCCGAATGCCATGTTTCAGGTAGAACTGGAAAATGGACATCAGGTACTTGCACATATCAGCGGAAAGCTGCGTATGAACTTTATCAAAATTTTACCGGGTGACAAAGTTACTCTGGAACTGTCACCATACGATTTATCTAAAGGAAGAATTATCTGGAGAGATAAATAAAATATTACTTGACAAAAACAAAACCCAGGTGATATAATTTTATGCGAACTGTGCGAAGGATTTTTTCTGCGCACAGGGGGAAAATGCAGACCAGGCAAGGTATGAAAGGAGGATTTGACGTGAAGGTTAGATCATCAGTAAAACCGATTTGCGAAAAATGCAAAGTTATCAAGAGAAAAGGAAGCGTCAGAATTATCTGCGAGAATCCGAAACATAAACAGCGTCAGGGATAGGTTCTGAACACTTAATGAAAGCAAGCCACAGGCGCAGCTTGAATTTAATGAGAAGACCGCTCCCAAGCCTTAGTGACGACGAGCCGTAGGCGACAGAGGAACTTAGGCGCACGGAGCAGCGAAAGACAGATTTATGTAAACTTAATTAGGCGGCTGATAGAGGATACGCCAGGGTGTGTGTAGAGCGTTATCCACTATTTAATATACATGAACACCACGGGCAAGTGGTTTCTAGTATATTGCTTAAAAACCGGCGGTCATTAGCCGAGAGATCGGTTGCCGGAAAGGATGCGGATACCGAACCGCATCTGGGCTGGGATATCGGACGTGTCTGAGGCATTGGATACATTTTGAAAAGTCCGGTAGGGCTCTTTTTGATAACGGGATGCCCGCAGCCTCATTATAGGACAATGTGAAACCAAAAAAAGAAAGAAAATGGAGGAAATCACAAATGGCTCGTATTGCAGGTGTAGATTTACCAAGAGACAAACGTGTAGAAATCGGATTGACTTATATCTATGGAATCGGAAGAACAAGTGCAACCCGTATTCTCGCAGAAGCAGGAGTTAATCCTGATACTCGCTGCAGAGATCTTACAGACGACGAAGTTAAAAAGATCAGTGCAGTGATCGATGAAACTCAGACAGTTGAAGGTGATCTTAGAAGAGAGATCGCTCTTAACATCAAGAGACTTCAGGAAATCGGATGCTATAGAGGAATCCGTCACAGAAAAGGACTTCCGGTTCGTGGTCAGAAGACAAAGACCAATGCAAGAACAAGAAAAGGTCCTAAGAGAACAGTAGCAAACAAGAAGAAATAATTTCGACAAATAATAAAAAGGAAAGTGTAGGTTAGTTTAAATGGCTAAGAAAGTTACAAAAAAAGTGACAAAAAAACGTGTCAAGAAAAACGTTGAACGCGGACAGGCACATATCCAGTCATCTTTCAATAATACAATCGTTACTTTGACAGATGCACAGGGAAATGCTTTATCATGGGCAAGTGCCGGTGGTCTTGGTTTTAGAGGTTCAAGAAAATCTACTCCATACGCAGCTCAGATGGCAGCTGAAACAGCAGCTAAAGCAGCTCTGCCGCATGGTCTTAAATCAGTAGACGTATTCGTAAAAGGACCAGGTTCAGGAAGAGAAGCAGCAATCCGTGCTCTTCAGGCATGCGGAATTGATGTAACAAGCATCAGAGACGTAACACCGGTACCACACAATGGATGCCGCCCGCCGAAGAGAAGAAGAGTCTAGTCGAATTATTATAGGAGGATACGAACATGGCAGTAAATAGAGTCCCGGTTCTTAAAAGATGCCGTTCCCTTGGAATGGATCCGGTATATCTTGGAATTGATAAAAAGTCTAACAGACAGTTAAAGAGATCCAATAGAAAAATGAGCGAGTATGGTCTTCAGTTGCGTGAAAAGCAGAAAGCTAAATTCATCTATGGTGTATTAGAAAAACCGTTCCTGAACTACTTCAAGAAAGCAGATCAGATGAGCGGAATGACAGGTGAAAACCTGATGGTTCTTCTTGAATCAAGACTGGATAACGTAGTATTCCGTCTTGGATTTGCAAGAACAAGACGTGAAGCAAGACAGATCGTTGATCACAAACAGGTTCTTGTTAACGGAAAACAGGTTAACATCCCTTCTTACCTCATTAAAGCAGGTGATGTGATCGAGATTAAAGAAGGTAAAAAATCTTCACAGAGATACAAAGATATCGTAGAAGTTACAGGTGGACGTCTTGTTCCGGAATGGCTTGAATCAGATATCGAAAACCTGAAAGGAACAGTTAAAGAACTTCCTACTCGTGAAGCAATCGATGTTCCAGTTGACGAAATGATGATCGTCGAGTTATATTCTAAATAGAACGCATTCATATAAAATGCAATACTTAACGAACCTGATTTCTGGGTTCGTTAAGGTTCTGTTAGGAAATATCCTGTTTTTTATCGAAAACAGGACAAAAACTGACACCCTCAACATACAAAAACCCATAAGGAGGGACCAAAATAGTGTTTGATTTTAATAAACCTAATATTGAAATTGCAGAAATTTCAGATGATAAGAAGTATGGCAGATTTGTTGTAGAACCACTTGAAAGAGGATATGGTACAACACTTGGAAACTCTCTGAGAAGGATTATGCTTTCTTCTCTGCCGGGAGCTGCAATCAGCCAGATTAAAATCGACGGAGTATTGCATGAGTTCAGTTCTATTCCGGGCGTAAAGGAAGACGTAACTGAAATTATCATGAACTTAAAAACACTCGCAATTAAGAATTCTTCCGAGACAGATGAGCCGAAAACAGCTTACATCGAATTTGAGGGAGAGGGCGTAGTTACAGCTGCTGATATTCAGGCAGATTCTGATATTGAAATCATGAATCCGGAAACTGTAATCGCTACACTTAACGGCGGTGCAGACAGCAAGCTTTATATGGAACTGACTATCACAAAGGGAAGAGGATATGTAGGTTCTGATAAGAATAAGACAGAAGATATGCCGATTGGTGTGATTCCGATCGACTCTATCTATACACCGGTTGAGCGTGTAAATCTTACAGTTCAGAATACTCGTGTCGGACAGATTACCGATTATGATAAACTCACACTTGATGTTTATACAAATGGTACTCTTGCACCGGATGAAGCAGTCAGCCTTGCTGCAAAAGTATTAAATGAACATCTCAAGCTCTTTATTGATCTTTCTGAAGTTGCTCAGTCAGCGGAAGTTATGATTGAAAAGGAAGACGATGAAAAAGAAAAAGTTCTTGAAATGAGTATTGATGAACTTGAACTTTCTGTTCGTTCATATAACTGTCTGAAGAGAGCAGGAATCAATACTGTAGAAGAACTTACAAACAGAACATCAGAAGATATGATGAAAGTTCGTAACCTTGGACGTAAATCTCTTGAAGAAGTTCTTGCTAAATTAAAAGAACTTGGTCTTGAACTCAGCCAGGGAGACGAATAAGGAGTTCCCGTTTCGCATGTGAATACAGGCAGAAACACTGACACACGATCTGGCTAGTAAGCCCGATGAAAGCATAACCAGATGGCATATCCGCAGTAAGACCGAAGGTGCATGCCGGTATGTCCCGAATAATGGAGGATAAAAAAATGGCAAAGTATAGAAAACTTGGAAGAACAGCAAGTCAGAGAAAAGCATTACTGAGAAATCAGGTAACAATGCTTCTTCAGCACGGAAAAATCAGAACAACAGAAGCTAAAGCTAAAGAAATCCGTAAGATCGCAGAAGGTCTTATCGCTTCAGCTGTAAAAGAAAAAGATAACTTCGAAGAAGTTACAATCAAAGCTAAAGTTGCTAAGAAAGATGCAGAAGGCAAGAGAGTTAAAGAAGTAGTAGATGGTAAGAAAGTTACTGTATACGAAGAAGTTGAAAAGACAATCAAAAAAGACAATCCGTCAAGACTTCATGCAAGACGTCAGATGCTGAAAGTACTTTACCCTGTAACAGAAGTTCCGACTGCTGCAGCTGGAAAGAAGAAAAATACAAAAGAAGTTGATCTGGTAGACAAACTGTTTACAGAGATCGCTCCGAAGTATGCAGACCGCAACGGCGGATATACAAGAATCATCAAAATTGGACAGCGTAAAGGTGACGCTGCAATGGAAGTTATTCTTGAGCTTGTATAATCAAATGAGATCGAAAGCCACAGGCATTTATGCCTGTGGTTTTTTTGTGTATATAGTGAGTTGGTCTGCTCGATTTCTACCTTTCTTTCTGATAAAAGTCAGTGTATAATAGAAAACATCTGAAAAGAATGTCCTTTAACAGACGTGAAGGAGGAACGACATGGGACGTGTAGGGCGATTTATTTTAAAGGTTGCGGCAGTATTGATATTGATTGTATCGGCGGGTACATTTGCACTTTCTTTATTTACAGGAGAGACAAGAAATGGGGATAATCTGCAAAGCGAGTTCGATTATCTGATCACAGTGGGAATTTCACAGAGTGGAGAAGAAAGCTCATGGAAGGATGCAAATACAGCGTCTTTTATGGATACATTTGTCAAATCAAACGGTTATGAAGCGGTGTATGCAGATGCAGGTAGCGATCAGGAAAAACAGATTGAAGATGTGGAAGGATTTATAAAACAGGGTGTGGACTATATCATTCTGAATCCGATTTCTGAAATTGGCTGGGATGATGTGCTGGAAGATGCAAAAAAGGCACATATTCCTATAATCCTTGTGAATAACGGTGTAGATACGGATGACAGCAGTCTGTATTCGTGCATGCTTGGAAGTGATTACGGAAAACAGATGAAAAAGGCAGGAAAATGGTTGGATGAATATCTGAAAGAAGAGGACGAGAAAAAGGCAGAGAAAGAAAAGGCGGCTTCTGAGGCACCGACTCAGGAAGAATCGGAACAGACGGACAGTGAAGATACGGAAGTAAATACAGACAGTTCAAAAGCGACAGATAGCAGTGCATCCATTTTTGATAAAATTATGAAAAGCAGTTCAACGGCGAAGGATGAGACGGATTCGACAGAGGAGGAGCAGACAGAAGAAGACATTACCATCAAGATCGCCGCGATTCAGGAATCCATCGGCTCGGAGGAGCAGCTGATGAGAGCGCAGGGATATCAGACTATGCTGGAAAGGTATTCGGACTGGGAGATGGTGGCACAACAGACCGGTGACAATTCCAGAGAAGAGGCAGAGAAAGTCATGAAACTATTTCTTGAGCAGGAACCGGATTTACGGGTAGTGTTTGCTGAGAGTGACGAGATGGCACTGGGAGCCATCGATGCGATCGGGAAATCAGGAAAGACCTGTGGAGAGGATGGAGATATTATTGTGATTTCATTTGGTGGAAGCAAAGCGGGGATCGAAGCTGTAAAAGAAGGTAAATTGAATGTAACCTTTGAATGCAATCCGGGCCAGGGACCGAAAGCGGCAGAACTGATCCAGAGACTGGAATCGGATATTTCTATTGATAAGGAACAATACGTGGAAGAAACATATTTTGATGGAACTATGGATTTGGATGAAATTATAGAAAACAGAACATATTAAAGGCAGGAAGAAGAATGATAAAAGTATTTTTGGTTGAAGATGAAATTATTATCAGAAATGGGATCAAGAACAGTATTAATTGGGAAATGCATGGATATGACTTTGTCGGAGAGGCAAGTGATGGAGAACTTGCGTTACCGATGATTCTTGAAAAGAAACCAGACATCCTGATCACGGATATTAAGATGCCTTTTATGGATGGACTGGAACTCAGTGAGCAGGTTAAAAAGTACTTCCGGCTACGAAAATCATGATTCTGAGTGGATATAATGAGTTTGATTATGCAAAGATGGCGATTAAGATTGGTGTAACCGATTACCTTCTGAAGCCAATTTCTTCAGAAAAATTGTTGGATGCAGTTAACAAAGTAGCAGAAGAAATCCGGAAAGAGCAAAGTGAAAAAGAGCAGATGAATCAATATGCCCGTGAAATGCAGGAAAACAAAGAAAGTGAAAAGTTTCAGTTTTTCAATCAGGTGTTTGCAGGAAGTATGCCATTTGGAGAATGTCTGGAGCAGGGAAAGCAGCTGGGAATTGAAATCAGTGCAGAGGGATATTGTGTGATCCTCTTTAAGATCATTATGATCGATCATCCGATGGATTATAGCGAGGATATTGTAAGTGCAACTGAAGATATAGAAAATCTGAGTGAGCAGACAGAAAAGCTCCTGTGGTTCCGGAGAGGTGTAGAAGGATGGGGATTTATTGCACAGGGAGCTGTTGGTGAAGAACTGACTGCGAGAGCTCAGACATTTAGGGAAGATCTGGAAAAAGTTCTGGAAAAATATAAAAATCTGGAATATTTTGGAGGAATTGGAAGTCAGGTGGGGAGGTTCAGTGAGATTAAAAGATCCTACAATGATGCAAACAGAGCCTTTGCAGAGCGTTTTTCAAGAAGTTTGAGACAGTTTGTGAGTTATTCAGAGGTTCATCAAATGGGGGTTCAGAATGACGTTGAGATGCACAGACTCGGAACCATGGCGGAGAACCGGAAAATGCTGGAGCGTTTCCTGAAGACAGGAACGGAAAATGAAGTAAAAAGCTTTATGGATGCATATTTTGATGCAATTGGTGAGCAGAACCTGCAGTCGATGATGTTGAGACAGTATATTGTAATGGATACTTTTATCAGCGTCCAAAGTCTGGGAGACAGTTTGAACATTGAAAAAGAAGATATTGAAAGAGAGCTTGGCGATGTGCAGGAGGTATCGCAGTATGTGCAGGAACTGGAGGCAACGAGGAAGTACCTGGAAAATATAGTCAGACGAATGATCCGGTTAAGAGAGCAGGCATCGGGCAGACGCTATTCAGAAATTATTGAAAAAGCGAGAGATTATATCGGACAAAATTATATGTCAGAGAATATTTCACTGAACCTGGTGGCTTCGAGCGTCAACATCAGTCCGAGCTATTTCAGCTCTTTGTTTAGTCAGGAGGTTGGCTCAACCTTTGTAGAATATCTGACGGGTGTTCGTATGGAAAAAGCAAAAGAGCTTCTGATGTGTTCGGATAAGAGGACATCGGACATCGGATATGAGGTGGGATACAAAGATTCCCATTATTTCAGCTATATATTCAAAAAGACACAGGGATGTTCGCCGAAGGAATTCCGTTCAAGAGGAAGGGGATAAAATATGAAGGTGAAATATAAGAACTGGTCGATCAATAAGAAACTGCTTTCCATTTCGCTGTCAGCATTTCTGCCAATGGTAATTCTGGCCGCCTATTTGATCGTGTCTTTAAATAATGCGGCATCAGCTTATTCTGAGATTACAAAAAGTATTGCCTATGCCAACCGTTATGTGAAAGACTTTAAAAGTCGGCTGGACTATAGTGTGTATCTTGCTGTGGTAAGTAATAAGCAGCTTAAGGAGGTCGGAGATGGAGTTACAACGGTAAATGGAGTAGTGACGGTGAATCCATACGACTATATTACGGAGATGGAAGAGGCGTGTGATAAGATGGTGCAAAATGCGACGGTTCCGCTCACCCAGTCACAGGCGGGACGTATTAAAAATTCACTGTCTTCACTCCGTTTTTGTGTACAGGATCTGGATAAACAGATTAAAGAACGGACTTCTTATGATGAGAGAATGGAATATTTTAACAGTAATGTCAAAGATCTGACGACACTGGTACAGACCGGAATCCAGGACTATGTCTATCTGGAAACTTCCAATTTTGTGACTGTACAGACGGAACTGAACCGGAATAACCGTAATTCGACCATTTTGGCGGTCGGAGTAGCAATTGTTGCGATGAGTATTTCCCTGCTGCTCAGTGGACGAGCAGCACGAAGTGTGACAAGACCGATCCGCGATCTGTGTGATCTGACAGAGAAGGTTGCCGGTGGTGATTTCTCTGTAAAAACACAGGTCGAAGCAGGGGACGAGATTGCGGTGCTCACGCGGAGCTTTAACGATATGACAGAGGAAATCGGGATTCTGGTAGATGATATCCGGAAAAAACAGGAAAATCTCAGAATTATTGAGAACCGACTTCTGCAGGAACAGATCAATCCACATTTCCTTTACAATACTCTTGATGCCATTGTCTGGCTTGCTGAGGAAAATAAAAGTGCAGAGGTTGTGAAAATGGTAACCTCGCTCTCTGATTTTTTCCGCACAACCTTAAGCAAAGGACATGATTATATTACAGTGAAAGAAGAGCGGACGCATATTGAGAGCTATCTGGAGATCCAGCAGTTCCGCTATCAGGATATTCTGGACTATGAGATCCAGATGGATGAGGAGATCTACGGCTACATTATACCGAAGCTTACACTGCAGCCTCTTGTCGAAAATGCGCTTTATCATGGAATTAAGAATAAGCGGGGGAAAGGTAAAATCCTGATTACCGGTAAAAAGCAGGGAGATAAAATCATTTTCCAGGTCATTGACAATGGAAAAGGTATGACAGAGGAAGAACTGAACAGTCTCCGGAAAAAGATGGCAGGGACGGATACAGGAGATGAAGCGAAGGGCTTTGGTGTATCGAATGTGAACCAGAGAATCAAGTATTATTACGGGGAAGAATACGGAGTGTTCTTTGAAAGCAAGGAAAATGAAGGCACAAATGCAACGATCATCATAGCAGCTAAAAATATTCAACTTCCATCATAAAAAAACTAACTTTTTCACGGAAAAGCAGAAAATATTCTACCAAAAGAGGAAGATTTTCCGTATTAAAAGTATGAAAATTTTATTATTATAAGTACATCAAGAGGTTAAGAAAACCCAATGAAGGAGGAACATGTAAAATGAAAAAAAGAAAAGTGTTAGCAGTATTGTTATGTGCAGCGATGACAGCAGCTTTAGCAGTTGGATGTGGTGGAAGCAAAGGATCTGACAGCAGCGACAAGAGCAGTGATTCATCAAGCTCATCCGATGATGTGATCACAGTAGGCTTCTCACAGGTAGGTGCAGAATCTGACTGGCGTACAGCAAACTCTCAGTCAATGAAAGACACATTCAGCAAAGAAAACGGATATGACCTGATCTTTGATGATGCTCAGCAGAAACAGGAAAACCAGATCACAGCAATCCGTAACTTCATCCAGCAGGAGGTTGATTACATTCTTCTTGCACCTGTTACAGAGACAGGATGGGATACAGTTCTTCAGGAAGCAAAAGATGCAGACATCCCGGTAATCATCGTTGACCGTATGGTTGATGTATCTGATGACAGCCTTTACACAACATGGATCGGAACCGATGCTCTTTGTGAAGGTCGTAAAGCAGCTGAATGGCTGAACGGATTTGCAGAAGCAAAAGGAATCGCAGCATCTGATATCCATATCGCTGATATCCAGGGAACAATCGGATCTACAGCTCAGATCGGACGTACAAAAGGTCTTGAAGAAGGCGTTGACAAATACGGATGGGATCTTGTAGCTCAGCAGACAGGTGAATTTACACAGGCTAAAGGTCAGGAAGTTATGGAGTCTATGCTGAAACAGTATGACAACATCAACGTAGTATACTGCGAGAACGATAACGAAGCATTCGGAGCAATCGATGCAATCGAAGCAGCAGGTAAGACAGTTGGATCTGATATCGCTAACGGCGAAATCATGGTAATTTCTTTCGATACAACACATGCAGGACTTCAGGATGTTCTTGATGGAAAGATCGAATGCGATGTAGAGTGTAACCCACTTCACGGACCACGTGCTGAAGAACTTATCAAAAAACTTGAAGCTGGCGAAGACGTTGATAAACTGAACTATGTAGATGAAGAAATCTTTGCTCATGATGACACAGTTAAATCTGTAAAAGCTACAAACAGCTTAGACGAAGAAAAAGATTTTGATGTAACACCACTTACACAGGATATTCTTGACAAACGTGCATACTAAAATGCATTAGGAAAGTCGGATATATAATTTGACAGACACATAAGGGTGGATGAATAGAGAGGCGTGGTAGATAATAATCGGAATGTGCCGGATATTTATACTACGCCCTCTTTATTGAAAAAAGGAAAGCAGGTGGAAGAGTATGGAGGGTAATGTTGTACTTACAATGCGGGATATTTCCAAGACATTTCCCGGTGTAAAAGCATTGCAGCATGTTGATTTTACACTTCGCAAGGGCGAAATTCACGCTCTGATGGGTGAGAACGGTGCAGGTAAATCTACACTGATCAAGGTTCTTACCGGTGTACATGAATTTGAAAATGGCGAGATCCGTCTGGATGGAAAAGACGGTCCGATTATTAATAAATCACCTCAGGACGCACAGAACAATGGTATCAGTACTGTATATCAGGAAGTTAACCTTTGTCCGAACCTGACGGTGGCAGAAAATCTGTTTATTGGACGCGAACCAAGAAAAGCAGGATTTATTGACTGGCGTACAATGAACAAACGTGCAACAGAATTGCTTAAGAGTCTTGAAATTGATGCTTCAGCTACCCAGAAGCTGGAAGAGGTTTCTCTGGCAAGACAGCAGATGATCGCAATCGCACGTGCAGTTGATATGAAATGTAAGGTTCTGATCCTTGATGAGCCAACTTCATCTCTGGACGATGATGAGGTTGCAAAACTGTTCAAACTGATGAACAGACTGAAAGATGAAGGTGTAGGTATTATTTTCGTAACACACTTCCTGGAACAGGTATATGAGGTCTGTGACAGAATCACAGTTTTACGAAATGGGGAACTGGTTGGCGAATACGAAGTCAAAGATCTGCCAAGAGTTATGCTTGTTGCCAAGATGATGGGTAAAGACTTTGATGATCTTGCAGATATCAAGGGAGATCATGCAGAACTCAAAGAATTCATCCCGGTTATCGAGGCAGAAGGACTTAGCCATAAAGGAACGATCAAACCGTTTGATATGACGATCAACAAAGGTGAGGTTGTCGGATTTACAGGGCTTCTTGGATCCGGACGTTCGGAACTTGTCCGTGCAATTTATGGAGCTGATAAAGCGGATTCCGGTAAACTGAAAGTTAACGGAAAAGAAGTGAAGATTCATGCTCCGATCGATGCAATGAAGCTTGGTATGGCATATCTTCCGGAAGACAGAAAGAAAGATGGTATCATCGCAGATCTGTCTGTCCGTGAAAATATTATTATCGCACTTCAGGCGAAAAAAGGTATGTTCCATCCAATGAGCAGAAAAGAAATGGATGAAGCAGCAGATAAATATATTAAGATGCTTCAGATTAAGACAGCAAGCCGTGAAACTCCGATCAAGAGTCTGTCAGGTGGTAACCAGCAGAAGGTTATCATTGGTAGATGGCTTCTTACCAATCCGGATTTCCTGATCCTGGATGAACCTACAAGAGGTATTGATATCGGAACCAAGACAGAGATCCAGAAACTGGTACTTGATCTTGCAGATCAGGGAATGGCGGTTGCATTTATTTCTTCAGAAGTAGAAGAAATGCTCCGTACCTGTTCACGTATGGCAGTTATGCGAGACGGTAAGAAGGTTGGAGAAATTTCCGGTGATGAATTATCACAGGAAGGTATCATGAAAGCAATCGCAGGAGGTGAAGAGTAATGAGCACAAATAAATCAACATGGAAAAAGCTTACCTCTATGAGGCTTTTCATGCCACTGGTGTGTCTGCTTGCAATCATTATCGTAGCTACAATTACAATTCCGGGCTTCTTAAGCATGTCTCTTAAGAATGGAGTTCCATACGGATATCCGGTCGATGTGATCAACCGTGCATCCGAGCTGGTTATTTTGTCAGTTGGTATGACACTTGTTACAGCAGCTTCCGGAGGACAGGACATCAGTGTCGGAGCTGTTATGGCGGTCGCAGGAGCCGTATGCTGCCAGATCCTTTCCGGTGGGGAAGTATCTGTAAACTCTCTGTCAGCACCGATTATCGTTGCATTCCTTGCAGCACTGGTTGCTTCAGGAATCTGCGGTGCATTTAACGGATTTCTGGTTGCAAAGCTGAATATTCAGCCGATGGTTGCGACATTGATCCTTTACACAGCAGGACGTGGTATCGCCCAGCTGATCACAGACGGACAGATTACATATATCCGTGTGAAATCTTATCAGGTATTCGGAAGCTATGTCGGAAAATTCCCGATTCCGATGCCAGTTGTAATTGCAATTATCGTAGTTATCATTGCATATGTTATTTTGAAAAAGACAGCTCTTGGACTTTATATCGAGAGCGTTGGTATTAACGGAACCGCATCCAGACTGGTCGGACTTAATTCAACCATGATCAAGTTCCTTACTTACCTGATCTGTGGTGTACTTGCAGGTGTTGCAGGATTTGTGGCTTCCAGCCGTATCTACTCAGCAGATGCCAACAACATTGGTCTGAACCTTGAAATGGATGCCATCCTTGCAGTTGCCCTTGGTGGAAATGCCCTTGGTGGTGGTAAGTTCAGCCTGATGGGATCTGTGATCGGAGCTTATACAATCCAGGCACTTACAACTGTTCTTTACGGATTGAATGTATCAGCCGATCAGCTTCCGGTCTACAAGGCAATCGTTGTTGTAGTCATCGTTGTCCTTCAGAGCCCGGTATTCAAGAAATTTATTGCAGTGCAGAAAGAAAAAAGAACATCAAAGGCTGCAGTGAAAGGAGGAGCTAACTAATGAAAGCAAAAGTATCCGGAACAAAAAAGAAAATTAACGGAACGACATTCCTCCTTATGATTACAATTTTACTGTTTGTTGTAATGTACGCAGCAGGTATGATCGTATTTAACGACAAAGGTTTTGCAAAACCGCAGATGTTCCTGAATCTGTTCATTTCCAATGCAGGTCTTCTGGTTATCGCGATGGGCGAAACGATCGTTATGATCACAGCCGGAATCGATATCTCAGTTGGTTCTGTTACAGCACTTGTATGTATGGTTGCTGCAAACCAGATGGAAAATCACGGTGCAAGCGCTTATACCGCACTTCTTATGGCACTGGTGATCGGACTTCTCTTTGGTCTGGTTCAGGGATTCCTGGTATCTTATCTGGAGATCCAGCCATTCATTGTAACACTGGCAGGTATGTTCTTTGGACGTGGTATGACATCAATCATCAGTACAGATATGATTTCTATCAAAAATGCAACTTTCATGGCATGGGCTAAATACAAAATTTACATGCCGTTTGGTTCTTACAGTAAGAGGGGAAAATTCCTCCCGGCATATATTTATCCGACAGTTATCATTGCAATCATCGTTCTGATCGTAATCATAATCGTTATGAAGTATACAAAATTCGGACGTTCTGTATATGCGATCGGTGGAAATGAACAGAGTGCACTTATGATGGGACTGAATGTTAAGAGAACAAAAATGGCTGCATACCTTCTGGACGGCTTTCTTGCAGGACTCGGCGGATTCCTTTTCTGTATGAACAGCTGTGCCGGATTCGTAGAACAGGCAAAAGGTCTTGAGATGGATGCGATTTCAGCAGCCGTTATCGGGGGTACACTACTTAGTGGTGGTGTCGGAACTCCATTCGGAACCCTGTTCGGTGTACTGATCAAAGGAACGATTTCCAGTCTGATCACTACACAGGGAACACTTTCAAGCTGGTGGGTACGAATCGTACTTTCCGCACTCCTCTGCTTCTTCATCGTTCTGCAGTCTGTATTTGCAAGCCTGAAGAAGAAAAACTAAAGAAAGAACAGTACTTGAAATATTACAGGCGAAAAGAAAAAACGACGGGTATTGACGGAAACTTTTTAATTGCCTATAATAAAAAAGTAGGATTTAAACACCGGATGTTCATATCGTACATCCGGTGTTCTTTTTGTAAGTATTGAGTATAAAGGGGAAGGAGGAAGATGAGATATGAAAATAGGGATTGCGAATGACCATTCTGCAGTGGATATGAAAAAGCAGGTGGTAGAGTATCTTGTGGAAAAAGGATATGAAGTTGTCAATTACGGAACTGATTCTTATGAGAGCTGTCCTTATCCGAAATATGGGGAAAAGATTGGAAAAGCAGTTGCAGACGGAGAAGTGGATCTCGGAGTTGCAATCTGTGGAACCGGTCTTGGCATTTCCATGGCAGCCAATAAGGTTCACGGTGTCCGCGCAGCGGTGTGTTCTGAACCATATACGGCAAAGATGGCAAGAGAACATAATAATGCAAATGTGATTGCGTTCGGTGCAAGAGTAATTGGAATCGAGATGGCAAAGATGATCCTTGATACATTTCTTGGTGCAGAGTTCCTTGGGGGACGTCACCAGGATCGTGTAGATATGATTATGGCGATCGAAGAAAATCAATAGCGCGGATGAAAAACAACAAGAGCGGATAAAGGCAATGAAAAAGCTTTTATCTGCTCTTTTTGTGTATATGGTGAGCCAAGTACAGATTGGCGCCTGCACAAGGTTCTGCATTTGGTGAAGGGAAGAGGTTACAGAAGTACGTGAATCGAAAAAAGCTTGTTATACTTGTTTTGGTGGCGTCAAAAAACAATACCATATTATTTGATGTTTTATAAGAAGTGCACAAAAGATGCAAAAAGAAGAATACAAGTTAGGACCTCGATGAAAAACAAATATGTATTCAAGTTGTACACATATAATAAATACAACTTAGCAAAAACATACAAAAGTTGTACGATAATTTGTAACATATTACGGGTTGAAAATCAGGTGTTCCTTAAGGTATATTAGAGGTAAGGAGAGCAGGGGATTTGTACGTAAATCAGGGGGGAAAAGAAGAAAAAAGTGAAAGAAACATCAGCAAAATATGAAGGAATTGTAAGATGGATCCGAGAACAGATTGAAGCGGAAGAACTGCAGCCGGGAGAGCGGATAGAGTCGGAATACCAGCTTTGTGACCGGTTTGGGGTAAGCCGTCAGACCGTCAGACATGCGATCGCTGTTCTGGAAAAAGAAGGTATGATCGAGAAACGCCGTGGAAGTGGGACCTATATAAAGGAAAGCGGCATCATCGGGGTCAGACGAAAAAAAACGATGCAGATCGCAGTGATGACAACCTTTGTTCAGGAATATATTTTTTCTGGTATTATTCAGGAAATCGAGAACAAGATGTCACGCGCCGGATATGGAATCCAGATTTCCATCACCAACAATTCTGTAGAAAAAGAACGTTTTATATTGAAAAGCATTCTGGATAAGAAAAGAGTGGATGGAATTATAGCGGAACCGACAAAGAGTGGCCTTCCTAATCCAAATCTCGATCTGTACAGGCAGATCATGGAGCAGGGAATCCCGGTGATCTTTATCAACAGCTATTATCCGGAACTGAAAGCGCCGCATGTAAGTCTTGATGACAAGATGGCAGGGAAGATGGCGACGAAATATCTGATCCAGTGCGGACACCGTGAGATCGCAGCGATTTTCAAGGCAGATGACGGGCAGGGACACAGAAGGTATGCCGGTTATATCGAAGCTTTAATGGAAGCAGATATCAGGATCGAAGATAAACGGATTGTCTGGATTGATACCGAAGATGTGCGCAATCGCAATATGCGTGAGGAGAGCAGCTGGATTTTAAGAAGGATTCAGGGATGTACGGCATGTGTATGCTACAACGATGAGGTTGCGAGCAACCTTGCGGCGACATGTCTGGAACAGAAGATCAAAGTGCCGGACAAGATGTCGATCATTGGAATCGATGATTCTGATCTGGCAAATTATTGCGAAGTACCGCTCGCTTCTGTGAAGAATCCGATCCGGGAGCTAGCGAAGAAGGCAGCAGAAGAGATCCTTGATCTTATGCAGGAGAAAGAAGTGCCGGACAGTGTAGAACTGAAACCGGAGATTATCAACCGGAGTTCTGTAAAAATCATCAAATAAAAATATTTATCAAATCAAATATATTTTATGAAAGGAAAGGTAAAGAAAAATGAGTGATGTAAAAAGTATGATCGAAGCAGGAAAGACTTCTCTTGGAATCGAGTTTGGTTCCACACGAATCAAAGCAGTTCTGGTAGGAGAAGATAATGCACCGATTGCTTCGGGAAGCCATGAATGGGAGAACCGTCTTGACAACGGTGTCTGGACTTACACATTAGAGGATATCTGGACAGGTCTTCAGGACTGCTACAGAGATCTTGCCGTAGATGTGAAGAAGCAGTATGACGTAGAGCTTACTACTGTCGGAACACTTGGATTCAGTGCCATGATGCATGGATATATGGTATTTGACAAAGCAGGAGAACAGCTTGTACCGTTCCGTACATGGAGAAATACAATGACAGAGCAGGCAGCAAAAGAACTGACAGAATTATTCCGTTTCAATATGCCACAGAGATGGAGCGGAGCACATCTGTATCAGGCAATCCTGAACAAAGAAGAACATGTAAAGGATATTGATTTTATTACAACGCTTGCAGGTTATGTACACTGGAAACTGACAGGAGAGAAAGTCCTTGGCGTTGGTGACGCATCCGGAATGTTCCCGATCGACAGCACAACACGTAACTGGAATAAAGAGATGCTTGCCAAGTTCGATGAACTGGTTGCACCGAAAGGATATCCTTGGAAAGTAGAAGATATCCTTCCAAAAGTCCTGGTTGCAGGTGAAAAGGCAGGAACACTTACCGAAGAAGGTGCAAAGCTTCTGGACCCAACAGGAAAGCTTCAGGCAGGCATTCCGGTATGCCCTCCGGAAGGTGATGCAGGAACCGGTATGGCAGCTACGAATAGCGTCAGAATCCGCACCGGTAATGTATCAGCAGGAACCAGTGTATTTGCAATGGTTGTTCTTGAAAAAGCACTTGAGAAAGTACATGAAGAGATCGATATGGTAACAACACCTGCAGGAGATGCCGTGGCAATGGTTCACTGCAACAACTGTACTTCAGATCTGAATGCATGGGTAAATATTTTCAAAGAATTTGCAGAAGCATTCGGTATGAAAGTCGATATGAACGATCTGTTTGGAACTCTTTACAACAAAGCTCTGGAAGGTGACGCAGACTGTGGCGGTCTGATGTCTTATAACTTCTTCGCAGGAGAACCGGTTGTTGGATTTGACGAAGGACGTCCGTTATTTGTTCGTATGCCAGACAGCAAATTCAATCTTGCAAACTTCATGAGAGCAAATTTATATGCATCTCTGGAAGTCCTGAAAGTCGGAATGGACATTCTTCTGAAAGAAGAGAAGGTAGCCGTTGATGAGATTCTCGGACACGGTGGACTCTTTAAGACAAAAGGCGTTGGACAGAGCATCCTGGCAGCAGCACTTGACACACCGGTATCTGTTATGGAGACAGCCGGAGAAGGCGGAGCATGGGGAATCGCACTTCTTGCATCTTACATGAACAACAAGGCAGAAGACGAAGCCCTGGATGATTATCTGGATGCAAAAGTATTTGCAGGACAGAAGGGTACAAAGATGGATCCGGATCCGAAGGATGTAGAAGGATACAATACATTTATCGAACGCTTCAAGAAGACGCTTCCGATCATGAAAGCTGCAACAGAGACTATGAAATAGAACCCGAAATATTTTACATAAACACAGTAGGAGGCTAAAGCAATGTTAGAAGAACTGAAAAAAGAGGTTTATGAAGCCAATATGCTTCTGCCTAAGTATGGACTTGTCACATTTACCTGGGGCAATGTCAGCGGAATCGACCGCGAAAGCGGGCTTGTTGTGATCAAACCGAGCGGTGTGGATTACGACAAAATGACAGCAGAAGACATGGTTGTTGTAGACCTGGAAGGAAACCGCGTGGAAGGCAACTTAAATCCGTCTTCTGATACGGCAACACATCTGGAACTCTACAAAGCGTTCCCGGATATGGGTGGTATCGTCCATACACATTCCCCATGGGCAACCAGTTGGGCACAGGCAGGAAGAGGAATCCCTTGCTACGGAACCACACATGCCGACTATATGTACGGTGAGATCCCATGTGTCCGCAATCTGACAAAAGAAGAAATCGACGAAGCATATGAGAAGAATACAGGAGTTCTCATTGTGGAACATTTCAAAGGTACAGAATACATGGCAATGCCTGCAGTACTCTGCAAGAACCACGGACCATTCACCTGGGGAACCGATCCACACAATGCAGTACATAATGCAGTCGTACTCGAAGAAGTAGCCAAAATGGCAGCCCGTTGCGAAATGATCAATCCAGACGTAAAACCTGCCCCACAGGAATTACAGGATAAACACTATTACAGAAAACATGGTAAGGACGCGTACTACGGACAATAAGCTGTGCTCGTGAGATGGGTCACATAGCGTAGTAAATTATTCGACACATGAATTTAGTGCGTTGCCTGTTCGGCGCACTTAGCGAGCGGGAGCGTATGCGACTGAGAGCTTAGTAAGACCGAACTTGTGTTGGAGAGATAGCGTAAATCAATCAACAAAGAAATCAAATAAAAAGGAGAATAAAAACATGTTAGTACAGAAAGATTACAAATTTTGGTTTTGCACAGGATCACAGGATTTATACGGAGATGAATGCCTCGCACACGTAGCAGAACATTCACAGATCATCGTAAAAGCCCTCAACGAATCAGGAATTCTTCCATACGAAGTAGTCTGGAAACCAACTCTGATCACGAATGAAGTAATCAGAAGAACCTTCAACGAAGCAAATACAGATGAAAACTGTGCAGGTGTTATTACATGGTGTCATACATTCTCACCGGCAAAATCATGGATCCTCGGATTAAAGGAACTGAGAAAACCATTACTGCACCTTCACACACAGTTCAACCGTGAAATCCCATACGACACCATCGATATGGACTTCATGAATGAGAACCAGGCAGCTCATGGCGACCGTGAATTCGGACATATTTTCACACGCCTTCATAAGAACCGTAAAGTCATCATGGGTTACTGGGAAGACAAAGAAACACAGGAAAGAATCGGTGACTGGATGCGTACAGCAGTTGGTGTCATCGAAAGCAGCCATGTACGTGTTATGCGTGTAGCTGACAACATGAGAAACGTTGCCGTAACAGAAGGTGACAAAGTAGAGGCTCAGATCAAATTCGGATGGGAAGTTGATGCTTACCCGGTAAATGAAGTTGCTGACGCAGTAGCTCAGGTTGGACAGGGTGATGTAAATGCACTTGTTGAAGAATACTATGACAAATATCAGATCCTTCTGGAAGGAAGAGATGAAGCTGAATTCAGAAAACATGTAGCAGTTCAGGCTCAGATCGAACTTGGATTTGAAAGATTCCTTGAAGCGAACAATTATCAGGCAATTGTTACACACTTCGGAGATCTCGGATCACTTCAGCAGCTGCCGGGACTTGCAATGCAGAGACTGATGGAAAAAGGATATGGTTTCGGTGCGGAAGGTGACTGGAAGACAGCAGCTATGGTTCGTGTAATGAAGATCATGACACAGGGTAAGAAAGATGCAAAGGGAACTTCCTTCATGGAAGATTACACATACAATCTTGTACCTGGAAAAGAAGGTATCCTGGAAGCTCATATGCTGGAAGTTTGCCCGACAATCGCAGATGGACCGATCAGCATCAAGTGCCAGCCGCTTAGCATGGGTGACAGAGAAGATCCTACACGTCTTGTATTTACAGCCAAAGAAGGACCGGCTGTTGCAACATCGCTTGTTGATCTTGGCGACAGATTCCGTCTGATCATCAACAGCGTAGACTGCAAGAAGACAGAAAAACCGATGCCGAAGCTTCCGGTTGCAACTGCATTCTGGACACCACAGCCAGACCTCAGAACAGGTGCCGAAGCTTGGATCCTTGCAGGTGGAGCTCACCATACAGCATTCTCTTATGACCTGACACCGGAACAGATGGGTGACTGGGCAGAAGAAATGGGAATCGAAGCTGTTTATATCGATAAAGATACAAAGATCAGAGATTTCAAAAATGAATTAAGATGGAATGAAGCTGCGTATAGAAAATAAATAGTAGCAGATGAATTCTAAGAAATAAACAACCGGGCAGAATCACATTTAAAAGTGAACTGCCTGGTTTTTTGCAACGTATAAAGTTCTAGGTAAAAGTAAAAGTTGAAAAACAGAGCAGTAAAAAAGTTAAATTTTACTAAAGTTATTTATTTCTCCGAAATGTGTGCTATAATGAATTAAATAAATTGCAAAGGAAAGTCATCAAGGGAAAATGCATTAAGGCAATATTGAAAGAAAATAAAAAGAAAGAGAAATAATGGGGGAAGGACATGGCGACGATTAAGGACATTGCGGCAAAAGCGGGGGTTTCCATAGCGACAGTATCCAGAGTGTTGAATCATGATGAAACTTTGAATGCGCAGGAAGAGACAAAAAAAAGAATTTTTGAAATTGCAGAGGAATTAGAATACGAAGTACGCGCACAGAAAAAACGCAGGCGAAAACTGAAGATAGGTGTATTTTATTCTTATTCTCCTGAAGAAGAACTTCAGGATCCTTATTATCTTTGTATCAGGCTTGCTATAGAAAAAAAACTGGAAGAAGAAGGATATACAAAGGTGATTGTGAAACTGGATGATTCGCCGGAGATGATCAACGGATTAGATGGTGTAATCTGTACCGGTACATTCACAAAAAAAATGGTAGAAGCAATAGAGATATGGGAATGCCCGGTTATATTTATTGATGCAGATCCAAACCCAAAGAGATTCGATTCAATTGTGGTAGACTATAGACGGGCAGTAGAAGAGATTGTTTCCTATCTGGTAGGGTGTGGACATACGAAAATAGGGATGATCGGCTGTCGAGAAGTTGATAAGGAGGGGGATGAAGTACTGGATACGAGAATACAGCATTTTCAGAACGCTTTGAAAAAACGGGGACTGTATCACCCGGAATATACAAAGTTTGGCGCTTATTATGCAAAATATGGATACAAACTTCTGAAAGAGTTTTACGAGGAAGGGAATCTGCCGACTGCCTTGTTTGTTGCGAATGATTCGATGGCAGCAGGAAGTTATCGGGCTGCATATGAACTTGGACTTAAAATACCGGATGATATCAGTATTATTGGCTTTAATGATATCCCAACTGCGAAATACATGGTTCCTCCACTTACTACGGTGAGATTGTACATGGAGTTCATGGGAGAATATGCAGTAAAACTTCTGGAAGAGCGAATTATACATGGAAGAGAGATTTGTGTAAAAGTTTCAATCCCGACTAAACTTTATATACGTGACAGTGTTAAAAAATTTTAATAAGGTAAAAAAGTAAGAGGCTATGGAACGGAGAATGTCCTATAGTCTCTTTATGTATATAGATCGAGTGATGACAGATTGTTTTGTTATGATTTTTTAGCTAAAAATAAAGAGTTAAAATCAATCAAGTAAAAACAGACAACTTTATTTAAAATAAAAATATAGTTTTACCAAGATAAAAATTGTGAAAAGTATATAAAAATATGGTGTAAATAATATGTAAAATAGAGAAAAAATATTTATAGGGTAAAAAGTATTTACATTTAACCAGTAAAATAGTATAGTGGTTTTACCAAATAAAATGAGTGAATCAAAGGAGGAAATGATTTATGAAGAGGAAAATTGCAGTAATGTGCGTACTTGCACTTACAGGAACAATGATGCTGACTGCTTGTGGAAACAAGAAAGACAGTAATAATGGAAAGACAAGTGACGGAAAGACAGCAATACGTTTTGCAACATGGGATGTAGCTGATGATGTAGATGCTCAGCAGAAACTTGTAGATAAATTTAATGAGGAACATGATGACATTGAAGTAACACTGGAAGCATACGGAAGTGATTTTGATACAAAGATCAGTGCAGGTATGGGATCTGGAGATACACCGGATGTTATGTATATGTGGAACTACCCGGCATATGCAGATGGTCTTGAACCTCTGGATGAGTATATCGACAAAGAAGGCGATGACTATAAGAATGATTTCTACAGCACACTGTGGAATTACAACTCATTAGACGGAACAACATATGGTATTCCAGTGGGATTTACAACACATTCACTTTTCTATAACAAAGACCTTTTTGCACAGGCTGGTGTAGAAGAACCTACAGATGACTGGACATGGTCGGATCTTCAGGCAGCTGCCAAGACAATTGAAGAAAAGACAGGTCAGAAAGGTTTTGCATTCCAGATGAAACCAGATCCGTATGATTTTGAAATGTATCTGTGGAGCAATGGAACTGCTTATTGTGACGAAGACGGACAGATGGCAGGTCAGATTGATTCAAAAGAATCTCAGGAAGTATTTAAAATGTTCCAGGATATGGAAAAAGACGGATATGCAATTGCAACAGAAAAGAACGGAACTGATGAATTCCGTGCCGGTACAGCAGCAATGTATGTATATGGATCATGGTCAATTGCTTCTCTTAATGAGGATGGAATGAATTATGGTGTGGCAAAAATTCCTTCTTTTGACGGAAAGACCTCTGTAAGTATTCTGAGCTCTTCAGGACTTTCTATTTCAAAGGACAGCAAGAATAAAGATGCTGCATGGGAATTTGTAAAATACTGGACAGGCGAAGAATGCAACAAAGCAAGAATCGGTATGGAACTTCCGGTACTTAACAGTGTTGTAGAATCTGAAGGTATCATGGATGAACCAGAATATGCACCATTCTATGAGATGCTTGAGCAGAGTGACGGACATACTCCGGCAAGCTTCCTGATTGAAGACTGGTCAGAAATTTCAGAAAACCTCAGCTTATCATTTGAACAGATTTTCAATCCAAGCTCATACATGGATGTAAAAGATGTTTTAAAAGAGGCAGCAGACGCACAGTAATAGCATACAAACAAACCGGCGCCGGAACAATTTATGATTCCGGCGCCGATAAATAGGAGAGAAGAAAAATGAAGCAGAGAAAATTCCTGAAGACGGCCACACCGTATTTGTTTATTATGCCGTGGATTATCGGGTTCCTTGTATTTACAATCGGTCCCCTGATTCTGTCTTTGATCATGAGCTTTTTTGACTGGCCGCTTACCACAGCACCAACATTCAGGGGACTTGGAAACTATATTGATATGTTTACAAAGGACAAACAGTTCTGGAAATCCCTTATAATCAGTTTGAAATATGCGGCAATTTTTGTACCGCTTAACATGATTATTGCATTGTTCCTTGCAATGCTGATTACACAGCCGGTTAAAGGAGTAAAAGTATTCCGTACAATTTTCTATATTCCGGCAGTTATCTCAGGTGTAGCGGTTTCTATCATCTGGGGATGGATCCTCAACGGAGATTATGGCGTACTGAATTATCTGTTATCTCTTCTGGGAATCAAAGGACCGAAGTGGCTGGTTGATCCGGCATGGGCACTCCTTGCAGTTATAATTGCAAGTGCGTTTGGTGTTGGAACGATGATGCTTATCTTCTACACAGATATCAAAAATATTCCGGTTGATGTATACGAAGCTGCATCTATTGATGGAGCAGGTCCTGCAAGAAAATTTTTCAGTATTACACTTCCGATTATTACACCTACAATTTTATTTAACCTGATTACGTCAATTATCAGTTCTTTCCAACAGGTAACATTGGTTATGCTTCTTACCGGAGGCGGACCGCTTAAATCTACCTACTTCTATGGACTGTATACATACAATAACGCATTCAAACATCACAAACTTGGATATGCCAGTGCAAACGCATGGGTAATGTTTATCATCATTCTGCTGCTGACTGCCGTGGTATTCAAGTCATCATCCGCATGGGTATTCTATGAGACAGAAGCTAAAAACAGCGGAGCAAAGAAAACAAAAAAGAAAAAAGGGGGTAGAAAGTAATGAAGATGTCTAAAAAATCAAAAATTGTAATTTACATATTACTCGGACTGGTAGCCATTTACTTTCTTGCACCGTTTATTTACATGCTGTTTTCTGCATTTAAGACAGAAGGAGAAGCAATTGCATATCCGCCGAAACTTCTGCCGGCAGAATGGCATTTTGAGAACTTTATTAATGCATGGAAATCACAGCCGTTTGGAACATATCTTTGGAATTCAATCCTTGTAACAGTTCTGACAACAGTCGGACAGGTTCTTTCATGTTCACTGGTTGCTTATGGATTTGCAAGATTTAACTTTAAAGGAAAAAATATCCTCTTTATGATCCTGCTTTCAACAATGATGATTCCATGGGATGTTACCATGATTCCGCAGTACATGGAATTCAACTTATTCGGATGGATCAATACACTGAAGCCGCTGATCGTGCCGGCATGGTTCGGATCTGCCTATTATGTATTCCTGATGAGACAGTTCCTTATGGGAATCCCGAAGGATTTTGAGGAAGCAGCACGAATTGACGGCGCAAATCAGTTCCAGATTTACTGGAAGATTTTCATGCCGATCATGAAACCTTCATTGATTCTTGTCGGTGTACTTAATATGCTGACTGTATGGAATGACTATCTTGGACCACTCATTTTCTTACAGGACAGAAGCAAATATACATTGGCACTTGGACTTGCTTCATTTAAAGGAGTTCACAGTACACAGATTATTCCGATGCTCTGTATTACGATTATTATGATTATTCCGCCGATCATTATTTTCATTATCGCGCAGAAATATATTGTTGAAGGAACCAGTGGTTCTATCAAATAGACAGGCGTATGGAGCGGTCAGGCAGACTGTATCTGTCTGACCGCTGTTGCTGTCTTATATGGGATACCACTTGAGAGGAGAAAATTATGGCAAGAAAAAAAGTAAAAAGATGGGAAGACCATCGGATTACCGGAATTGGGAGAAGAGAAGCACGAACGGCTTTTTATAAAGATTCGCAAAAGAAAATCAGTTTAAATGGAGAATGGGATTTTAAATATGTTGATGCACCGGAATTATCGCCGGAAGGATTTGAACAGTCGGGGGCATGTGAAGGATGGGATAAGATTGATGTTCCGTCCGTATGGCAACTTAGAGGGTATGACAAGATGCATTACACAGATGTGTTATATCCATTTCCGGTAAACCCACCGCATGTACCAGATGAAAATCCAACTGGAATTTATAAAAAGACAGTTGTATTAGATGAACAGTGGATGGAAAAAGACACGGTTCTGAAATTCCATGGTGTTGACAGTGCATTTGATGTATGGGTAAATGGAAAACATGTTGGATTTGGAAAAGTCAGCAGACTGCCTTCAGAATTTGACATTACCGGGTTTGTAAAAACAGGTGAAAATGACATTACCGTTCGTGTATACAAGTGGTCAGACGGTACTTATCTGGAAGATCAGGATATGTGGTGGTTATCAGGAATCTACAGGGATGTAGAACTGATCAATGAGGAAAAGAATGCAGTTCTGGATCTTCGTGTAAATGGAACACTGGATGACAGCTACAAAAATGGTTTTTTTACAGCTGGAATTACAATGAAACAGGCTGGTACAAATCTTGGCTGGAAGCTTTCTTATAAAGGAAAGACTGTTCTTGAAGGTGAACTTGTTTCGGAAGGAAAAGATATATGTATTGAGGCTGAGATCCCGGAAGTTCATACATGGACAGCCGAGACACCTGAGTTATATGAATTTACAGTAATGACAGAAAATCAGGAAGTAACAGTCAGATGTGGATTCCGCAAAATCGAGATCAAAGATAAGAACTTCCGTGTCAATAATCAGGTAATCCTTCTGAACGGAGTCAATCATCATGATTATAATCCGAGAGAAGGAAGAAGAGTGACAAGAGAGCAGATGGAATCAGATATTCGTCTGATGAAACAGTACAATATCAATGCTGTTCGTTGCTCGCATTATCCGGCAAATGAATATTTTTATGATCTGTGTGACGAATATGGACTTTATGTGATCAATGAAGCAGACCTGGAATGCCATGGATTTGAATGGGTAGAAAATTACACATGGATCACAGATGATGAGACCTGGAAAGATGCTTACGTAGACCGTAGTGTCCGTATGGTAAAGAGAGATAGAAATCATCCATCGATTATTATGTGGTCTATGGGAAATGAATCCGCATTCGGATGCAATTTCCGCAGTGCAGCAGAAGCAATCCGTGAGTTGGATGATACCAGACTGGTTCATTACGAGGGAGATTTTGAGGCAGAAGTGACAGACGTATATTCTACGATGTATACCAGACTGAAAGGTCTCAAAGAGATTGCAGAATATCAGATCAAAGGGGATAAGCCACACGTAATGTGTGAATATGGACATGCGATGGGAAATGGTCCTGGAGGATTAAAAGCATACCAGGATATGTATCGCAAGTACAAACGTCTTCAGGGTGGATTTCTCTGGGAGTGGTATGATCATGGAATTTACACTGAAGAAAAGGATAAGAAATATTATAAATATGGTGGAAATTATGGAGATTTTCCAACAAACGGTAACTTCTGCATCGATGGGATTTTGATGCCGGACAGAACACCGTCTCCGGGAATGGAAGAATACAAACAGATCATTGCACCAGTAGAAATTACAGCTGTTGAAGGAAGTATGAACAAGCTTCAGATCCGGAATTATTATGATTTCCTGAATCTGGATACGACAACACTTTATTGGGAAGTAAAAGCGGAAGATCAGACGATACAGGACGGAACCGTTGAAGGACTTTCGGTTGCTCCGCATGAAGGCAAGATCATTGCCCTACCAATTACAGCATTTGAATTACAGGAAAATACAGACTATTATCTGAATCTGACTGTATGTCAGAAAGAAGAAAGAAACTATGCACCAGCAGGGTATGAAATCAAGAAAGTCCAGATTCCGATGCAGATCCGAAAAGATGGATTTTCGGTAAGAGAAACAGCTGATAAGCTTCAGGTAACAGAAGGACAGGGGGGTCTTACTGTAGAAAACAGCCGTGTGACAGCAAAATTCAGTACTGTATTTGGAAAATTGATTTCTTTTGGAAAAGATGGAAAAGAGTATCTGACTGAAGGACCGAGAATGAATGTATACCGTGCAACAATCGATAACGATATGTACAAGAAAGAGGACTGGATGAATAAATATTTTATTCAGAAACCGGTAGAAGAGACAGAATATGTCAGCTGTCTGAAAGAAGACGATAAGGTGATCGTCCGGATCGGAACATTCTTCAGTTGCTATAACCAGTCCTGGGGATTTGAATGTGATTACACTTATACGGTTTATTCTTGTGGACAGATGAAGGTGGAAATTCAGGGAAAAGCTGTTCAGAGAGGAAAACTGGAACCAGCATTCTTACCACGTATCGGAGTCATTATGAAAGGAAATAAAAACTTTCAGAAGACGATGTGGTATGGTATGGGACCTGGTGAGAGTTATGTAGACAGTAAGGCTGCATCTATTATGGGAATTTACGAAAATACAGTTGACGGAATGATGACAGATTATGTATTCCCACAGGAAAACGGACATCATGAACAGGTGAAATGGTTCCGTATTGGAGATGGAAAAGATGGTCTGTTATGCAAGATGGAGGAGAAGCTTGGTCTGAACCTTGCTAATTATACCGATGAAAGTCTGGAAAAAGCACAGCATCCATTTGAAATTGAAAAAGCGGATGATGTGATTATCCATCTGGATTATCGCCAGTCAGGACTTGGAAGCAACAGCTGTGGAGAAGAACAGTTGGAAGAAAATAAAGTAAAACTTCAGGATTTTGCAATGGCATTTACTGTGCAGGCAGCAGAATGCGGAACCGAAATCCGGAAAGCAAGAAAACAGTATATCGATTAAGAATAAAGGAGACAATCATATATGAGCAGAGAAATGTTTTCAGGAAATCTGAGAAACAGATTACATAGCGATGAATGGCTCATCTGGCAGGATCAGTATGAGGCAAAAGAGAATCTCAAATATGAGAGTTTGTTTGCACTTTCCAATGGCTACCTCGGAATCCGGGGAAGTCATGAGGAAGGAACAAAGATTACACTTCCATATCTTTATATCAATGGAGTGTTTGACAAGTCAGAGACATTTATGCGTGAACTTTCCACACTTCCGAACTGGCTTGGAATCAGACTTTATGTAGAAAAAGAATTGATTGGAATTGAAGACTGTGAAATTTTGGAATTTTCAAGAGTGCTTGATATGAAAGGAGCTTTTCTTGGAAAGAGAGTTCGTCTGAAGGACTCAAAAGGAAGAGAGACTTTGATCGAAGGAATCCGGTTTGTGAGCAGAAACAATGTACACAGGATGGGAATCCGGCTTTATGTGACACCGCTCAACTACAGTGGAATTATTGAAGTAGAAAGTATTATTGATGGTACGATCATTAATTTTTATGATGCACCACGCTTTAAGGTAAAACATACTTATATGACAGCGAATGAAAAGCTGGCAGCAGATGGATGTTATGTGGAAGTTGCAACCAGAGAAAATCATCTGCATGTAGGTTGTGGATGCCGTATCGAAGCTTATGCAGATGGAAAACAGATTCTTGGAAACAGAATGATAAGCAGATTTGGTGAGCAGAGTGTGGAATTTGGTGATATCCATGTAGAAGAAGGAAAAGAAGTAGAAATCGTAAAATATGTTTCGATGTATACAGAAAGAGAATGCCCGGCTTATGCTCTTCATACAACAATCGAAAAAGAAATTGAAGGATTTGTTGAAACGGGATTTGATCAGGAACTGAAAGCGCATGAAGATGTTTATAAGAATATGTGGGAAAATGCAGATATTCAGATTACAGGGGATGATGAATTGAACCGTGCAGTCCGTTTTAACATCTTCCATCTGATGAGTACGGGAAACGAACATGATGACCATGTGAATGTTGGGGCAAAGCTTTTAACAGGAGAAGAATATGGTGGACATGCTTTCTGGGATACCGAACTTTTTATGCTTCCGTTTTTCTCATGGGTATTTCCGAAGACTGCACAGAATCTGGAAAATTACAGATACCATCTTCTGGATGCAGCGCGTGCAAATGCACATAAGAATGGATATAAAGGAGCACAGTATCCGTGGGAGTCAGCAGATGATGGTACAGAGCAGTGTCCGGACTGGACCATTGAGCCGGATGGGACCTGTTATAGATGTTATGTTGCGGTATATGAGCATCATGTAACAGCAGCAGTTGCTTATGGAATCTATAATTATGTTAAGATCACGCAGGATATGGATTTCCTTTACAGCAAAGGAGCGGAGATTCTGACAGAGACAGCAAGATTTTGGGCAAGCCGCTGTGAGTACAACAAAGAGCAGGATCGTTATGAAATCAATCAGGTAACGGGACCGGATGAATGGCATGAACCGGTTAATAATAACCTCTATACCAATTATCTGGCGAGATGGAATCTCGGATATGTTCTGTCACTGCTTGCATCAATCAAGAAAGAGAATCAGGAAGCGTATGATATCCTGATTGAAAAGACAGGACTTACAGAGGCGGAAACTGCACACTGGAAAGAAGTGCAGGAAAAGATGTATCTGCCAAGAAAAGAAGGCACAAGACTTCTGGAACAGTTTGAAGGATATTTCGAGCTTGATAATGTAACAATCGAAAAATATGATGAGAATGACTGGCCAGTACGTCCGGATGCACTTAAGACAAAAAGAGCAAGAGAGACACAGATCAATAAGCAGGCAGATGTTGTTATGCTGTTACACCTTATGGGAAATGAATTTGATGAAGAAACGATTAAAGAAAACTACGCTTATTACGAAAAGCGTACACTTCATGGTTCTTCATTGAGTCCGAGTATTTTCTCTGTTATGGGGCTTAAAGTAGGGGATGATTCAAAAGCATATCGGTATCTTCGCCGCGCAGCCTTTATTGACCTGTTGAATATGCAGGGAAATACAAGAGAAGGAATCCATGCGGCAAATACTGGTGGAGTATGGCAGACAATTGTATTTGGGTTTGCAGGTGTAGCGCAAAGAGAAGATGGTATGTTGAAAGTTCATCCGAATATGCCAAAGGAATGGCAGGGATTAACATTCCGTCTGCATTATAGAGGGGCATGGCTTGAAATTACGGCGGATGGAAGTAATCAGGCAAAGGTCATTCGTCTTGCAGGAGAACCTGTAGAAGCTGAAATAAATGGAAAAGTAACAACAATCTAAAAAAGAGACGGGAGGATATATGATGAAAAAATGGCTGGCAATCGGAGGACTTATACTGGTTACGGTCATATGGGGAGGCGGCTTTGTCGCAAGTGATATGGCACTGGGAAGCATGAAGCCTTTCCAGATTATGATGGTAAGATTTTTGTTGGCATCTGTGCTGATGGGGATGATCAGCATGGGACAGCATAAAAAAGAAGGGGAACTTGAGAATCGTGCAGGTGCAATAAAAGCAGGTATTCTGATGGGAATTGCACTTTTTGCAGGATTTGCACTTCAGATTATCGGTCTGCAATATACAACACCTTCCAAAAATGCATTCCTTACAGCACTGAATGTAGTTATAGTGCCGTTCATTGCATTTATAATTTTGAAGAAGAAAGTAGGCATGAAAGGAATCATTGGAGCAATCATGTCCGTTATTGGAGTAGCACTGCTTTCTTTGAATGGAAATCTTACACTGAGTCTGGGAGATGGTCTTACACTTCTCTGTGCGGTAGGATTTGCGTTCCAAATCTTTTTTACCGGAGAATTTGTGAAAAAATATCCGGCATCTGTACTGAACATGGTGCAAATGATCACAGCATTTGTATTATCGGCAGTCAGTCTTGTGATTTTTGGAGAGAACGATTTGCAGGTTACAACACAGGGATGGTTAAGTGTTTTGTATCTGGGAGTAATCAGTACGACTGTATGTTATCTGCTCCAGACCGCATGCCAGAAGTATGTAGATGAGACAAAAGCAGCGATTGTACTTTCAATGGAATCTGTATTTGGAACGATTTTTTCTATCATCATTCTGCATGAAGTGATTACACTTCGCATGGTGATCGGATGTGCGATCATCCTGGCCGCTGTCATCATTTCTAACTTGTCTGAAACAGAAGGAGAAGCAAAAGATGAAGAAATACAATGCAGTAATTTTTGATTTGGATGGAGTAATCTGTCATACAGATAAATATCATTATCAAGCATGGAAAGCAGTTGCAGATGAACTGGGAATCTATTTTGATGAAGAAATCAATAACCGACTCAGAGGGGTGAGCCGTATGGAAAGTTTTGAAATTATTCTGGAACGCTATGAAGGAGAAATGAGCGAAGAAGAGAAAGAATGCTGGACAACAAAGAAAAATGATATCTATAAAGAACTTCTGAAAAATATGAGTCCTGCAGATCTGTCTGCAGAAGTAAAGGAAACATTGGATGATCTTCGTGCGAATGGACATAAACTGGCGATTGGATCATCTAGTAAAAACGCAAGATTTATTCTCGGGCAGTTGGGACTTGGAGAGTATTTCGATGCAATTTCAGACGGAAATAATATTTCAAAATCAAAGCCGGATCCGGAAGTATTTGTGAAAGCAGCAGAGTATGTAGACGAACAGGCTGATAAGTGTTTGGTTGTAGAAGATGCAAAAGCAGGACTGCAGGCAGCAATCGCAGGGGGAATGGATTGTGCTGCTATCGGGGATGCAGTTGCAAGCGGACTTGGAACCTATAATCTGTCTGCATTTGCAGATCTTTTGAAAGTTACGGCTAAGTAAGAAAGAAGATGACTAGAATGAATGAAAAATTTTTAAATAACCTTCTTAACAGTATTTCGGTATCGGGTTATGAGGAGCAGGTGCAGGATATTGTAACAGAAGAAATGAAAGAATATACAGATGAGATTCGCCGTGATGAGATGCAAAATCTGACATGTATTCTGAATCCGGAAAACGATGTACGTATCATGCTTTCGGCACATGCAGATGAAATCGGACTTATGATTTCGAACATCCGGGAAGATGGAAGACTGCAGGTGATTGACCGAGGCGGAATTGTTCCGGCAACTTATCCGGGACGTCAGGTGCGTATCAAGACAAAAAACGGAGAGGTTTACGGTGTTGTCGAAGCATATCGTGATTTGTTCAAAGAAGAAAATCTGGGAACAAAACATTTTCTGATCGATATTGGGGCGAAAGATAGAGAAGATGCTTTAAAGAATGTAAGTCTGGGAGATCCGATTGTTCCGGATACACATATTCGTAAGATGAAAAATGGTAAATTTACAGCCAGAGCATTGGATGACAGACTTGGTGTTTATATCATTATGGAAGCAATCAAGAGAGCGAAAGAGCTTGGATGTAAAGTTGGTGTCTATGGAGCTTCTACAACTGGAGAGGAGACAACGAAAACCGGAGCTTTCTGGACAAGTACACGGATTAATCCGACACTTGCGATTGTTGTGGATGTGACTTACACAAGCGACTGCAGTGGAATGAATCCGGCTGAGATGGGAACGGTTCTTCTGGGGGGTGGACCGGTTCTTTGCAACAGTCCGATCGTGGTAAAAACTTTAAATGCCAAAATGGAAGAATGTGCAAAAAAAGTAGGAATTCCAGTTCAGAGAGAAGCTGCAAGCAGGCTTAGTTATACGGATGGAGATAAGATTCATTTTTCAAATCAGGGCGTACCGATGGTATTGGTATCAATCCCGCTTCGTTATATGCACATGCCTGCAGAGGTAGCAGATGAAAAAGATGTGGAAGGTTGTGTGGAATTGATAGCACAGTTTCTTGCAAACTATAATGCGTAGAAAATAAAAAACGGTATTTACTCGTGAAGATGAGTAAATACCGTTTTTTGTATTCTGTCCTGTGAATGAATCGAACGCACATCCACTGGGATAGGATTTAGAAAAATACATTTCCCCCAACGTTGATCCCGGACATTCCGGTACTTGCGCTTCGGAACTGGTAACATCCGCTTACGGATGCAAGCCGTGCTCCGCCGAGTGCTTCCTGAGCGACCTGATAGCATAAGGATACAGGTCCGCGTTGCAAGACGCGGCTTAAGCTTCCGTCCCAGGTTGGAGCAAACTGACCGCTCTGGTAGACGACACCGCTGATCGTATTCGGATACAGCGGACTCGCTACACGGTTCATGATGACTGTAGCAACGGCAAGAATACCGTCATAATTGTAACCGCCGGCTTCACACTGCAGAATTGCAGCAAAGAGAACCAGATCTGTGGTCTCGGCAGGAGTATCCGGAACTGTAATCGTCGTATTGCCGCCGGAACTACCGGAATCCGTGTTCCCGGAGCTGCTTGAAGTATTATTGGAAGCAGTCTGTGCAGCTTCTGCCTGTCGTTGTTGCTCAGCAGCTTCTTCTTCCTGTTTTTTCTTAAGTGCGGCAGCAGCGGCTGCCTGTGCTTCTTTTGCTTTTGCCAGTGCTTCGGATGAAGCCTGAAGTTCACCGGAAGTAGAGGAAATCTTATCATTCAGTTCCTGTTCCTGTTGGTCGAGATTTGTTTTCATCTCTGCCAGAGAAGCCTGCTCTGCTTTCAGATCAGAGTCCTTTTTAGCGACAAGCTCGTGAACCTTCTGTAATTCATCCAGCATATTTCTGTCGTATTCTGTAATGTTCTTGACAAATTCTGCTTTGTTTAAGAAATCTCCCATGCTTTCAGAAGAAAAGATGATCTGCAAGAGTGACGTATTTCCTGTTTCGTACATATATTTGATTCTTTTCTTCATAGCATCATACTGTAACTGCTCGTCCAGTTTTGCGGCGGCAAGATCCAGTTCTGCTTTCTGTACGGAAGCATCCGTATCCTCAATTTTTGATGCAAGATCTGTGATCTCAGCGCTGAGACTTGTGAGGTCCTGATTCAGAGAGTCGAGCTGGTTCTGAAGACCGTTTGTCTGCTTTTCGAGAGAGTCTACAGTGTCATCGGCGTAAGCTTTTGTAAACGGGGAACAGACCAGGGCAGCGGTAAGGAGTGCGATGGTTGTCCTTGAAAATGCTTTTAACCTTTTCTTCATAATTCTTCCTTTCTTCAAAATTGAGCCTTTATCAGTATACTACAAAATGCCTGAATCCGCAAATTTTGTTATACATGCACGGGAAATCGTGCTATACTAAGATTTGAAATGTATTTTTAGCTTTACCATAAATGAGGGAATTATTCATGAAAAAGATAAAAATGATAGGGCTTGATCTGGATGGTACTTTACTGAATGATAAGAAAGAACTGACCAGTCATACAAGAGAAATACTTACACGTGCGATCGATCAGGGAGTAACAGTACTGGTTGCAACAGGACGTCCGGTGACAGGGATCCCGGAAGTGCTCCGGAATTTCCCGGGGATGCGGTACGCACTGACATCGAACGGCGGAAGGATCCTGGATTTACAGGAAGACAAAGTACTTTATGCCAATATGCTCTCTTATGAGATGGGCGCGGCGATCCTTAAGATTTTTGGAGATTATGATACGTTCAAGGAGATTTATTTTGATGGAAGAGGTTTCGTGCAGGCAGATGAACTTCTGAAAGTCGGAGAGTATCTGCGGAATCCTGCGATGGCAGATTATATCCGAACCACCCGCAAAGGCATTACGAGTCTCTGGGAGAAGATGGAAGAGATGAATGGGCATGAGATGGATAAGATCCATGCACTTTTTAAGAATCAGGACGAACGGCTGGAAGCAAAGCAGCGGATCATGGAGCTTGGGGATTTAAGCATCAGTGATTCGATGGGAACGAACCTGGAGATCAATGCACCGGGAGTCAACAAAGGCATGGGACTGATCCAGCTCGGCAGGCTTCTTGGAATTGAACGGGAAGAGATCATGGCATGCGGGGATGGCAACAATGACCTGATGATGTTAAAAGAAGTCGGATTTGGTGTTGCGATGGCAAACGGAGCAGATGAAGTAAAAGAGGTGGCAGATTATATCACTTTGTCCAATGAGGAGGATGGCGTGGCGGCTGCCATTGAAAAATTTGTATTGAATCCCGAGAGGGGATAGAAAGAGGGAAAAATGTTAGATATTTTAATTGCTGTCATTCTGGGTATCGTGGAAGGTATCACAGAATGGCTTCCAATCAGTAGTACAGGGCATATGATCCTGGTAGAGCAGTTCTTACATATGAGTACAAGTCATGAATTCAACAGTATGTTCCGTGTTGTGATCCAGCTCGGTGCGATCATGGCGGTCGTTGTTTTGTATTTCAATAAGCTGAATCCGTTTTCAAAGAGAAAATCAGCGAAGCAGAAGAGAAATACAATCAACCTGTGGTGCAAAATCGTTGTGGCTTGTCTGCCGGCAGCTGTGATCGGGCTGTTATTTGATGATATCCTTGACAAGTATCTTTACAATTATGTAGTTGTTGCACTGATGCTGATCATTTATGGTATCTTCTTCATTCTGATCGAGAAAAAGAATGAACACACCAGACCGCAGGTTACAAAGCTGACAGAGCTTACCTATCAGATGGCACTGATCATCGGAGGCTTCCAGGTCCTGGCACTGATCCCGGGTACTTCACGTTCAGGAGCAACCATCCTTGGAGCACTGCTCATCGGAACTTCCCGCTATGTGGCAACAGAATTTACCTTCTACCTTGCAATCCCGGTTATGTTCGGAGCAAGTATCTTAAAGGTTATCAAATTCGGATTTCATTATACCGCGATCGAAGTGGTCATTTTGCTTGTGGGATGCCTGGTAGCGTTCTTCGTATCCGTATTTGCAATCAAGTTTTTGATGGGATATATCAAGAAGCATGACTTTAAGGCATTCGGTTATTACCGTATTGTACTTGGAGTTCTGGTACTTCTTTATTTCCTGATCTTCGGCTAAAAGAGAATAATCACGAAAAAAAGTGGGAATTTATGCAAAAAAATGTATAAAAACCCACTTTGTTTTTTCTTTATAACATGATAGAATAGGGGAAATGGATAAAATTTGGAGGTTGGTATTATGAAAATGAAAAAAGTAATCAGTGTTGTACTTGCATGTGCATGCGTATTCAGTTTTGCAGCTTGTGGATCAAAGAGTGATTCATCAAAGAGTGACTCTGCAAAATCAGACAAGAAAGAAAAGCTTGTTATGGCTACAAACGCAGAATTCCCACCATTTGAATACTATGACGGAGATGAAGTTGTCGGAATCGATGCAGAATTCGCAGCAGCGATCGCTGACAAACTTGGAATGGATCTGAAGATCGAAGATATGGCATTTGATTCTATTATCCCGGCCGTTCAGAGCGGGAAAGCAGATATCGGAGCAGCAGGTATGACTGTAACAGAAGACCGTGCTACACAGGTTGATTTCTCTGACAGCTATTACACAGGAGTTCAGGTTATCATTGTAACAGATGACAGTGATATTACAGAACCGGATGATCTGAAAGGAAAGAAGATTGGTGTTCAGCAGGGAACAACAGGGGATATTTATTCTACAGATGATTTCGGTGATGATAATGTAGAGCGTTTCAACAAAGGTATGGAAGCTGTACAGGCTCTGCAGCAGGGCAAGATCGATGCAGTGATCATTGATAACCAGCCGGCTAAGACATTCGTAGAAGAAAATGAAGGTCTGAAGATCCTGGAGACTTCTTATGTAGAAGAAGACTATGCACTGGCAATCAAAAAAGGTAATGATGATCTGGTTAAGAAAGTCAATGATGCGATCAAAGAGTTAAAAGAAGATGGAACATTTGATAAAATCGTTGCAAAATATATTACAGACTAATCGGGTACAGACTGGTGGTGTCTTATGAGTGATTTTAAAGCAAGATTTATAATGAATTTTATAAAAGATGACAGATGGCACTACATTGCAGACGGACTTAAGGTTACATTAATTGTAACCTTTTGTGCTGTCCTGATCGGTGTAGTTCTCGGATTCCTTCTGGCAATTGTCCGTTCCACATACGATAAGACCGGCAAGCTGAAGCTCCTGAATCTGATCTGCCAGATTTACATCACGGTCATCCGTGGTACACCGGTTGTTGTACAGCTGCTTATCATTTACTTTGTAATTTTTGCAAGTGTGGATGTCAGTAAGACGATCGTAGCGATTCTGGCATTTGGTATGAACTCCAGTGCTTATGTTGCTGAGATTTTCCGTTCCGGTATTATGGCAGTTGATAACGGACAGTTTGAGGCAGGACGAAGCCTTGGATTTAATTATCGTCAGACAATGATCTATATTATCATGCCGCAGGCGTTTAAAAATGTCCTTCCGGCACTTGGAAACGAATTTATCGTTCTCTTAAAAGAGACTTCTGTTGCCGGATATATTGCCCTTCAGGATCTGACAAAGGGCGGAGATATCATCCGAAGCAGAACCTACGATGCGCTTATGCCACTGATGGCAGTTGCGATCATTTACCTGGTTATGGTTATGATCTTCAGTAAACTGGTAAGTATGCTGGAAAGGAGGTTAAGGAACAGTGACCACTAATGGAGATGTATTGATCCGTGTAGAAAATCTGCAGAAAGCATTTGGCGATTTTCATGCACTGAATGGAATTACAGAAGAGATCCACAAAGGAGAAGTTGTGGTAATCATCGGGCCGTCAGGATCCGGAAAATCTACATTCCTCCGTTCCCTGAACCTTCTGGAGGTGCCGACCGGAGGTCATATTTATTTTGAAGGTGTGGATATTACAGATGCAAAGGTAGATATCGACAAACATCGTCAGAAGATGGGAATGGTGTTCCAGCACTTTAATCTTTTCCCACATAAGACGATTCTTGAAAATATCACACTGGCTCCGATTAAGCTCCTGAAAAAGGATAAAGCAGAGGCAGAAAAAGAAGCAAGAGTACTTCTTAAGAGGGTTGGACTGGAAGAGAAGGCAGATTCTTATCCGTCACAGCTTTCCGGTGGACAGAAGCAGCGGATCGCGATCGTGCGTTCCCTTGCCATGAACCCGGATGTAATACTCTTTGATGAACCGACATCCGCACTGGATCCGGAGATGGTTGGAGAAGTACTGGAGCTGATGAAACAGCTTGCCCAGGAAGGCATGACCATGGTTGTTGTTACACATGAAATGGGATTTGCAAGAGAGGTTGCTGACCGTGTCATGTTTGTGGATGAAGGAAGAGTAAAAGAGCAGGGAACTCCGGAAGAGTTCTTTGCAAATCCTAAGGATGAGCGATTAAAGGAATTCCTGTCAAAGGTTCTGTAAAAATAAAGAAATATAAAAGAAAAAAGTTCTGTTTTCTTAAGAGACAGAACTTTTTTCTTTAAGAATTGCGAAAGACTATTGCTATTTTTTTATTTATGTATAGTATAGATTGTATGAAGAAAATAAAAACTATAATTCCACTTATTATTACATTTTGTATGAATGCTGTGGTATATTGGGGAGTGCCGCTATTACGGACGGGAATCAAGACTCATAATCTTTCTGGTCCGGCGGATGAAGTGATTCCTTTTATGCCACAGTTTATTATTATTTATTTTGGGTGTTATCTTTTCTGGGTAGTGAACTATTTCATGGCATCGATGCGGGAGGAGAAGGTGAAATACCAGTTTTTTACTGCGGATTTTTATGCGCGGCTGGTATGTATGCTGTGCTTTATTTTTTATCCGACCACGAATACGAGGCCGGTTCTGACAGGGACGGATATCTGGACGCAGGCAGTACGGTTTCTGTATACGGTTGATAAGCCAATCAACCTGTTTCCGTCCATTCACTGCATGGCAAGCTGGTTCAGCTGTATTGCGGTCAGGAAGAATCGGAAGATTTCCAACTGGTATAAAGCTTTTTCAGTCCTGATGACGGTACTGGTTGTGATTTCGACACTGGCGCTTAGGCAGCATGTATGGCAGGATGCAGCAGCAGGAATTCTTCTTGCAGAAGTAACCTGGCAGATCAGCAGACGGACAAATGGATGGCAGATCTATCGGCGTCTGACAGAAAAAATAGCAAATAAACTTGGAAACTGGACAGGAATGAAGAGAGATGGGAAATAAAAAGAAGACGATCTTCAATGTCATATTTTTGCTGGTGGTATTTGCCGGTACAGTGTATGGCGTATTTCATGGGGAAGATATTGGTGAGATTGCGAAGATCCTGGGGCAGATCAATGTATTATGGCTGATTCCGGGAGTGATCTGTGTTGTGGTTTTTATCTGGGGAGAATCGATCATTATCTATTATATGATGCGGACACTGAAAATTCGGCTGAAAAAATGGACATGTTTTTTGTTTTCATCGGTTGGATTCTTCTTCAGCTGTATCACACCTTCGGCATCTGGAGGACAGCCGGCGCAGATTTATTATATGAAAAAAGAAAAGATACCAATACCGGTTTCAACGCTGGTGCTGATGATCGTTACGATCACTTATAAATTGGTACTGGTGTTTGTCGGATTGTGGCTGGTACTGTTTGGACAGGGATTTATCCATAAGTATCTCTGGAGTATCCGGCATATCTTTTATCTGGGGACAGCTCTGAACGTTTTCTGCGTGACGGCGATGCTGGTGCTGGTGTTTCATCCGCGGCTTGCAAGAGAAATCCTGGTAAGAGGAATGGCACTGCTTGAAAAGCTGCACTTTCTACGCCATAAGGAAGCGCGTATTGAAAAGCTGAATGCATCAATGGACCAGTACCGGGATACAGCAGTTTTTCTGAAGGAGCACAAGCAGGTAATCGTGAATGTATTTGCGATCACCATGTTCCAGCGGTTTGCGCTGTTTACGGCTACATGGTTTGTATATAAGGCATTTGGGCTTGGAGGTGTAAAAGCAGTCGCAGTTATTACACTTCAGGCGGTCATTGCGGTATCGGTAGATATGCTTCCTCTGCCGGGAGGTATGGGAATCAGTGAAAAATTATTTGCCATGATTTTTATTCCGGTATTCGGAAAACGGCTTCTTTTGCCGGGAATGATCCTGAGCCGTGGGATTGGATATTATACAGAGCTGGGGCTGAGCGCCTTGCTTACGATCGTAGCAAATTTTACAATTGGAAGAAAGAGGGAGATAGAATGTTAGGGGTTTATGATTATACGGTAGTACTTACATATGTCAGTTTGATGGTATCAATTGGAGGAATGATGTTTGCAGTAAACGGGCATCTGCATCTGGGCGTGATGTGTCTTGCAATCTCCGGTCTTTGTGATATGTTTGATGGAAAGATTGCAAGAACAAAAAAGAACCGGACAGAAGTGGAAAAGCGTTTCGGAATCCAGATTGATTCGTTAAGCGATATTGTTTGCTTCGGAGTTGCGCCGGCTGTTCTTTGTTACTGTTTCGGAATGCGCGGTGTGATCGGTGTGGCAATCCTGATGTTTTATGTACTTGCAGGTCTGATCCGTCTTGCGTGGTTCAATGTGATGGAAGAACAGCGTCAGGAAGAAACAGCAGAGAAAAGAGAATGTTATCAGGGGCTCCCGATCACATCCATGGCAATCGCACTTCCGCTTGTGGTTGTATTAAAACCATTTTTAGGTTGTGAATTTATGCTTGCGCTTCATGTGGTCATGCTGGTGGTCGGCATTCTGTTTATCACCAATTTCAAACTGAAAAAGCCGAAAAATGTGACCATGGGTGCGATTGTAGCTGTTGTGGCAATGGCAGTGATCGCTATTCTGGTCCGGCACTATATGCGTTATATGAGCATGATGTAATGAAACCAGGTTATGAGCAAGCAGCAAAGTAAAGGGCAGAGATCTGCCTGACAGCTACATTATCAGGCATGGATAAGGCGGACAGGAGGTAGAAAAATGGATTATATAGACAGAGAAGGTCATCGGATAAAAAAGACAACCAGTCAGGATAAGTTTTTAAAATTTGTGTATACCCATACAGCAACCAGAGTACTGATGCGCCCGCTTCTTTTACCGGCAGTATCCAGACTGGGAGGGAAGCTGTTGAATACAAAAGTGTCCGCTGTTTTTGCCGGACTATTTGCCAGAACCCACGGGATCGATCTGAACAAATATGAAAAACAGAAATTTGATTCCTATAATGATTTCTTTACCAGAAAAATAAAAGCTGAGGAACGCCCGGTTAACAGGGAAGATACCGTACTGATCAGTCCATGTGACGGGAAAGTGAGTGTCTATCCAATTCACGAAAACGGACGATTCTTCATTAAACATACACCATATACAACCCACAGCCTCATTCGCGATGCAAAGCTTGCCAGACATTATATGGGAGGCTGGGCGGTAGTGATCCGTCTTACAGTAGACGATTACCACAGATACTGCTACGTGGCGGATGGAGAAAAGACCTATCAGAGGAGGATTCCGGGAATTTTTCACACTGTAAATCCGATTGCAAATGATATCTGCCCGATCTACAAAATGAACAGCAGAGAATACTGTCTTGTAAAAAATGAAAAACTCGGCACCGTCCTGATGATGGAAGTCGGTGCACTGATGGTAGGAAAGATCCGGAATTATAAAAAAGAACGCTGCCAGGTAAAACGCGGCGAAGAAAAAGGAAGATTTGAATTCGGAGGTTCAACGGTTGTGCTGTTCCTGGAACCAGATAAAGTCTTGCCAGACAGTGATCTGATCCGGAACACGTTGCAGGGAGCAGAAACCATTGTGAAGATGGGAGAACGCATAGGGGGAGTTATATAGGCTTGCTGGTTCAAAAGGGACGCGCAACTGAATGTTTCCATCTTGCCGGACAGGCTTGAGGCATTAAGGGACTCTAAAATTTTGAAAAGATGCTAAAAACAGGGGAAGAAATCCACAAACTCGCTGTCGCTCAGACAGTGTGGATTTCTTCCCCTAACGCATCTTCTCAAAACCTAAGATTCCCTAAAAGTCTCAAATGCCGTCAAGACGGAAACATTCAGCTGCGCTGTTCGTTTCAGAAAATTATTTAGCTGCAGCGTCCCCATTTTCACTCTACAACAACCCCTGCATCACCGGCAAAGGTGATTCCACAACGTAATCTGCCGCCTTTTTGGCGAGAGGGTGGCCGGTTGCCATGACATACGCTGTTCCAGCAGCTTTCAGCATCTCGATATCATTCTGCTGGTCTCCGAAGCAGATGCATTCCTCTTTTTTGATCCCGAATTTTTCCATTAGAACTTTCAGTGCCGTTCCTTTATTTGCATTTGGCGCAATAAAATCAATCCAGTGATCCGCAGAAGTTACAACGCGGATTTCATCCCCGATTCTTTTGTGGAAGAAGGGTTCCAGATTCTTTGTGCCACCAAAATCACAGATGGCTGCTTTGATGATCGGTTCTTTGATCGCATACAGATCCGGCACGTAGGTAACGATGTTATGCATATCATTTTCCATATAATCAATGAAACGTTCATCGGTTGAGTCGCTGTAATAAGTATCTTTTACAGAAAGGATACAGTGTCCGGTGTGATAGATCTTCCGGTATTCCATCAGGGCATCCAGAATATGCCGGATGGTTTTGGATGGAGTCAGACCGGTGGCGAGTACTTCTTCTTTATAGACGCACATGGAACCATTTTCAGCGATATATGGAATGTCAAAGCCGAGAGGAGCGAAAAGCCTGCGGATATTGGCATACTGGCGTCCGCTTGCGGCAGTGAAGATGATTCCTTTTTCATGAAGTGCTTTAATCGTATCATATATTTCTTTCGGCACAGTCTGCTGATAGTTGTGAAGCAGAGTGCCGTCCAGATCACTTGCAACTAATTTGATCATAAATTTCCTCCTGAGTCAAAATAACGATACGCCGGAAACTATGGCGTAAAACTACATTGACAGTATAGCAAAAATGAGAAGGGCAGGCAATGCAGAGCTGAAAAGAGAAAAAACAAATGCTAAAATTTGAGAAAGCGGATAAGCAGGAGGTGACGAAATGCAGCAAAGCGGAAAAGATGTAAAACGGACACTGGGACAGAAGACAGAGGATCGTCTGATGAAATATATTCTGGATAAACCGGTAAAAATAGGAGAGAGGATACCTACTGAAGGTGAACTGACAGAATTATTTGAAGTTGGACGAAGTACGGTAAGAGAGGCGGTTAAAGGGCTGGTCACAAGAGGCGTGCTGGAAGTGCGCAGAGGAGACGGAACTTATGTCATCAGTACCATTTATATGGAAAATGATGTTCTCGGGTTTGGAAACATGGAGGACCGTTATCGGTTGGCACTGGATCTGTTTGATGTACGTCTGATGATCGAACCGGAGATTGTAACCTGGGCGTGCAGAAAAGCAACGGAAGAGCAGATTCAAAAGTTAAAGCAGTTATGCGATGAGCATGCATCTGACCGATAACAGACAAGTGATTATTGAGATGCTGGCAAAATGTGGAAAAATAAAAATACATCTGATGTTTGCAAATAAAAACGGATGTCATCTGGCAAAAAATATGTAAAATATATAAAAAACAGGCGGTATATCTGATAAAGGAAATGGCAAAGAAGCAGGGTGTAACGGAAGAACTGAAAGCAACGGATATGATGAGATGGATAGAATTGATGAATAACATTCGAGCCTGTGCCGATGAGATTGTATTGAATGATATTGTGTATTCCTAACGGATACCAACCGAAGAAGAACTGCTGTCAAACCGATGGCAGTTTTTCTTTTTCGGCAAGTATTCAAGAAGTCATTAAGTTGTGAGTATAATCGAAGTGGTAGAAAAGTTATCTCTTATATCTGTTGTAACTTTTTTATGGACTCTATTGACAAGAAAACTTGGCGTGTGTATAATTAAAATATGCAAAGAAAACTTGGCGTGGAGGTGTTTTTATGAAAAAGGACGAAATCTTAAATGCAAGCAGAAAAGAACATCGCAATAAGGACTTGGCTGAAATGGAAGTGGTATATCAAGCCGGAAGTCACGCAAGCAGAGTTGGTGCTTTAGTGTGTTGTTTGCTTTCGCTGTTATCTTCTGTGCTTGCTCATACTATGATTTACAGTCCGTGGGTTATATACTTCAGCATTATTGCAACACAATGGTTAGTTCGTTTTATCAAAATGAAGCGAAAGAGCGATTTGGTCTTGACTGTTCTGTTTTTTGTGCTTTCTATTTTGGCATTTGTTGGATTTGTTAGCCATCTTTTAGAGGTGAGAATATGAAAGAACAATTACAACTGAAAAATCACTTAAAGGAAGTTCGCACAGAAGCAAATCTTTCTCAAGCTCAGCTTGCAGAAATGGTAGGGGTATCAAGAAATACCATTAGTTCTATTGAAACAGGACAGTTTAATCCAACTGCAAAATTGGCTCTAATTCTTTGTATTGCATTGGACAAAAAATTTGAGGAACTATTCTATTTTTAGGAGGTCATTATGGAAAATATTATAATGTTGATTTTGGGAGTGTTCATATCTGTTGTGGGAATTGTAAATATCAAAGGCAATATCAGCACAATTCACTCTTATAACAGGCGAAAAGTAAAGGAAGAAGATATACCAAAGTATGGAAAAACAGTCGGCACAGGAACGCTGATTATAGGAATATCTCTTGTATTAGGTTTTATTGTTTCGTTTTGGAGTGAAATAATTATAGATTATATCATTCTTCCAGCAGTTATTGTCGGATTAGGCTTTATATTGTATGGACAGTTCAAATACAATAAAGGAATTTTTTGAGAATCAGGGAGGTATAAAGATGGAATTGAACACAATATCAGGTCTGGCGATAGCGGGAGTTATCTGCTCCGTTGTCCTCTCGATGGGGGTACCGATTGCTTTGTTCATTGCAGGAAGGGTGAAGCTTAAGGCAAGGATTTCCTCGTTCTTTATCGGAGCAGGAACCTATCTGCTGTTTGCCATGCTGTTGGAGCAACAGCTGCATGTTCTTGTCATTCAGTTCTGCGGACTGAACGCACAGAGCAGGCCATGGCTTTACTATGTGTACGCGGCTTTGGCTGCAGCGGTTTTTGAAGAGACCGGAAGACTGATTGCCATGAAGTTCTGGATGAAGAAATGGCTGGATTTTCCAAATGCACTGATGTATGGAATCGGGCATGGCGGTGTGGAGGCCATTCTGATCGGAGGACTCTCCGGAATCAGTAATCTTGTGTCCATGCTGATGATCAACAGCGGAGCCATGCAGAATACGCTGGCGGCACTTCCTGCTGAGTCTGCAAACCAGACCGTGTCACAGCTGTCGGCCCTATGGACAACACCGGCACCACTCTTTTTTGTAAGCGGAATCGAAAGAATCAGTGCCATCATTCTGCATATCGGGTTGTCACTGCTGATCTACCGGGCGGTAAAGGCAGGCAAATGCAGGACAGCGGCTTTTACAGCGGTTCTTGCATATGGGATTCATTTTATCGTGGACTTCTTTGCCGTGGCAGGTCCGGCGCTTCTTCCCATCTATGTGATTGAAATTGGTGTCTTTGTGATGGCAGCCGGAACTCTTGTTATGGCGCTGAAGATGGGAAGGATGGAAGAACTGTGAATTCCAGTTTTCTGCTATCATAAAACAGAATATATCTGACAGAACACACCGTAGAAATACGGTGTTTTTTGTTACCCAAAACCCATAATTCAATACATAACCACAGGTTAGTACAAATAACTTATGTGCTTTTTTGAAAGGCTTAGAAAGGTACCAGCGGTCATGTAAACAAGGTATGGTTTTCCTTCAGCGCGTTTTCTATCAAGGAACTGATAGACAGGTTCGTTTACAGGCTTGGAGAAAACTTAGAGAAACTCAAGGAAAACGGATTCTATGAGAAATGCTGTTGTTAAGGCAGGAACAAAATTCATCGTAAGTCCTGGATTCAATCCTGAAATCGTAAATTATTGTCTGGAAAAAGAAATTCCGATTTTCCCGGGATGTGTGACACCGTCTGAAGTGGCACAGGCAGTAAAAAGAGGACTGAAAGTAGTTAAATTCTTCCCGGCAGAACCTGCAGGTGGAGTGGCTATGATCAAAGCAATGGCAGCACCATACAATCAGCTTCGTTTTATGCCGACAGGTGGAATCGGAACACAGAATCTGAAAGATTATCTGGGATTTGACAAGATCATCTGCTGCGGCGGAAGCTGGATGGTAAAAGCAGATCTGATCCAAAACGGCGAATTCGAGAAAATCTGTAATCTGACAAAAGAAGCGAAAGAACTGGCAAAGAGCATTCGCCCTTAATGAACTGAGCCCTTTTATCAAGGGGAACACATGACCTCCAAGGAGGTACTAATCTATCCTTTATAATATACAAAAAAGAACAGAAAAGATTTTGGTATCTGAGAATCTTTTCTGTTCTTTTTACTTGGCTTAAAGTGCATTGATGTGGATATGATTAAAACCCCTGGGAGATTTATTGTTTGGTTCAAAATAAGTTTCTGTATCTTTTTCATCACGGAAAATATCAGCAACAGAACCGTCACAAGCAACCAAACGATAACGGTTCCTGTATAGAGTAGGTTTAAGCTTCTGGTTAAAAATCTGCAAAAGTTCCCATAATGCACCATCTTTTAATTTTGTACGTTGGCGATAAAAAGCAGCTTTTGATGGTGTTTCATCGGAGCGTCCGAAAAAATGGTAAAGTTCTTCCCTTAAACAGTCATCTTCCATGGTCAGCAAAAGAAGAAGAAAATCATGGAAGCTAATGTATGAATTTTTTGCAGTATCAATCAGGCTTCTTCAGAAAAACTCACGATCACAGTTGGATATCCGCTCTGTTTTAGTCTTCGTTCCATCATGGCGGCATCATTCAATACATCGAACTGACCGACCAGAACCCGGTCATACTGGCTGCTGTCATCAATCCGGGCAGGGAAATCCATTTCGGTCAGTTCATTAAGAAGCCGTCTGGCATACGCCGGATTTCGGAATGCACCGACCTGCACACTGTAGGTTACAGATGGAGAAAAATTAGGAGATTCGGAGTCTGTATTTTTATCAGACGGATTCATGTGAGCAGAGTCTGACGTACAAGGAGAATCAGGGACTGAGCCTGAATTTGTCAGGGTACCAACATCTGATTTTGTAGAACCGTCAGCAGGAGAAACGGAAGCAGAAGTATCTGCGTCAGAAGAAGTCCTTCCTGATTCCGATGCGGTCGAACTGTTTCTTGCGCCTTCTGGTTTCCAGAGCCCTTTTTCTTCCAGCGTATCCAGGATTCCATCTGCAATTGCCTGCGCAATATCATTGAAGTTCTTATCGAAAATTGTGTTATCAGAATCGGAATTGATAAAACCGACTTCGACCAGAATCGCCGGCATTTTTGTACGGCGAAGGACAACCAGATTTGGGCGCACCTTTACTCCGAGATCCTTGAACCCAACTGTCTCCAACTGTGCATTGATATTTTCCGCCATCTCATATTTGATACCGGAAAGGTTATAGATCAGGCTTTCCACACCCATGTACTGATTGGCAAGAGGACTGGAATTCCGGTGGATCGATATGAAGAAATCCACACCGGCTTCGTTTGCCTCTGTTGCTTTCTGGAAAGGTGTCTCATAAATATCCGTTGTCCGTGTGTATTCCACATCAATTCCGCTGTTTTGTAAAATTTCTCCGATCGCAAGCACCAGCTTCAGTACATCATCTTTTTCCTGGCGACCATTATACACAGCTCCCGGATCACGTCCTCCGTGACCGGCATCGAGCATGATAGATACAGGCATAGATATACCTCAAAAAATGAACTTTATATAATATATGTCGGATATCCTGAAAAGTGAAAATGAGAAATCGATTAAGAAAAATATGCTGCGTGCTTTGCACTCTCGCAATTCTCAAAAACATTCGTAATCCGCTCATTTTTCTTTGAAAAATGGCTACTTACTCATGTTTTTGGTGGGTCAAGAGGTCAAAAATCCTCCTGCAAGCAAGCATGCATCGGCTTTCTGACCTTTTGACCCTGGTATCCTCATTATATTGCAGAAAAATAAATTGTCAGGTAGGAAATATAATGTTATGATAAGTCTGTAGCGATATGCTACAGGAAAGCAATCATTAGTTTGTTGATTACGTTTCTTGTCTTTCTTGACCGGAAGAACAAGAAAAATATATTCATATATTATAGAATCGGGAGAATCAAAATATGGCAGAAAGATTAGAATTTCGTGAAAAACTTGCAGGGATCCTTACCCTGTGTGAAAGCCAGAATAACATCACAGACAAAGCCACAGTCGAAGCTTACTTCGCAGAAGACAATTTATCAGCAGAACAGATGGAGCTTGTATTTGATTATCTTCTTTCCAAGAAAGTAATCGTAAAAGGCTACGTCAAAGCTGGTGGTTCGATCAAAAATGCAGAAAACACCGAAGGACCGATCCGATATACCCAGGAAGAACAGGATTATTTAAACCTTTACGAGCAGGATCTGAAAGGATTAAGAGATGGGGATCCATTAAAAGAACTCCTACCGGCAATCCTCACCATGGCAAAAGAGATGCACAGGGCAGATATCTACATCGGAGATCTCGTCCAGGAAGGCAACATGGGACTCATGCTCGCCATGGAAGACCATGCAGATGATACCGAAGCCCTTTTAAGCATGGCAAAAGAAAGCATGCAGGCACTTCTTGAATCTCAGGAAGAAACTAAAAAACAAGATAACCGCATGGTAGAAAAAGTCAACGACCTTGATGAACAGATCAAAAAACTTTCCGATGAACTCGGCCGAAAAGTCAGCGTAGACGAGCTGGAAGAATTCGCTGGCATCACCGAAGATGAGATCAGCAACATCCTAAAACTAGCCGGTGAAGAACTTCCCCCAGAAGAGAAGTAGAAATATACTGCAGAAAAAAATTATTTTACATAAATACATGTAGTTGATATTACACTATCGTCATACTCTAAAAGTACGAAAAGAATATCTGCAACCAACAAACTTCAACAGTCAATAGAACCCACAGCCCGAAGATGGCTGTGGGTTCTGTTTCTCATAAATCATTCCATTCTGTTTTGTCTTGAAAAACCAGAGGGAGAGGTTATTGCAGCCTCTCCCTCGTCCATTCGCACAATCGAGTAAGCTGACGCCTACTCGATTGGCATACTTTGTACACCATCTCGCTTGACAGATCGATGATGTACATTCGCCAAATGCAGATCCTTGTGCAAGCACAAATCTGCACTTGGCTCATCGTATACACAAAAAAATGGATGCAGGAGAAACTCTCCCACATCCATTTTCTAATTTTGCATTTAAGCCTGCGGTCCAGCAGATACAAGTGCTTTACCAGCAGCATTTCCTTCGTATTTAGCGAAGTTCTTAACGAATCTTGCAGCAAGATCCTTAGCTTTTTCTTCCCATTCAGAAGCATCAGCATATGTGTCGCGAGGATCAAGGATTCCTGAATCAACGCCCGGAAGTTCTGTAGGTACTTCGAAGTTGAAGTAAGGAATTTTCTTGGTCGGTGCATTTAAGATGTCTCCGTTCAGGATTGCATCGATGATACCACGAGTATCTTTGATAGAGATACGTTTTCCTGTTCCGTTCCATCCTGTGTTAACGAGGTAAGCTTTTGCTCCGCTCTTTTCCATCTTCTTAACAAGTTCTTCTGCATATTTTGTCGGATGCAGTTCAAGGAATGCCTGTCCGAAGCAAGCAGAGAATGTTGGTGTCGGTTCTGTGATTCCACGTTCTGTACCGGCAAGCTTAGCTGTGAATCCAGACAGGAAGTAGTACTGTGTCTGTTCCGGTGTCAGTACAGATACCGGTGGAAGTACTCCGAAAGCGTCTGCAGACAGGAAGATTACATTCTTAGCTGCCGGTGCAGAAGAAATCGGACGTACAATATTTTCAATGTGGTTAATCGGATAAGATACACGTGTATTTTCTGTTACACTCTTATCAGCAAAATCAATTTTTCCTTCAGCATCAAGAGTTACGTTCTCAAGAAGAGCGTCACGTCTGATTGCGTTGTAGATATCTGGTTCAGATTCTTTGTCAAGGTTGATAACCTTAGCGTAGCATCCACCTTCAAAGTTGAATACTCCGTTGTCATCCCAGCCGTGTTCGTCATCACCGATGAGGAGGCGCTTCGGGTCTGTAGAAAGTGTAGTTTTACCTGTTCCTGAAAGACCGAAGAAGATAGCTGTGTTTTCGCCGTTCAGATCAGTGTTTGCTGAGCAGTGCATAGCAGCGATTCCCTTAAGTGGGAGGTAGTAGTTCATCATAGAGAACATACCTTTCTTCATCTCTCCGCCGTACCATGTATTAACGATAACCTGTTCTTTGCTTGTGATATTGAATAAAACAGCTGTTTCAGAGTTAAGTCCAAGTTCTTTGTAGTTTTCAACTTTTGCTTTAGAAGCGTTGTATACTACGAAGTCAGGCTCGAAGTTCTCAAGTTCTTCAGCTGTTGGTTTGATGAACATGTTTGTCACAAAATGAGCCTGCCAAGCAACTTCAACGATGAAACGGATTGCCATACGTGTATCTTTGTTAGCGCCGCAGAATGCATCTACAACATAAAGTTTCTTGTTAGAAAGTTCTTTCTTGGCGATCTCCTTTACAGCTTCCCATGCTTCCTGTGAAGCCGGGTGGTTGTCATTCTTATATTCGTCTGAAGTCCACCATACAGTGTCTTTAGAGTTTTCATCAACTACGATGAATTTGTCTTTAGGGGAACGTCCGGTGTATACACCTGTCATTACGTTCACAGCACCAAGTTCGCTGACCTGACCTTTTTCAAATCCTTCAAGACCTGCTTTTGTTTCTTCTTCAAACAGTAATTCGTAAGAAGGGTTGTGCACGATTTCTGTTGTTCCAGTAATACCATACTTGCTTAAATTGATTTCTGCCATTGCAATTAACCTCTTTCTCCTAATTCTAGTTAAATGGTTAAATGATAAAAGCTGTGAGCGCAGATTTTATCATCTGATGAAGTAAAATTCTTCACCCATTTACCATAATTATACATAATTACGCAATAAAATCAATAAAAAACCGATATTTCTTGAAAAAATTGTTTAAAAAATAACGAAATCCCAAAAGGAAAAGGCAGTCCGCTTTGGACTGCCCTGAAATTGTTGTATATCCTGCAAAATATAAAGAAAAAATTTGTCAGGATTTCTTACTGGGAGGTCTGCTTAATCGTCATTTTCCGATGAGTCAGACGTATGTTCGCGGTAATTCTCCGGAAGATACAGGTGAACGGTCTCAATCCGGTTTTTGTCGAGCTTTTCTACGACCATACGGATTCCATCTTCGGTGACAACGGAGTCACCGGCTTTCGGAAGACGGTCCAGCTTTTCGATGATAAAGCCTCCGAGAGAATCATAATCTTCCGATTCCAGATTCAGCTCCAGGGAATCATTGAGATCGTCAAGATTAGTAGAACCCTCAATAATATATTCGTGTTCGCCTACCGCTTTGATATTTTCTTCTTCATTCTCATCATATTCATCGTGGATCTCGCCAACAATCTCTTCAAGAATATCTTCCAGGGTGATCAGACCGGATGTTTCACCGTATTCATCCAGGACAATTGCGATATTGAATGAGGCCTGGCGCATTTCAACAAGAAGCTCGGAAATGCTCTTGTATTCATAAGTGAAGTAGGCTTCACGGAGAATGTCTTTAATCTGGAACTCACTTTTCTTATTGTCATAAAGAAGAAGATCTTTCATATTGATCGTTCCGACAACATTATCCTTTGTCTCCTGGTAAACCGGAAGACGGGTGAATTTGTCTTCCCGGAACAGGTCGATCAGTTCATCGTAATTGCTGTCAATATCAGCAAAAGTTACGTTGACACGGGGCACCATGACGTCTTTGGCAATGGCATCACCGAGATCAAACACATTGTAGATCATCTCTTTTTCATCCGATTCGATCACGCCGTCCTGATGGCTGACATTTACCACACTTCGGAGTTCAGCTTCGGTCATGGTATTGTCTTTGGCATTCGGATCGATGCGAAGAAGCATCAGAAGACCGGTGGAGAGACCATTTACAATGAAGATAATCGGAGTCATGATCTTCATAAAAATATTGATAACCGGTGCGTAGAAAAGAGACATCTTCTCAGCATGAATGGTTGCCATCGTCTTCGGAGTAATCTCTCCGAAAAGGATGATGAGAAGCGTCATAAGCCCACTTGCGATCGCGACAGCGGTTCCACCAAGGCGGTATGCGATTGTGGTGGCAAGGGAAGCTACCGCAGTATTAACAATGTTGTTGCCGATGAGGATCGCGCTAAGCATTTTACCTGAATTCTCAGTTACGGCAAGTACGGCGCTGGCACGCTTGTTACCCTCGTCTGCAAGGGCACGCATCCGGATTTTGTTGTAGGTTGTAAGTGCTGTCTCGGCTGACGAAAATATGCCGGATAAGAGCAGCAGGACTAGCAAAATAAGTATTTGCGAGACACTCGAGTCCACAGTTAAAAATCACTCCTTTTTGAAAATATTGATAAAATTTCTATGTTATGCCTTACTATATCGCATTTCACTTAATTTTGCAAGAGTGCGTTGAACTTGCATATTTTTTGGTGTATCATATGATGTAAGTTCCAAAATTTATTTTTGACACTTACATCATATGAGGATGATATTAAAACGTGCTTTGGCACGTAGTAACTTCTATTTGGCGGGAGGTCCAATGGCAATTTCCTGTTAAATAAAAAAAGAAGAATGGCATAGAATATTTATAGATACTAGGAGAAGAGAATGGAACAGAATTTTGAGACATGTTTGTATAATGTGGTCGATGCAGCCAAAATACAGAAGGATGAACCGATGAAGAAGCATACAACCTTCCGAATCGGTGGTCCGGCAGATTATTTTATCATGCCATCGAATGAAAAGGAACTGGCAGAGGCAGTCCGGGTGTGCCGGAAATTTTTGATACCTATATATATAGTAGGAAATGGAAGTAATCTTCTGGTTGGAGACAAAGGTTTCAGAGGCGCGATCATCCAGCTTTATAAGAGTATGGGAACATTTCAGGTAGAAGGAAATCAGATTACGGCGCAGGCAGGATGTTCGCTTGCGCAGATTGCAAATGCAGCACTTGATGCAGCACTGACCGGATTTGAGTTCGCAGCGGGTATTCCGGGAACGCTTGGCGGAGCGGTTGTGATGAACGCCGGTGCGTATGGCGGAGAGATGAAGGATGTACTGACGAGTGTCAGGGTTATGACAGAAGAGGGCGAGATCATGGAGCTTCCGGCAGAAGAACTGGGACTGGGATACCGTACAAGCATTATTCCGGAGAAAAGATATATCGTTTTGGGTGCTGTGATTTCGCTTACAGAAGGCAAAAAAGAAGAAATAAAAGCGCAGATGGATGACCTACGTCAGAAGCGGGTATCGAAGCAGCCGCTGGAGTATCCGAGTGCAGGCAGTACCTTTAAGCGTCCGGAAGGATATTTTGCAGGAAAACTGATCCAGGACAGCGGACTGAAAGGATTTACAGTAGGTGGAGCGCAGGTTTCTGAAAAGCACAGTGGATTTGTGATCAATAAAGGAAATGCGACAGCGGCTGATGTGATGGAGCTGATCCGTCAGGTAACAGCGAAAGTGAAAGAAGATACCGGTGTTACGATGGAACCGGAAGTGAAACAAATAGGAGAATTTTAGGGATGAGATTCGTAATTGTAACGGGAATGTCCGGAGCAGGGAAAAGTACAACTTTGAAAATGATGGAAGACATGGGATATTTTTGTGTGGATAACATGCCGATTCCTTTAATGACAAAACTGACAGAACTTTTGATCGTTCCAAATGGTGAGATCACGAAGATCGCTCTGGGACTTGATATCCGCAGTGGTCAGAATCTGCGTGCACTGGACCAGGTTCTGGACGAACTTGAAAAAGCCAAGATACCACTGGAGATTCTTTTCCTTGAATCGAATGATGATACACTGGTGAAAAGATATAAAGAGACAAGAAGGAACCACCCACTCTCAAAGGGCGGCAGAATTGAGAACGGGATCGCCAAAGAACGTAAGAAGATTGCCTTTTTAAAAGAAAGGGCAGATTACATCCTGGATACAAGCCGGATGCTGACCAGGGAGCTGCGCAGTGAACTGAACCGTATTTTTGCCGAGAATAAAGAATACAAGAATCTCTACATTACCGTGTTATCTTTCGGATTTAAATATGGAATTCCGAGTGATGCAGATCTGGTATTTGATGTCAGATTCCTTCCGAATCCGTATTATATTGATGAACTTCGCCCGCAGAGTGGCAATGACAAGCCGGTCAGGGATTACGTGATGAATAACGATATTTCAAAAGAATTCCTGAAGAAGCTGGTCGACATGGTTGAGTTTCTGATTCCGAACTATGTTGCAGAAGGAAAGAACCAGCTTGTGATCGCAATCGGATGTACCGGCGGAAAACACCGCTCCGTGACACTTGCCAATGAGTTGTATGAACGGCTGTCTGTGGCAGAGAAAGAGTACGGTGTAAAAAAAGAGCATCGTGATATCGAGAAAGATGCAATTACGAAAGCAAAATAGGTGATAGTATGTCTTTTTCTGGAAATATTAAAGAAGAAATATCGCGTCAGCTAAGTCCTGCAAGACATTGCCGGATTGCAGAACTTGCAGCGATCATCAGCATGTGTGGGGCTGTCATGATCGACAGCAGAGGTCATGCAGCACTTAAGATTCATACGGAAAATCTGGCAGTTGCAAGAAAAAGCTTTACTTTATTGAGAAGAACGTTTAATATAGTGGTTGATATCGCTATTCGGGTGAACCGGGAAAAAGGCAGCAGCTACTATTATATAGTTGTAAAAAAACACGAAGATGCTATCAGGGTGCTTCAGGCGGCAAAACTGCTCAATCCTTATGGAGACGTGGAAGAAGAGCTTTCTGTAGTAAAGAATGTCGTGATTCAGGAGACTTGCTGTAAGCGGTCTTTCCTGCGTGGCGTTTTTCTTGCATCGGGATCCATGAGCGACCCGGAGAAGTCCTATCATTTTGAAATTGTCTGTGCGTCGATGGGAAAAGCGCAGCAGATTCAGAAGATAATGAGATGTTTTGCTCTGGACGCAAAGATTGTATCAAGGAAGAAATCATTTGTGGTTTATCTGAAAGAAGGAGCTCAGATCGTGGATGTGCTGAATGTGATGGAGGCACATCAGTCACTGATGGAGTTGGAGAATATCCGTATATTGAAAGATATGAGAAATACGGTGAATCGAAAAGTGAACTGCGAGACTGCGAATATCAATAAAACGGTTTCCGCTGCTGTAAAGCAGATTGACGATATAAGGTATATTGAGGAAACAAAAGGACTCGATAAGCTGCCGGAAGGATTGAAGGACATGGCCCTTACAAGACTTACATATCCGGAGGCATCTTTAAAAGAGTTAGGCGCACTTCTGCAAAATCCGGTAGGCAAGTCCGGAGTGAACCACAGATTGCGCAAGTTAAGTGAAATGGCGGAAGAGATAAGGGCTAAGCAAGGAGGAACATTATGATCAAAAAACCTGTTAAGATTCAATTGTCCGAGGGATTAGACGCCAGACCGATTGCACTTCTTGTTCAGGAAGCTAGTCAGTATTCAAGTTCGGTATATATCGAAGTTGACCAGAAGCAAGTCAATGCAAAGAGCATTATGGGGATGATGAGTCTGACACTGATGCCGGGAGAGGAAATCACCGTTGTTGCGAACGGAACAGATGAAAAGGAAGCAGCAGCTGGTATCGAAAGGTTTCTTGTGAACGTTAAGAACAGATAATTGCATAAAACTTTGAAGAGTCTGCCGAAAGCAGGCTCTTTATGCTATAATGCATGTATCCGTAAGGAGCTGTGGGGACAGCCCTTATAGAGAAAAGAACAGATAACAGGAGGACGGACGTATGAAAAAAGCATTGTTTATTTATAATCCGAATGCAGGAAAGGGACTTTTAAAACCGAAGCTTTCTGATATTATTGACATTATTGTAAAAGCAGGATATGAAGTGGTTGTATATCCGACGCAGAAATATAAAGACGCTTATTATAAAGTAAAGACATTTACAGAGGAGTATGACCGTGTGATCTGCAGTGGTGGTGACGGAACACTTGATGAGGTCGTAACCGGAATGATGAAGAGAGAAAAAAAGATTCCGGTCGGTTACATCCCGACAGGAACGACCAACGACTTTGCGAGCAGTCTCCATATCCCTAAGAATCTTCTCCAGGCGGCAAGTACAGCTGCAGGGGGGGAAGAGTTTCCCTGTGATATCGGACGGTTTAACGGAGATGTGTTCGTGTACATTGCAGCATTCGGACTCTTCACGGATGTATCTTATGAGACAAAGCAGGAAATGAAGAATGTTCTGGGACATCTGGCATATGTGCTGGAAGGAGCAACCAGAATTTTTGATATCCCGTCATATAAATTAAAAGTGACACATGACGGAGAAACGATTGAGGACGAATTTATTTATGGTATGGTGACGAATTCCAGATCTGTTGGCGGTTTCCGTAATATGATCGGGAAGAATGTGGTTTTTGATGACGGAGAATTTGAGGTTACCCTGATCCGGACACCGAAGAACCCGCTCGCGCTTCAGGAGATCATTGGGGCGCTTCTGAGCAGCCAGATCAATACGAAGCACATTTATTCATTTAAGACAGGTGAGATCCATTTTGAATCAGTGGAAGAGATCCCATGGACGCTGGATGGAGAGTTCGGTGGGGAACACGACAGTGTCTGCATCAAGAACGCGAAACAGGCACTTAAAATCGTAGTTCCGGAAGAGGAACAGTAAAAAAATAAAAAAAGGTCTTGTCAAATGAAAAGAAGTACGTTATACTAAGCAAGTGAGTTAGCCAGACAGCTAATGAACATACATCTGGCCCCCTGGTCAAGCGGTCAAGACGCGACCCTCTCACGGTCGAATCAGGGGTTCGATTCCCCTGGGGGTCAGCCTATAAAAGCCTTTAACAGAGAAGTGGAGGAATACAAAATGTTAGTTTCAGCAACAGAGATGTTAAAAAAAGCAAAAGCAGGTCATTATGCAGTAGGACAGTTTAATATCAACGATCTTGAATGGACCAAAGCAGTTCTGACTGCAGCTGAGGAATTAAGATCACCGGTTATTCTTGGTGTGTCTGAAGGCGCAGGAAAGTACATGGCTGGATACAGAACAGTTGTAGGAATGGTAAATGGAATGATCAAAGAAATGGACATTTCGGTTCCAGTTGCACTTCATCTTGATCATGGTAGCTATGAAGGCTGCCTGAAATGTATAGATGCAGGATTCTCATCAGTTATGTTTGACGGATCTCATTATCCGATCGAAGAAAACATTGAGAAGACTACAGAACTTGTTAAACTTTGCCATGGAAAAGGACTTTCTATCGAAGCAGAAGTTGGTTCTATCGGTGGAGAAGAAGATGGTGTTGTAGGAATGGGCGAATGCGCAGATCCTAAGGAATGTAAGATGATTGCAGACCTTGGCGTTGATTTCCTTGCAGCAGGTATCGGTAACATTCATGGAAAATATCCGGCAAACTGGAAAGGACTCAGCTTTGAGACTCTTGCAGCAGTTCAGGAGCTCACAGGAGAACTTCCACTCGTACTTCACGGAGGTACAGGAATTCCGGATGATATGATTAAGAAAGCAATTGACCTTGGAGTTTCTAAGATCAATGTTAATACAGAATGTCAGCTGGTATTCGCAGAAGCTACCCGCAAATACATTGAAGCAGGAAAGGATCTTGAAGGAAAAGGATACGATCCACGTAAACTTCTGAAACCGGGTGCAGATGCAATCGTTGAAAAAGTAAAAGAGAAGATGATTCTGTTCGGTTCTGACGGAAAAGCTGAATAGTCTGATTTTTGATAATATCATGGACAAAGGCGTCCGAAGAAAACGGTATAAAAGGAGTTTTGCGTAAGTGCAAGACTCCTTTATTTGAATCAAAAAACGACCGTTTTGTATAAGTAGTAGAAAATGAGTAGTAGAAAAGAGAGGTACATGGGATGAGCGAATGGATTAGTGTAGCAGAAATATTTGGAGAAAACGTCTTCAATGATGCTGTTATGCAGGAAAGACTTCCGAAGAAGACTTACAAAGAGCTGAAAAAGACGATTGAAGAAGGTAAAGAGCTTCAGGCTGCAACAGCAGACGTTATTGCACATGAGATGAAAGAGTGGGCGATTGAAAAGGGTGCCACTCACTATTCGCACTGGTTCCAGCCTCTTACAGGAGCAACAGCTGAAAAGCATGATTCGTTTATTTCAGCACCGAAGTCAGATGGAAAGATCCTGATGGAGTTTTCGGGAAAAGAGCTGATCAAAGGAGAACCGGATGCATCTTCCTTCCCGTCAGGAGGACTGCGTTCTACATTTGAAGCAAGAGGTTATACAGCGTGGGATTGTACATCGCCTGCATTTGTTAAAAAGAGTCCGGATGGGAAAAGATCGATTTTATATATACCGACGGCATTTTGTTCCTATACCGGAGAAGCACTGGATCAGAAGACACCTCTTCTTCGCTCTATGGAAGCAATCAACAAACAATCCATCCGTCTTCTGCGTCTTTTTGGAAACACAACGTCCCAAAAGGTTACACCATCTGTTGGAGTTGAGCAGGAATATTTCCTGGTAGACAGAGAAAAATATCTTAAGAGAAAGGATCTTGTATTTACAGGACGTACATTATTCGGGGCAAATCCTCCGAAGGGACAGGAACTGGATGACCATTATTTTGGTGCGATCCGTGAGAGAATCGCAGCATTTATGACTGATGTCAATGAAGAACTCTGGAAGATGGGTGTATCTGCAAAGACACAGCACAACGAAGTAGCACCTGGACAGCATGAGCTTGCGCCGATCTATGCACAGTGCAACGTAGCAGTTGACCATAATCAGCTGATCATGGAGACGCTGAAGAAAGTGGCATATCGCCATAATCTCCAATGCCTGTTACACGAAAAGCCGTTTGAAGGTGTAAATGGTTCCGGAAAGCATAACAACTGGTCACTGGTTACAGATGATGGGATCAACATTCTGGATCCGGGAAAGACACCTCATGATAATATTCAGTTCCTTCTGGTTCTGACCTGTATTCTCCGTGCAGTAGACCTGCATGCAGACCTGCTCCGTGAATCTGCTTCTGACGTAGGAAACGATCACAGACTTGGAGCAAATGAAGCACCGCCGGCAATTATTTCCGCATACCTCGGAGAACAGCTTGAAGACGTGCTTGCACAGCTTATTGATACCGGAGAAGCTGCACACAGCTTAAAAGGCGGCAAATTACATACCGGTGTAAGTACGCTCCCGGATTTTGCAAAGGATGCAACTGACAGAAACCGTACTTCGCCATTCGCATTTACAGGAAATAAATTTGAGTTCCGTATGGTAGGATCCAGAGACTCGGTGGCAGCACCGAACGTAGTATTAAATACAATCGTGGCTGAGTCCTTCTCTGATGCCTGCGATGTGCTCGAAAAAGCAGAAGATTTTGATCTTGCAGTCCATGATCTGATCAAGGAATATGCATCCAAACATCAGAGAATCGTATTCAATGGCAACGGATATTCTGATGAGTGGGTGAAGGAAGCCGAAAGAAGAGGACTTCCGAATATTAAGACCATGGTAGAGTCTGTTGAATGTCTGACATATGACAATACGGTTGAAATGTTTGAAAAATTCGATGTATTCAGCCGTGCAGAACTGGAATCCCGTGCAGAGATCAAATATGAGGCATACTCAAAGGCAATCAACATTGAAGCACGTTCCATGATCGATATCGCAAGCAAGCATATTATCCCGGCTGTGATCCAATATGTAACTTCGCTGGCTAATTCGATCAACCAGGTAAAACAGGCAAGCGCTGTAGCATATACAGGTGTACAGGAAGAGCTTCTTGTACAGTCGGCTGATCTTTTGAAAGACACAAAAGAAGCACTCAGAGCACTGGAAACTGTTGTGGCAGAAGTACCGGAGACAGAAGGAAAAGAACAGGCATTCTTCTTCATGCAGAAAGTTGTACCGGCAATGGAAGCTTTAAGAAAACCAGTGGATGAACTGGAAATGATCGTCAATAAGAATATGTGGCCGATGCCTTCTTACGGAGATCTGCTGTTCGAGGTCTAAGAAGTGACTGGTATAAATGTTGAAAAAGAAGTTGAAAACTTATGAAGTTTTGTGAAAATATACACAAATTAAAAAATTGGTCTTGAAATTTGAAAGAAAAAAGAGTATCGTAAATATATCTTAAATAACAGAGATCACAATGAACGAGGAAGTTCCACAAAGTGGAGTTTCCTCGTTTTTTTGTGTATACGATGAGCCAAGTGCAGATTTGTGCTTGCACAAGGATCTGCATTTGGTGAATGTACATCATCGAGCTGTTAAGCGAGATGATGTACAAAGTATAAGAATCGAGTAGGAGTCAGCCTACTCGATCGTTAGCGAAAGGAAGGTAATTATGAGTAGTGAATGGTTAAGCGTGGCAGAAATTTTTGGCGAAGATGTTTTTAACGATGCAGTAATGCAGGAGAGACTTCCGAAAAAAGTATACAAAAAATTAAAACAGACAATTGAAGAAGGAAAAGAGCTGGATCTTGAGACAGCAGATGTAATTGCACATGAGATGAAAGAATGGGCAATCGAAAAAGGTGCAACCCATTATACACACTGGTTCCAGCCTCTGACAGGAGTTACTGCTGAAAAGCATGATTCCTTCATCTCAGCTCCGCTTCCAAGCGGAAAGGTTCTGATGAGCTTTTCCGGAAAAGAACTGATCAAAGGGGAGCCGGATGCTTCTTCTTTCCCGTCAGGCGGACTTCGTGCTACATTTGAAGCAAGAGGATATACAGCATGGGATTGTACATCACCGGCATTTGTAAGAAAAGATGCAGCCGGAGCGATCCTTTGCATCCCGACAGCATTCTGCTCTTACACAGGTGAGGCACTGGATGAAAAAACACCGCTTCTCAGATCTATGGAAGCAATCAACAAAGAATCCATCAGACTGCTTCGTCTGTTCGGAAATACAACATCAAAGAAAGTAACACCTTCTGTAGGACCGGAGCAGGAATACTTCCTTGTTGATGCAAAGAAATTCTTACAGAGAAAAGACCTTATTTACACAGGACGTACACTTTTCGGAGCAATGCCGCCGAAAGGACAGGAGCTTGACGATCACTACTTTGGAACGATCCGTCAGAGGGTTGCTTCCTATATGAAAGATGTCAACGAAGAATTATGGAAACTCGGCGTTGCAGCAAAGACACAGCACAACGAAGTGGCACCTGCACAGCACGAACTTGCACCGATCTATGCAGAGGCCAATATTGCAGTGGATCACAACCAGATTATCATGAAGACACTGAAAAAGGTGGCATGCGAGCATGGACTGAAATGTCTGCTACACGAGAAACCGTTTGCAGGAGTCAACGGATCTGGTAAGCATAACAACTGGTCTATCACAACAGATGACGGAATCAATATGCTGGATCCGGGAAAGACACCTCATGAAAATGTACAGTTCCTTCTGGTACTGGCATGTATCCTGAAAGCAGTTGATGTACACGCAGATCTGCTTCGTGAATCGGCTGCTGATCCGGGAAATGACCACAGACTTGGAGCAAACGAAGCACCGCCGGCAATCATCTCTATCTTCCTTGGAGAACAGCTTCAGGACGTTGTAGAACAGCTTCTCAGTACAGGTGAGGCAACACACAGCCTGAATGGTGGAAAGCTGCAAACAGGTGTAACAACCCTTCCAGATCTTACAAAGGATGCAACCGACAGAAACAGAACTTCACCATTTGCATTTACCGGAAATAAATTTGAATTCCGTATGGTAGGTTCCCGCGATTCCATTGCAGGATCAAACGTAGTACTGAATACAATCGTAGCAGAGGCATTTGCAGAGGCATGTGATGTCCTGGAAAAAGCAGATGATTTTGATACAGCTGTACACAGCCTGATCAAAGAATATCTGACAGATCATCAGAGAATTATCTTCAACGGCAACGGATATTCTGACGAATGGGTAGCTGAAGCAGAAAAGAGAGGACTTCCGAATATCAAGTCCATGGTAGAAGCAATCCCGGCACTGACAACTGACAAAGCGGTAGAACTGTTCGGAAAATTTGGTGTATTTACCAAGGCAGAGCTGGAATCCCGTGCAGAGATCAAATACGAGAACTATGCAAAGGCAATCAATATCGAAGCAAAGGCCATGATTGATATTGCTGCAAAACAGATCATTCCTGCAGTTGTAAAATATACAAAAGAGCTTGCAGATACGGTTCTTGCAGTAAAAGAAGCCGGAGCAGATGCATCTGTACAGGCTGAAATGCTTGCTGACATCTCAGGACTTCTGACAGAAACAAAGGCTGCCCTTAAGAAACTGGAAGCAGTCACAGAAGAAGCAGCAGGAAAAGAAGAAGGAAAAGTACAGTCTGAATTCTATCACTTCAGCGTAGTTCCGGCTATGGAAGGACTCCGTACACCGGTAGATGAACTGGAAATGATCGTGGATAAAGAAGTATGGCCAATGCCTTCTTACGGAGATCTTTTATTTGAAGTTTAGAAAATACATATAAAATACTTATAGAAATTTAAGGACCTTAGACTTGGAAAGAAGCAGAAATTATGCTACTCTAAGTCTGAGGTTCTTTTCTATATCCGAAAATTTATTTCCGGATATAGAAAGCCTCCGGCGGGATGTGCACTGTGATACAGGGAAGATGTTGCGGGTAATGATCACAGGCGCGGGAATGGACCAAAGCACATTTTTGTATCAGAATGATGTTGGGGTCAAAAATCCTCTTGCAAGCAAGTTTGCATTGGATTTCTGACCTTTTGACCCTGGTATCATCAGAATATAATTATAAACAATGAAATAATGAGAATAGAGGAGAAAGAAAGATGACGAAAGCAGAGTTCCTTGAAAAACTGAGAATTGAACTTTCTTCCGGTGTGACACCACAGGTGCTGCAGGAGAATCTGAACTACTACGGCCAGTATATTGATGATGAGATCCGAAAAGGAAGAACGGAGAGTGAGGTACTGGCGGAACTTGGAGATCCGTGGATTCTTGCGAAGACGATCGTGGATGCGCAGAAAGAAGAAAGTGTAGAAGATGTGATCTATGATTCGGATGGAAGGACCTACAGAGGCAACAGCAGCACAGAAGAAAGTAGCAATATCCATGTGTGGAGCCTGGACAGCTGGTGGAAGAGACTTCTGCTGATTCTTGTGGTTTTGGCTGTGATCGTTGTGATCTTTGCGGTGATAAGTGGGATTGTAAGTCTGATCGCACCGGTACTGATTCCTCTTCTGGTGATCATACTGCTGGTCAGAATGCTGAGAAGGCGATGGTAATTAAAAAAGCCGGATGTATAAGATTCTTCTGCAATGAAAAGAAGCTTATGTCTCCGGCTTTTTGATTATATGTTCTATATGGCAGGTTCAAGTATTTAAAAAGGATCTGCCTGTTATATAACGTTAAACGCTCGATAGGGGAGCTATCGAGCGTTTGAGGGGAGTATAAATAATTAATAAGGGGTTGTAGAAAATAAATCTCTACACGACAAAGTATAATATAAACCGATTTAAAAATCAAGATAAAAATAAAAATGTATAAAAATACGAAAAGGATAGATACTATGTTTGTACAAAAAAATGTCAGGAGGAATTATCAATGGCAAAAAATTATAATGCTTCAGAAAACAGTACAAACAAAAATTCATATGGATCCAATAAGAATGCGTATGCTGAAAATGCTTCCGGCAAGAATCAGTCAAATAAAAATTCAGGCAATAAAAATGCATCCGGTAAAAATACGACTAACCGGAATGCAAAGAATGCATATGAATCAGACCGTAATGCATATGACAGCTCAAAGTCCTGCCATAACGAAAGTGATAAGTATTAAAAAGTGCAAAGCAGTTAAGAATGGAAAAGCAGCGGTTTGGATTCCGCTGCTTTTCTATTTTTGGTGCAGCAATCTGGTTCCTTAAAAAAAATTGTGGTACAAGCGCACTACTTGACAAAAGGCAACCGAAAAACGTAATATAGTTTATAACAGATTGCAGAGTAGAGAAAGGAAAAAGAATGGAAAAGATGGAGCTGATAGCACCCTGCCATTTCGGAATGGAAGCTGTTCTGAAGCGGGAAGTGCTGGATTTAGGATATGAGATATCAACAGTAGAAGACGGAAGAGTATGCTTCTGGGGAGATGCACAGGCGATTTGTGATGCGAACGTGTTCCTCCGGACAGCAGAGAGAATCCTTCTTAAGGTTGGTTCGTTTAAAGCAGAGACGTTTGATGAATTATTTGAGAAAACAAGAGTACTTCCGTGGGAGAATTATATTCCAAAGAACGGAAAGTTCTGGGTGACGAAGGCTGCATCTGTAAAGAGTAAGCTGTTCAGCCCGTCAGATATTCAGTCGATCATGAAAAAAGCCATGGTAGAAAGGCTGAGACGGATCTACGGGATAGAATGGTTCCAGGAGGATGGACCGGCTTACCCGATCCGTGTATTTCTGATGAAAGATATCGTGACGATCGGGATAGATACCTCCGGCGTATCTTTACATAAGAGAGGTTATCGTCAGATGACTGTAAAGGCACCGATCACAGAGACACTGGCATCCGCACTGATCATGCTGACACCGTGGCACAAGGACCGGATCCTGGTAGACCCTTTCTGCGGAAGTGGAACATTTCCAATCGAAGCGGCTTTGATGGCAGCTAATATTGCACCGGGGATGAACCGTTCCTTTACAGCAGAAGAATGGGTGAACCTGATTCCGAAAAAGGCATGGTATGATGCAATGGATGAGGCAAATGATGTGATCGACCGGAAGGTACAGGTTGATATTCAGGGATATGACCTGAATCCGGAGGCAGTAAAAGCAGCAAGACAGAATGCCAAAGATGCAGGCGTTGACCATCTGATCCATTTTCAGGAAAGAGCGGTAAAGGATTTAAGCCACCCGAAGAAGTATGGCTTTATCATTACCAATCCGCCGTATGGCGAGCGACTGGAGGATAAAAAGGATCTGCCGCAGTTATACCGAGAATTCGGTGAGAGTTTTAAAAAGCTGGATAGCTGGTCTGCATATATGATCACCAGTTACGAGGATGCAGAGCGTTATTTCGGAAGAAAAGCAGATAAGAACCGGAAGATATATAATGGTATGCTGAAGACCTATTTCTATCAGTTCTTAGGTCCGAAACCACCGAAACGCCCAAGAGAACCAAGACAGTAAGAGAAAGAAGAATTTACAGATGAAAATAATTTTTGCAACGGGTAATAAGAATAAAATGATAGAGATCCGTCAGATCTTGCAGGATCTGGGGATGGAGATCCTTTCTATGAAGGAAGCCGGGATTGATATTGATATCGTAGAGGATGGAAAGTCCTTTGAGGAAAATGCGATGATCAAAGCCGCAGCGATTGCAGAGCTGCCGGAAGTGAAGGCAATGGATGCGATTGTGCTGGCAGATGATTCCGGACTGGAAATCGATTATCTGAATAAAGAGCCGGGAATCTATTCTGCACGTTATGCAGGAACCGATACTTCGTATGATATCAAGAACAGCCTCCTGCTCTCGAGAATGAAGGGCGTACCGGACAAGCAGCGTACAGCAAGGTTTGTCTGTGCGGTGGCAGCAGTATTTCCGAACGGGGACAAAGAGGTTGTCCGTGGAACGATGGAAGGATGTATTGGTTACAAAATCGCCGGGGCAAATGGATTTGGCTACGATCCGATCTTTTTCCTGCCGGAATACGGTTGCACATCGGCAGAGCTTGCACCGGAAAAGAAGAATGAACTCAGCCACAGAGGAGAAGCGCTTCGGATGATGAGACAGATCATGGAGAAAAAGTTATGAGAGTATTGATTATTAGTGATACACATGGAAGACATACTGCATTTGACCGGGCAATCATGGAAGCTGGAAAGATTGATTATCTGGTGCATCTCGGGGATACAGAGGGCGGAGAAGATTATATTGAGGCATTCTGCGGATGTCCGGCGTATATACTGGCTGGGAATAATGATTTCTTCTCACGCAATCTCCGGGAGATGGAGATTTATTTTGGCAAGAAAAAAGCATTTATGGCACATGGACACCAGTATTCGGTGTCTCTTGGTGTAGAGCGGATCCTGGATGAGGGAAGATCGAGAAATGCAGATATCGTGATGTTTGGTCACACACACAGACCGTATCTGAAAAAGTTTGGTGATATTACAGTGCTGAATCCGGGCAGTCTGTCATTTCCACGGCAGGAAGGCAGAAAAGGCAGTTATATTATTATGGAGATGGATCGGGACGGGAATACGGAGTTTACGATTCATTATCTGGATTAGAGTAGGTGGCACGTATTTCTGCTAAAAAAGGGCAAAAATGCGTGTCTTTTACAAGAAAAAGAAAAATAAAAATTTCTTTTAAAAAATTTAAAAAACATGTTGACTTTTTGGAAACCTTGTAATATAATAACTTTTGTCGTCACGGAGATGACAAACAGATAAACAACGGGGTGTGGCTCAGCTTGGCTAGAGCGCCTGGTTTGGGACCAGGAGGTCGCAGGTTCGAATCCTGTCACCCCGATGTGATCTGCGGGTGTAGTTCAATGGTAGAACACCAGCCTTCCAAGCTGGATACGTGGGTTCGATTCCCATCACCCGCTTGCACTGAGAATTCAGTGTTGTGTGTTTGTAGCTCAGTTGGATAGAGCAACGGCCTTCTAAGCCGTGGGTCGGGGGTTCGAATCCCTCCAAGCACGTTTATATGGTGGGTATAGCGCAGTTGGTTAGCGCGCCAGATTGTGGCTCTGGAGGCCCAGGGTTCGAATCCCTGTATCCACCCTTTAATCTATAATATTTGAAAGAAATGGCAAGCAGAAATGCTCGCATTTTTTTTATGATAGACATTGCAAGAATGGATATCATAAAAGTCTCCGGCAGGATATGAGAGCTTTGTCAGATTCGGGATGCTGTAAGTTAAGCGATTGTCGCAGGCGCGGGAATGTGCCATGGCGCATTCTATGTCAAGACATAAAGATAATGGGTCATCGCCAAGCGGTAAGGCACAGGACTTTGACTCCTGCACTCGCTGGTTCGAATCCAGCTGGCCCAGTTACGGGCGTGTAGCTCAGGTGGTAGAGCACTTGACTTTTAATCAAGTTGTCCGGGGTTCGAATCCCCGCACGCTCACTTATTTAGTCCCATGGTTTTCTGTGGGACTAAAAAAATGCGGATGTGGCGGAACTGGCAGACGCGCTAGACTTAGGATCTAGTCTCTACGAGGTGCAGGTTCAAGTCCTGTCATCCGCATTTAGTTAAACATAACAAAACCAGTTATATTATATATAGAAGTAATAGAGGAACCTTTGCCAAAAAGGTTTCTTTTTTTGCTTTTTTTATGGATTTTAAGGAAAAAGCGGAAAAAGAAAAGAAAAAGCAGTATTTAGATATTTCTGTTGAAAATATCCGGATCGAGATCGTCTCTTTTACAGATTCCAACTATATGTTAATATAATCATATGAAGATGTTGGGACCCAAAGGTATTTTGACCCCTTTGATACCAGATTGCTACGTGCTTTGCACTCTCGCAATCCTCAAAAACATTCTCCTTTCGGAACATTTTCATCCAATGAAAGGAAGAACTTCTAAAAAAACAGATGAAAAAGAAACTGGAGAATAACTAAAGCATGGATAAATGATAAACGGTGAGTACCGCTTTTATTGATTACATTGCGGCAATAAATACATGTAACAGGGAAATTTTAACAAAGTAAGAGGGACGAAAGAATGAAAATATTAAGTGTCACAGCCCAGAAGCCGGACAGTACCGGAAGCGGTATCTATCTGACGGAACTGGTCAGAGGATTTAAAAAAAAGGGAATCACACAGTCAGTGATCGCGGGAGTTACAAAAGCTGATCAGGTATGTCTTCCGGAGGGGGTAAGCTTTTATCCGGTATATTTTGAATCGGAGCAGTTACCGTATCCGATCACGGGAATGTCGGACGAGATGCCGTATCCGAGTACCAGGTATTCAGACCTGACAGAGGAGATGACGGAAACGTTCCGGAACGCATTTGGCGAGGTACTGAAAAAAGCAGTGGAGGAGTTGGATCCGGACGTGATCCTGTGTCACCATCTGTATCTCCTTACAGCGATTGTAAGAGAGCTGTTTCCTGATAAAAAGGTATATGGAGTATCCCATGGATCCGACCTGCGGCAGATCCGCAAGACAGAACAGAACCGGGAATACATTTTACAGAGAATTCCTGCGCTGGATGGGATTTTTGCATTGCATGAGGAGCAGAAAGAGATGATCTGCGGAATTTACGGGGAGCATATCAGAGAGAAGGTACGGGTGATCGGAACCGGCTATAACAGTGATGTTTTCCGGCAGGAGATGGGGGCTTCACAGGGAGAAGAAAAAGAGCTGAGACTAATCTTTGCCGGAAAGATCTCAGAGAAAAAGGGTGTGAAAAGTCTGATCCGTTCGTTGGATTATCTGAAGGATTCCGGTCTTATTATTTCTCTGGAACTGGCAGGAGGTGCCGGAGATGAGGGCGAATATCAGGAAATCCGGGAGCTTGCCGAAAAGTGTCCGTTTGCAGTTGCCTTTGCCGGGAAGATCACACAGCAGGAGTTGGCGAAGAAGATGAATCAGAGTGATGTGTTTGTACTGCCATCTTTTTATGAAGGTCTTCCGCTTGTGATCATTGAGGCTCTGGCATGTGGTACCTATGTGATCTGTACAGATCTACCGGGGATCAGGAATTGGATCGATCAGAATCTTCCGGATAATGGTGTGGTTTTTGTAGAGCCGCCAAAAAGAGTGAATGAAGATGAACCTGTGGAAGAAGAACTTCCGGTATTTGAAAAGAAACTTGCCGGAGCCATCGAAGGGATCGCAAAATATCCTGGATCAAAGCCGGAGAAGGAGCATCTGGAGCAGATTTCGTGGGACGGACTTTGTGCGCATCTTATGCAGATATTTGAGCAATAGAGTGTTTATCGGAAAACTCTATAATTGAATTTCTGCATGTAAATTATCAATTATTTTTTTGTAAAACAACATGTTAAAATGAAGAAAAGAGAAATGAAAAGGCATTTTAACAGGAGGTTATTAACAGTTGATAATTGATATGCATATGCATGAGATGCGTTATTCGGGGGATAGCTTTTTAAGATTGGAGAACATGGTAGAGATCGCAAAGCGCAGAGGACTTGATGGAATCTGTATTACGGATCATGACAGTATGGGACTGAAGGAATTTGCGGCAGAGTATTCGGAGAAAACAGGATTTCCGATTTTTGTCGGAATTGAATTTTATTCCCTGCAGGGAGACATTGTAGCATTTGGAATTGAGGATTATCCAAAAGAGAGAATCCCGGCACAGGAGTTTGTAGATCTGGTACAGGCACAGGGCGGTATGTGTTTCAGTGCCCATCCATTCCGCAATAATAACAGGGGACTGGAAGAGAACCTGAAGATTGTAAAGGGACTTGATGGAATCGAAGTGCTGAACGGCAGCACACTTTACGAGGCAAATCGAAAGGCGGCAGAATATGCGGCTGAGCTTGGAATTGCAACAGTTGGATCAAGTGATTGTCATGTGCCGGAGAAGCTGGGACTTTATGCAACGTATTTTCCAAGAGAGATCCGTTCGGTGCAGGAACTGATCCGGAGTGTAAAACGATGCGAGACTCTTCCGGTGTATTATAAAGAGGGTGGATATTATCTCTGGGATATGAAAAATCCGATTGATGCGCCGTTTCACATTTACGAGCAGGAACAGATGGTGTGTGCCGGTTAATGTAAAAAATGAGAACAGATATGAAAAAATTAAACGCTTTTTTTATTGAAAGTGTGTTATTTCCATAGTATTATTAAGAGTGGAAATTAAGGGGGCTGGAATGTAATATTTCCAGCTTTCTTATTTAACAGGAAATTCTGTAGGAACTTCCTGCCAAAAAAATGAGTAAGTAGCCAATTTTTAAAAAAAATGAGCGGATTACGAATGTTTTTGAGGATTGCGAGAGTGCAAAGCACGTAGCAATTTGGTATCAAAGGGGTCAAAATACCTTTTGACCCCAACATCTTTTCAATCACCAATTACAAGGAGGAACTAACATGAAAGACATAGTAATTTCAGATGCAGTAAAATATATCGGAGCAGATGATAAGGATCTGGATCTCTTTGAGAGCCAGTACATCGTTCCAAACGGAGTATCCTACAACTCTTATGTGATCCTGGACGAGAAGATCGCAGTTATGGATACGATTGATACGAGAAAGACAGACGAATGGAAAGAGAATCTGGAGAGGGTGCTGGATGGAAGAACACCGGATTATCTGGTTGTATCTCATCTGGAACCGGATCATGCCGGAAGCATCAAAGAATTTGCAGATAAATATCCGGAAGCCAAGATCGTGGCAAGTGCAAAAGCTATTGCAATGCTTCCACAGTTCTTTGAAATCGCAGATCTGGCAGACCGTGCAGTTGCGGTAAAAGAAGGTGAAGAACTTTCCCTTGGAAGCCATACCCTTCAGTTCTTTATGGCTCCGATGGTTCACTGGCCGGAAGTTATGGTTGAATACGAAAAGTCTGAGAAGATTCTGTTCTCAGCAGATGGATTTGGTAAATTCGGTGCGCTGGATGCAGATGAGGACTGGACTTGTGAAGCAAGAAGATACTACTTCAATATCGTAGGCAAATACGGTGCACAGGTACAGGCGCTTCTGAAAAAAGCAGCGACTCTGGACATTCAGACGATTTGCCCGCTTCATGGACCGATCCTGAAAGAAAATCTGGGATACTATATCGGAAAATACATGACATGGAGCAGCTATGAACCGGAAGATGACGGGGTACTGGTTGCTTATGCATCGATCCATGGCAATACCAAGAAGGCAGCAGAGAAGATGAAAGAAATCCTGGAAGCCAAAGGTGCAAAGAAGGTAGCGATCACTGACCTTTCCAGAGATGATATGGCAGAGGCAATCGAGGATGCATTCCGCTATGACAAGCTGGTTCTTGCAGCAGCTTCCTATGATGCAAGTGTGTTCCCGTGCATGGAGACTTTCCTGAACAAACTGACCAATAAGAACTACCAGAACCGTAAGATCGCAATTATCGAGAATGGTTCCTGGGCTCCGACAGCAGCACGCGTGATGAAGAGTTATGTAGAGAAAATGAAGAAGATCACACTCTGCGAAAAGACTGTTACGATCAAATCTGCAATGAAAGATGCAGATGTAACTGCAATGGAAGAACTTGCAGATGAACTACTTGCGTAAGAAACGGAAAGAATGAGATGATAAAGTTAAAAGAGACTACAATGAGGAAAACCTGGGTGGTATGTCTTCTTGCAATGGTCTGCTGTGCGTTATGGGGAAGTGCTTTTCCTTGTATCAAGGTTGGCTACCGGCTGTTTCAGATCGATTCAGCCGATACCGCCACGCAGATCCTGTTTGCAGGGTGCCGCTTTACGATTGCAGGCATTATGGTTATTTTGTTTGGATCGATCCTGCAGGGACGTTTTCTGAAAGCGGGGAAGGGAGATCTTCCGAGAATCGGAAAAATCTGTCTTTTACAGACGGTGGTCCAGTATTTTTTCTTTTATGTAGGACTTGCACATACGACCGGAGTCAAAGGATCGATCGTTGAGGCATCCAATGTATTCCTTGCAATTCTTGTTTCAAGCCTGATCTTTCATCAGGAGAAACTGGATCAGAAAAAAGTGCTCGGATGTATCGTCGGATTTGCAGGGGTGGTTCTGATCAATCTGAGCGGAAGCAATGTGGATATGAGCTTTAATCTGACCGGAGATGGATTTATTTTTATCTCTGCGATCGCTTATGCATTATCTTCTGTACTGATCAAGAAGTATTCAGCCAAATCTGATCCGGTGATGTTAAGCGGATATCAGTTTACTGCAGGCGGGCTCGTGATGATCCTGATCGGATTCGTGATGGGTGGAAGAATCCATACGGCAAGTATGCCGGCAATGATTCTTCTGATCTATATGGCGCTGATTTCTGCAGTTGCATACACGCTGTGGGGGATCCTGTTGAAATACAATCCGGTATCCAAGGTATCGATCTTCGGATTTACGAATCCGGTATTTGGGGTGATCCTTTCCGCGATCATTTTGCGTGAGGGAAATGTATTCGGAATGAAAGACCTGATCGCACTGGTGCTGGTTTCTATCGGAATCCTGATTGTCAACTGGGCGAAGCCGGTGGGAGAAAAAGAAAAAGGAATGAACTAAGATGGAACCTGTTTTAAAGGAGGACACCTGCAGCTGATACCGATTTTTGAACAGGAAAAGAAATAACAGGAGGCAGGTTATGGCAAATACAGCGAGCTGTTGTGACACCTGTACATTTTATATTTACGATGATGAATATGAATGTTACACGTGTGACAGAGACCTGGATGAGGATGAGATGATGCGGTTTCTGACGGATCAGCATTATCAGTGTCCTTACTACAGATCTGGAGATGAATACAGAGTCGTCAGAAAACAGATGTAAATTGTAGATGATGGAGTAGAAGTATAAAAAACGCAGAATTTTGTAATGTGTCAGGTAATAGATGAATTTGTACTTGTTCCAAGAGGAGAAGCTGTGGAGCGGATAAATGGAACGATGACACTAAGTGAGACAGCGGCATTTATATATGAACATCTGGAGGAGGCTATAAAGGTGAGAGATAAAAAGGCAAATACAGTGAATGAGCAGGACAATCCGCTTGGGTATGAAAAGGAATCAAAACTACTGGTTGGATTTGCGATTCCATGCATTATTTCCATGCTGGTAACAGCTCTTTACAATATTGTAGATCAGATTTTCATTGGTCAGGGTGTGGGAATGCTGGGAAATGCAGCAACGAATATTGCGTTTCCGCTTTCTACTTCCTGTACGGCAATCTCACTGCTGCTTGGAATCGGCAGTGCGACCAATTTTTCATTGAAGCTTGGTGCAGGAGAAGAAAAAGAATCTGCAGAGTATGCGGGAAATGGAATTTGCCTGATGGCAATTTTCGGGATTGCACTTTTTGCAGTAACGACGATTTTTCTGACTCCGATGCTGAAATTCTTCGGTGCCACATCGGAGGTACTTCCGTATGCACAGGAATATACACGGATCACGGCAATTGGCTTTCCCTTTCTGATCGCAAATACAGGGATGAGTAAGCTGATCCTTGCGGATGGAAGTCCGCGGTATTCGATGACATCTATGCTGGTGGGTGCTATTGTAAATACAATTCTGGATCCGATTTTTATTTTTGGGCTGCAGATGGGAATGAGGGGCGCAGCACTTGCTACGATCATAGGACAGATCGTTTCGTTCTGCATCAGTCTGCGGTATATGTTCCATTTTAAAACGATCCGGCTTACAAAGGAAAGTTTCCATATGACGGGAAGACATATCGAGAATATTTTCAAATTCGGTGCCAGTGCCTGCTTTAACCAGATTGCAATGACGATCGTACAGATCGTACTGAATAATACATTGTCGCATTATGGAGCACAGTCTGTATATGGCGGTGACATTCCGCTTGCCTGTGCCGGGATCATTACAAAAGTAAATATGATTTTTATGTCATTTGTTATCGGAATTTCCCAGGGAATCCAGCCGATTATCGGATTCAACTATGGCGCAGAGAAGTATGAACGGGTACGGAAAAGCTACCTGCTCGCACTTGGAACTGCAACCGTTCTTTCCGGAATTGCATTTTTCTGTTTCCAGGTATTCCCAAGACAGATCATCAGCGTATTTGGTTCGGGAAGTGAGCTGTATTTTCAGTTTTCAGAGCGGTATTTCCGGATCTATATGTTCCTTACGCTTATCAATGGAATCCAGCCGGTTACATCGAACTTTTTCAACTCCATCGGAAAATCGCAGCTGGGTGTATTTATGTCCCTGACAAGACAGATTCTCTTTTTATTGCCGCTGATCGTGATCTTTCCATTGTTTATGGGAATTGACGGGGTTATGTATGCCGGACCAATTGCAGATGCGGCAGCAGCAATCGTCTGCGGATATTTCATGGTGAGGGAGCTTAAGGAACTTTCCGCGATGGACAGGAAGAAAAAAGAAGAATATGCAGCATAATGGTTGTAAGTAAATCAGGATATAAGCTGGAAAAAATTTGTATATACTGATTAGTAAGAAAAACGAAATGAGATGATGACTTGAATATTGAGATTGTTATTCCAGTCTTCCGACCAGATGGACGACTGAAAATGAGTATAGAGAGATTATTGAGACAGAGTGTAATGCCGGACAGAATTTTGCTTGAAGTTCTTTATGAGAATCCGATTGATAGGGAAATCCCGGAAATCTATATGGATAAAAGAATTGAGGTCCGATATACTCCAAAGGAGGAATATGACCGGGCAGGAAGCAGAGATGCGATCATACGGGAACTGGATTCGGATATTGTGATTTTTATGGTACAGATGGCGATACCACAGAACCGATATCTGGTAGAGAAGCTGACAGAACCGTTTAAAGAGGAGCGGACGGCGGTCGTGTATGGAAGGCATATGACAGATGATGAATGCAGTCCGATCGAGTGTTGTGTGAGACAGTTTAACTATCCGCCGAAAGGTATGAAAAAGTCTTTGGAAGATACCAGAAAGCTTGGGATCCGGACATTTTTCAATTCTAATGTATGCGCAGCGTACAGAAGAAGTGCGTATCTGGAGACAGAAGGCTTTGGAAAGAGGATGATCGCCGGAGAGGACATGCTCGCGGCGAGAAGACTTCTGGAAAAGGGCTGGCAGACGGTTTATGCGCCAGAGGCTGAGATTCTGTATTATCGCAATGACAATCTGCGCGAACTCTGGAAGCGTAACTTTGATATCGGGGTTGCGCATGCGGAGCATCCGGAGATGATTGAAAATACAAAACCGGGAAAAGAAGGAATGCGGCTGGTCCGTGTGACTTCAGCGCTTCTGAAGCAGAATCATATGGAGGAATATTTAGGTGAAGTGGCGGCGCGAAGTGCGGTTCGGTATCTTGCCTATCATTTTGGAAAACATTATGCGCATTTACCGGAGCATTTTGTCCGGAAATGTTCGGCAAATAAAGCGTACTGGGAGAAAGAATAATGGGACATTTTTATTTTACAAGACATGGACAGACTGTATGGAATGTGGAAAATAAAATTTGTGGTGCGACAGATATCGAGCTGACAGAGCTTGGACATGAGCAGGCAATGGAGCTTGGAAGAAAGATTAAGGAAGAGGGCGTAAAGATTGACGAGATCCTGTATTCGCCACTTGTCCGGGCGAAGGAGACCGCGCGCCATATTTCGGAGGTGACAGGAATTCCGATGCGTGAGGAGATGCGCCTGAAGGAGCAGAATTTTGGAAAATATGAGTCCACTCCGAGAAATGGGGAGGAGTTCAAAAAGGCAAAACAGAACTTTATCAATCATTTTGAAGGCGGGGAGACAATGCTTCATCTGTGCCAGAGGATTTACAATCTTCTGGATGATATTCGGAAAGAAGCGGATGATAAGGTTTATCTACTGGTTGCACATAATGGAATTTCCAGAGTAATCCAGTCTTATTTTTATGATATGACGAATGAAGAGTTTGCGGCATTTGGAATTAAGAACTGCGAATTGAGGAAGTATGAATTTCCGGAGTAGGAGTAGCGTATGAAATTACTTGTTAAGCAGAGAGTTTTTTCATGGACAGATTCATATGATGTTTATGATGAGAATGAAAATGCGAAATATTTTGTAAAAGCAGAGTTTTTGTCGCTTGGACACCGGCTGCATGTATATGATATGGCAGGGAACGAACTCGGGTTGATTAAAGAAAAAGTGATGTCATTACTTCCAGTGTTTGAAATTGAAGTGAATGGGCAGACACTTGGACGGATTGAAAAGCGTTTTACATTGTTTCGACCGAAGTATGATGTTGAGTTTAATGGATGGCATGTAGAAGGAGATTTCATGGGATGGAATTATGATATCTATGAAGCATGCAGTCCTGTGGTACATATTACAAAAGAATTATTCCACTGGGGAGATACTTATGTACTGGATTTTGCAAATCCGGCAGATGAATTGATGGGACTTCTTCTGGTAATTACAATTGATGCGGCAAACTGCATTCAAAATAATTGATGTAATTTAATGAAATGTAAAAAAAGTCAAAAAAAACATAAAAAACACTTGCCAAACCGGTTGGTATGTGATAAGATTCTTTTTGTTGACGCGGAAGTGTCGGAATGGCAGACGAGCTAGATTCAGGTTCTAGTGCTCGCAAGGGCGTGTGGGTTCAAGTCCCATCTTCCGCATAATAAAAGAAACCTCAGGTGATTCGCCTGAGGTTTTCTTTTATTGTACCGAAGCGATCCCTGAACCCAGGGTCCAGGTCTTCGCTCCGCTACGGTCGGCGCAGAGCACTCGTCCACCGGACGAGTTGCGCCCCATCTTCCGCACAGATGTCTTGAATTAAATACATGAGAACATCGGATTGACAATCTCTTGTCAAGGTGCAATAATATCCGCGGAGGTAGTATTTGAAAACTACAAAACTATACTCTGACTGAATCACAACAATTTCATATCGAAATCGTTTCCGTCAACAGGTGACGGAGAAGGAGCTTATATTTATTAAGAGGTAAAATAAGACTCAGGGAATACGAAGAATAGCAGAAGCATTTGCAGGGAGAAGTATGCCTTGACAATGCTTTTTTGTTTTACGTGTTTCCGGACAGAAAAGGAGTAAGACATGACAGTTGAGATGCTAAAAGGAAAGATTCATCGTGCTACGGTAGTACAGGCAGAATTAGATTACGTGGGAAGTATTACCGTTGATGAGGAACTGCTGGAGGCAGCAGGAATTATGGAATATGAGAAGGTTCAGATCGTGGACGTGAATAACGGAAGCCGATTTGAAACTTATACGATCTGTGGTAAGCGTGGAAGCGGAATGATCTGCTTAAATGGCGCTGCGGCAAGATGTGTAAGTACAGGTGATAAGGTTATTATCATGTGTTATGCAAATTATGAGGCAGAAGAAGCCAAAGAACATAAACCAAAAGTTGTTTTCGTGGATGATGAAAATAAGATCAGCCGTGTGACAAATTATGAAAAACATGGGTTGTTGAAAGACCAGGAAAAATAAGGAATCTAAAAACAAAATGAAATTTGTTGAATTCAGAACAAGAGGCTATCTCCGAATTTATTATAAAGAGGAGAATTATCATGCAGGTAACAACAACAGTCGAAGAGACAAGAAAATTAGTTAAGAACTGGAAAAAAGAAGGAAAAACCGTAGGTCTTGTACCGACCATGGGATTCTTACATGAAGGGCATGCAAGCCTGATAAGGAGATGCCGTGAGGAAAACGATATTGTTGTGGTATCCGATTTTGTCAATCCGACACAGTTCGGACCGACAGAAGACCTGGAAGCATACCCGAGAGATTTTAAACGTGACAGTGAGCTTTGTGAGAGCCTTGGAGCAGATCTGATCTTCCATCCGGAACCGAAGGATATGTATCATGATCCACATGCTTACGTAAGTATTGATACGTTATCTGATACCCTTTGCGGAAAGACAAGACCGATCCATTTTAAAGGGGTATGTACGGTTGTTTCCAAATTATTCAATATTGTAGCACCGGACAGAGCTTATTTTGGACAGAAGGATGCACAGCAGCTTGCAATCATCCGCAAAATGGTGCAGGATTTGAATTTTGATATCCAGATCGTAGGCTGCCCGATCATCCGTGAGGAAGACGGACTTGCCAAATCGTCCAGAAATACCTATTTAAGCGCAGAAGAGAGAAGGGCTGCACTGTGCCTTTCAAGAGCCGTTAAAACCGGTCAGGAGGCGATCTGCAAGGGAATTAAGGCAGAAGAAGTCCTGTCAAAGATGCGCGCAGTGATCGAAGCAGAGCCGCTTGCAAAGATCGACTATGTATCCATGGTAGATGCACTGGATATGCAGCCGGTCGAGAGTGTGGAAAAAGATGTTCTGGTTGCCATGGCAGTCTATATTGGAAAAACAAGGCTGATCGACAATTTCAGCTATGAGGTATAGCCTATGGAAAACAGAATGAAAAAAGTGGGAAAGGTCAGCTCTTTTCTTACAAAATATATCGGGATCATCATTATCTGTTTTTCCATCATTGCATTTTTCTGGCGTGACGGTTTTGCGTGGACAACGAGCTACACTTCTGTATTTCTCGGAGTTGCCATGTTCGGCATGGGGCTTACGATCAAGATGGACGATTTCAAAAGAGTCTTTTCCAGACCAAAAGAAATCCTGATCGGATTCATCGCACAGTACACGATCATGCCGGTGATCGCGTGGATCCTGTGTCAGCTGATGCAGCTGCCGACAGATCTGGCACTTGGCGTGATCCTGGTTGGTTGCTGTCCGGGCGGAACGGCAAGCAATGTGATCACCTATATCGCCGGAGGTGATGTGGCACTTTCTGTCGGAATGACGATCACATCAACTCTTGCAGCACCGATTGTAACACCACTTCTGGTGTATGTACTCGCCGGAGCCTGGGTAGAAGTATCCTTCTGGGCAATGGTAATTTCTGTAGTAAAGGTTGTTCTGGTTCCGGTACTTCTGGGAATTCTGATCAACTGGGTCTGGGGAAAACAGATCCAGAAAATATCAGAGGTTCTGCCACTGATCTCAGTTGTATCAATCGTAATGATCATCAGCGGAATCGTAGCCGTCAATGCAGAAAAAATCTTAAGCTGCGGACTTCTGGTTCTTGGAGTTGTGATGCTTCACAATCTCTGCGGAATGGGAATCGGACTTGGTGCAGCGAAAATTTTACATATTGAGTACGATAAGGCAACCGCTATTGCCATCGAAGTCGGAATGCAGAACAGTGGACTTGCAATTTCCCTTGCGACTGCCAATTTCGCGGCAAATCCACTGGCAACCCTTCCGGGGGCGATCTTCAGTGTATGGCATAATATATCCGGATCTTTGTTTGCAGGGATCCGCAGGAGCGGAGAACAGACGAAAGAGGCATATCAGGAAGTTACAGAATAAGAAAAATCCTGCGATTTTGAATTGGCAAAATCGCAGGATTTTTTGTACTCAGAACAGAAAATACAGAGACTAAAGCACGTCATTTTTGTACCGATTTGAATGGCAGATGAATGGGAAAGAAGAGAACAGGAACTCTTCTTTTCCATTCATTTGCCCCTCGCGTCAAACAAAAAAATTTCCCTCTTGTCAAATCATTCCGATTATGTTATATTATCAAATAGTTTGAATATAAAAATATTTTAAACGAAAAAGATTTTAAAACAAAAATAAATGGAGAGAACAACCATGAGAGGAAGGATATGCGGTACCGGTTCTTATATACCGGAGCATTATTACGACAACAATGATCTCGCGAAGTTTGTGGAGACGAATGATGAATGGATCCGTGAACGGACCGGAATTGTGCGCAGACATATTGCAGAAGAAGATACAACAGTCAGCATGGCGATAAAAGCGGCAAAAAATGCACTTACAGATGCAAAATTAAATGCAGACGATCTGGATCTGATCCTGGTATCTACAATCACGCCAAACACCGTGATCCCAAGCACTGCCTGCGAAGTCCAGAAAGAGCTGGGAGCAGTAAATGCAACCTGTTTCGACATCAGTGCCGCATGCAGCGGTTTTGTGTATGCCTACAATACTGCGCAGGCTTACATAGCAGCCGGAATGTATCAGAACATTCTGGTGATCGGAAGTGAAACCCTATCCGGAATTGTCAACTGGAAAGACAGAGGAAGCTGCATTCTTTTTGGTGACGGGGCAGGAGCAGCCGTGATCTGTGCAGAAGAAGGTGAAATCTTTCCGGCAGTTACCCATTCTGACGGAGCAAAAGGACAGGTACTTGCCTGCGAAAGCCGTCAGCAGAAAAACTGGCAGGACAAAGAAAATGAAAAACAGACTTATGTATCCATGGATGGACAGGCAGTTTTCAAATTTGCCGTAAAAAAAGTGCCGGAAGTCATTGGAGAACTTCTGCAAAAAACAGATCTGACCGAGAAAGATATTGATCTTTTCGTTCTGCATCAGGCAAACTTACGGATCATCGAATCTGTGGCAAAACGGATGAAAACAGACCTTGCAAAATTCCCGGTCAACATTGAAGAATACGGTAATACATCATCCGCCAGCATCCCAATCCTCCTGGATGAACTGAACAAAACCGGTCGCTTCCACAAAGGACAGAAGATTGTTCTCTGCGGCTTCGGTGCCGGACTCACCTGGGGAGCCACACTCATAGAGTGGTAAATATAAAAATAATCAAACAATAAGGAGACTAAGAACATGTTAGAAAAAGTAAAAGAAATCGTAGCAGAAGGACTTGACGTAAACGCAGCAGACCTCACAGAGGAGACAACTTTTGAATCTCTTGGAGCAGATTCCCTTGATCTGATGGATATGGTTATGACATTTGAAGATGAATTTGGTGTGGAAATCGATACGGAAGCAATCGGTGATCTCAAGACAATCGGAAGTGTTGTAACATACATCGAAGGACTGAAAAAATAAGAATCGCAAAAACACAGACAGAAAGAGGTTGTAATATGAAAACAGAAGTAACCGAATTACTTGGAATCGAGTATCCGATCATCCAGGGCGGAATGGCCTGGGTTGCTGAGTATCATCTTGCGGCCGGCGTATCAAATGCCGGCGGGCTTGGGCTCATCGGGGCTGCAAGCGCCCCGGCTGAGTGGGTACGTGAACAGATCAGAGAAGCAAAAAAGCTGACTGATAAACCATTTGGAGTAAATATCATGCTGATGAGTCCTTATGCAGAGGACGTGGCAAAAGTAGTAGCGGAAGAAGGCGTAAAGGTTGTAACGACAGGCGCCGGAAGCCCGGAAAAATATATGAAAATGTGGAAAGAAGCAGGAATTAAAGTCATTCCGGTGGTTGCATCCGTTGCACTTGCAAGAAGAATGGAACGGTGCGGGGCAGATGCAGTTGTTGCGGAAGGATGTGAATCCGGAGGACACATCGGAGAAAATACGACTATGGTACTGGTTCCACAGATTGTAGACGCAGTGAAGATTCCGGTAATCGCAGCCGGAGGAATCGCAGATGGAAGAGGAATTGCGGCAGCATTTATGCTGGGAGCAAAAGCCGTACAGATGGGAACCCATTTTGTTGCGACCGAAGAATCTATCGTACATGAAAATTATAAAAATGCGATCATCAAAGCGAAGGACATTGATTCCAGAGTAACCGGAAGAAGCACAGGACATCCGGTAAGAGCACTTCGCAACCAAATGACGAAAAAATATCTGGACCTTGAGAAAAACGGTGCATCCTTTGAAGAACTTGAGCACCTTACACTTGGAGGCTTAAGAAAGGCCGTTGTAGACGGAGATGTGACAAACGGAAGCGTAATGGCGGGACAGAGTGCAGCCATGGTAAAAGAGATCATGAGCTGTAAAGACCTGATCCAAAAGCTGGTAAGTGAGACGGATGCACTGATCGGAGGCAAAGGATTTTATGAATAAAACAGCATTCATTTTCCCGGGACAGGGCGCGCAGAAGTGCGGTATGGGAAAAGATTTTTATGAAAACAGTGAACTTGCAAAAGAGATTTTTGATACAGCAACAGCAGAGCTTGGACTTGATATGACAAAGCTTTGCTTTGAAGAAAATGAGCAGCTGGATCAGACAGAATACACTCAGGCAGCCATGGTAACAGCCTGTCTTGCAATGACAGCCGAGATTGAAAAGAGAGGTCTTACACCGGATGTGACAGCCGGGCTCAGCCTTGGAGAGTACTGTGCGATCAGCGCAGCGGGAGGTATGCAGCCGAAAGACGCCATTTCTCTTGTGAGAAAAAGAGGGATTCTGATGCAGAATACCGTTCCGGCAGGTGAAGGAGCCATGGCGGCAATCCTGGGACTAGATGGAGAGACGGTTGAAAAAGTGACGGAAGAAATTCCGGGTGCGTCTGTGGCAAATTATAACTGTCCGGGACAGATTGTAATTACAGGAAAGACCGCAGCGGTAGAAAAGGCAGCAGAGTCTTTAAAAGCAGCCGGAGCAAAAAGGGCGGTTCTGTTAAATGTAAGTGGTCCGTTCCACTCAAAGATGCTGGAAAGTGCAGGCGAAGAGCTTGCGAAGGAAATGGAGAAGAGAAATTTTGAACCACTTGCCATTCCTTATGTGACGAATGTTACGGCAAAATATGTGACGGATATCAAAGAGACAAAAGCACTTCTTGCAAAACAGATTTCTTCACCGGTACGATGGGAGGAAAGTGTGAGAACTATGATTGAAGATGGTGTAGACACTTTTGTGGAAATCGGACCGGGAAAAACACTCGCCGGATTTATGCGGCGTATCGACAAAGGTGTCAAAGTATATAATATCGAAACCTGGGAAGATATGGAAAAAGTAATTGCTGAACTGGTGTAAAAAACAGGCAATGGAAAGGAAAAGCATATGACAGACAGAGCAAATTTGGAAGGACAGATCGCGGTGGTTACCGGCGCGTCCCGTGGAATTGGAAAGGCAATTGCGAAGGAGCTGGCTGCACAAGGAGCAACAGTTGTGATCAATTACAATGGTTCTGAAGCAAAAGCAGATGAAGTAAAACATGAAATTGTAGAAAAGGGTGGATGTGCCCAGTGTATGCAGTGCAATGTGGCAGATTACGAGGGATGTGAAGCATTTATAAAAGCAGTGATTGAGCAGTTTGGAAGAATCGATATTCTGGTAAATAATGCAGGGATCACAAAGGATGGTCTGCTGATGCGTATGAGTGAAGAAGATTTCTCCGATGTCATTGATGTCAATCTGAAAGGAACTTTCCATTGCATCCGTTTTGCATCCAGACAGATGATGAAGCAGAGAAGCGGAAAGATCATCAATCTTGCATCTGTAGTTGGAATCAGCGGAAATGCCGGTCAGGTAAACTATGCTGCATCTAAAGCAGGAATTATTGGAATGACCAAATCTGCGGCAAAAGAACTGGCATCCCGCGGAATCACGGTTAATGCGGTTGCACCGGGCTTCATTGAAACGGAGATGACAGAAGTTCTTTCCGATAAGCTCAAAGAAGAAATGAGAGGTCAGATCCCTCTTGCCAGAATGGGACACTCAGAAGATGTCGCGAAGGCAGTGGCGTTTCTGGCGTCTGAGCATGCGAGTTACATTACGGGGCAGGTTCTGCAGGTCGATGGGGGAATGGTGATGTAAAAATGGTTGTAGAGAAGGTTGAGGGACAAATTGTACAAAAGATGTCCTTCAAATTCAGACTCGCAAACCATTCCGATGAGCCTCCTAAAACAAGGATTGTGTCAGCAAAGGCTTCCACAATCCTTTGAGTCTCATCTCCATTGCTCGAAAAATGAATTTGAATGACATCTTTTGTACAGTTTGTCATTCAACTTTGTCGAGAAAACCATTTTACATCCGTGAAGTAGTTCAATATACCAAGTGCGGATCGCGAAGGGGAAGAAATTAGTTTTAGTTTTCATTTGTACTGCGGGTAGGAAGAGTAAGAAATCTGATTAGAGGAAATGATCAAATGAGCATTCAATAGTAAAAATTAAAATCGTAACTTATCAAAAGTTAAAAATGATAAATTTTTTCAAAAAGTAAAAACAGTCAACAACACACCAAAAATGTTTCGTGGAAAACGTGTTTTAGACAGTAGACTTGAGTGCCACGAAGCACAAATATTATCGGAAGCATTCAATTTTTGTGCAATGGAGATGAGACTCAAATCATTGTGGAAGCCATTGCTGACACAATGATTGATTTCGGAGGCTCGTCGGAATGGTTTGCACAACTGAATGTCTCCGATAATATTTGTGCGGAGTGGTGTCACAACCTACCAATCCACACATTTTCCACCAAAGGAGGCAATATGAAGCGCAGAGTTGTTATTACGGGGCTTGGAGCGATTACCCCGATTGGTAATACAGTAGAAGAATTCTGGAACGGTATCAAAAATGGAACCGTAGGAATCGGTCCGATCACAAAATTTGATACAACCGAATATAAAGTGAAGATCGCAGCGGAAGTCAAGGACTTTGTTGCAAAGGAACGGATGGATTTCAAGGCATCGAAGAGAATGGAAACATTTTCCCAGTATGCGGTTGCAGCGGCGAAGGAAGCGTGTGCGGATGCGGGATTTGAAATCGAAAAAGAGGATCCATACCGTTGTGGCGTGATCATCGGTTCGGGAATCGGAAGTTTGCAGCAGATTGAGAAGCAGTACACGACGATTCAGGAAAAGGGACCGGGAAGGGTGGCACCACTGATGGTTCCGATGATGATTTCCAATATGGCAGCCGGAAATGTATCGATCCAGCTTGGGCTTAAAGGAAAGTGCACCAATGTCGTTACAGCGTGTGCAACGGGAACCAATTGTATCGGGGATGCGCTTCGTGCCATTCAGTACGGAGATGCGGATGTAATGTTTGCAGGTGGTACGGAAAGCTGTATCTGTCCGACGGGGATTGCTGGATTTACCGCACTTACCGCACTTACTACCAGTGAAGATCCACTACGTGCATCGATTCCATTTGACAAAGACAGAAGTGGATTTGTTCTTGGAGAAGGAGCCGGCGTGGTGGTTCTGGAAGAGCTGGAGCATGCGAGAGCAAGAGGCACAAAGATTTACGCAGAGCTTGCAGGTTACGGGGCAACCGGAGATGCTTACCATATCACTTCCCCGGCAGAAGACGGAAGCGGTGCGGCAAAGGCGATGGAGCTTGCGATGGAAGAGGGCAGCGTGACACCGGAAGAAGTACAGTACATTAATGCACACGGAACCAGCACGCATCATAATGATCTGTTTGAAACCTATGCGATCAAGAAAGCATTCGGCGATGCGGCAAAGGATGTGGTTGTGAATTCAACGAAATCCATGATCGGTCATCTTCTTGGTGCGGCAGGTGCGGTAGAGTGTATCGTTACTGTAAAATCTATTCAGGATGGATTTATCCATCAGACCGTTGGAACCAGGGAATGTGATGAAGAATGTGATCTGAACTATGCAGTTGGCGCACCGGTCGAAAAAGAGATCAAATGTGCGCTCACCAATTCCCTTGGATTTGGCGGGCACAATGCAACCCTTCTTTTGAAGAAGTATGAAGGATAGAGGTAGAAGGATGGAATTAGAAAATCTGGTAAAACTGATTCAGACCGTTTCAGATTCGGACCTGACAGGATTTCAGTATGAAGAAAACGGTGTGAAATTGAAAATACAGAAAGAAAAAGAACAGATGGTTGTCAGTACAGGGGCAGCACAGCTGACGACAGTACAAAACGTGCCAGGAGCGCAGAGTAATGCAGTATCGGCACTGAAGTCGGAGGATGGACCGAAAAAAGGAAAAGAAGCAGAAGGGCAGCTGATCAAATCCCCTCTGGTTGGAACCTTTTACGCAGCACCGTCGGAAGAGGCAGCACCATTTGTGGCAGTTGGCGATCATGTGGCAAAAGGACAGACGGTTGCCATCGTAGAGGCGATGAAGCTGATGAATGATATTGAGTGTGATTTTGACGGTGTGGTATCGGAAGTACTCGTGAAAAATGGAGAAACTGTGGAATACGGACAGCCATTATTCCGAATCGCATAGCTGGATGGAGGGCGAAAAGCATGAAACATTTGGGAATCAAGGAAATTCAGAAAATCATTCCGCACAGACATCCGTTTTTGCTGGTAGATTATATCGAAGATTACGAGCCGGGGGAATATGCAGTTGGCTATAAATGTGTGACTTACAGAGAGGACTTTTTTGCCGGACATTTTCCACAGGAGCCGGTGATGCCGGGAGTGCTGATCGTAGAAGCACTGGCGCAGGTCGGTGCAGTAGCGGTTCTGATGCAGGAAGAAAATAAAGGAAAGCTCGGTTATTTTGGTGGGATTAAGAACTGCAAGTTCCGCAGAAAAGTTGTTCCGGGTGACAAGTTAAAACTGGAAGCAAGAATTATTCGTCAGAAGGGACCACTGGTAATCGGAGAAGCTGTTGCATCAGTGGATGGAGAAGTTGCAGTAAAGGCAGAGTTGTCTCTGATGATCGGGAAGGCGGAAACAGATGATTAAGAAAGTATTGATCGCAAACCGTGGAGAGATCGCAGTTCGGATCATCCGTGCCTGCCGGGAAATGGGGATCGAGACGGTTGCAGTTTATTCAGAAGCAGATAAAGAAGCATTGCATACACAGCTTGCAGATGAAGCAATCTGTATTGGACCTGCACCATCTTCGGAAAGCTATCTGAATATGGAGCAGATCATCAGCGCGACCATCGTGTCGGGAGCAGATGCGATCCATCCGGGATTTGGTTTCCTTTCTGAAAATACGAAATTTGCAGAGCTTTGTGAGAAGTGCAACATCATTTTTATTGGACCGGATTCGAAAGTGATCAGCAGGCTTGGAAATAAATCCGAGGCGAGAAATACCATGGCAAATGCCGGGGTTCCGATCATTCCGGGAAGCCGGGAAGCGATTTATGATGCAGCAAAAGGAAAAGAAGTTGCAAGAGAGATTGGCTATCCGGTGATCGTAAAGGCGGCTCTCGGCGGAGGCGGAAAAGGAATGCGTGTGGCGGAAAATGAAGCCGCATTTGACATGGCATTCCGTACCGCACAGAAAGAGACCAAGGCAGCTTTTGGGGATGACACTATGTACATCGAGCATTTTGTGCAGCATCCGAAGCATATCGAATTTCAGATCATGGCGGATAAGTATGGAAATGTGGTGCATTTAGGAGAACGGGACTGTTCGGTGCAGAGAAATCATCAGAAGATGATCGAAGAATCTCCATGTGCCGTGATTTCGGATGAGCTTCGCCGGAGAATGGGCGAAGCAGCGGTAAAAGCGGCAAAGGCAGCACATTACGAAAATGCAGGAACCATTGAATTTCTGCTGGAAAAGAGCGGGAATTTTTATTTTATGGAAATGAATACCAGAATCCAGGTGGAGCATCCGGTCACAGAATGGGTGACAGGGATCGATCTGATCAAGGAACAGATCCGGATCGCAGACGGTCAGCGGCTTTCCTTTACACAGGAAGATGTAAAACTGACCGGTCATGCCATTGAGTGCAGGATCAATGCGGAAAATCCGGAAAAGAATTTCCGCCCGTGTCCGGGAACGATCACCGATATGTACCTTCCGGGAGGAAAGGGGGTGCGGATTGATTCAGCAATTTACAGTGGATACACTGTACCGCCATATTATGACAATATGCTGGCAAAGCTGATCGTATTTGCAAAGAACCGTACTGAAGCGATCCGGAAGATGCAGAGTGCACTTGGTGAGGTAATTATAGAAGGCATTGATACCAATGTGGATTATCAATATGATATTTTGCATGATCCAAAGTATCAGGCAGGAGATTTTGATATTGAATTTATTGCCGAAAAAGAAGCAAAGAATCGGCAAGGTTAGCTCTACAAAAGCGGAGGTAAAGCAATTTGAAACTGTCAAATATGTTCAAGAAAACAAGCAGAAGAGGGTATATATCTCTTGGCGAAGGAAAGCCTGCCCATATGGCACCGGAGGTTCCGGAGGGACTTCTGAAAAAATGTAACGTTTGCAAATCTGCCATTCTGACAGAGGATGTGAAGAAGGGGTATTATATCTGTCCAAAATGTCAAAATTATTTCCGTGTGCATGCGATGCGCCGGATTGAAATGGTAGCAGATGCGGATACCTTTGAAGAGTGGGACAAGGGACTTACTTCGGGAAATCCGCTGCATTATAAAGGCTATGAAGAAAAGGTAGAAGCACTGCAGGAAAAGACCGGGCTTGATGAGGCGGTTGTAACCGGAAAAGCGAGGATCGCGGGAAATGAAGTAGTTCTTGCAGTCTGTGACGGGCGGTTTATGATGGCGAGCATGGGAAAGGTGGTTGGCGAAAAAATTACCCGTGCAGTAGAAAAGGCAACCGGTGAGAGACTTCCGATTATCATATTTGCCTGTTCCGGAGGTGCCAGAATGCAGGAGGGAATCCACTCTCTGATGCAGATGGCAAAGACTTCGGCGGCACTGAAAAGACACCATGATGCAGGCTGTTTATATGTAAGTGTGCTGACCGATCCGACAACCGGTGGGGTAACGGCAAGTTTTGCCATGCTTGGAGATATCATTCTTGCCGAGCCGGGGGCGCTGATCGGTTTTGCAGGTCCTCGTGTGATTGAACAGACCATAGGGCAGAAGCTTCCGAAAGGATTCCAGAGGGCAGAATTTCTTCAGGAGCACGGATTTGTGGATCAGATTGTGGAGCGTCCGCGTCTTAGGGAGACACTGGCGGAAATTGTAGCAATGCATAAGCAGAGGACATACGATTTGCCGGAAGTAGAAGAAAAGGAAACACAGGCGGTACGGAAGAATCTGACACCATGGGAACGGGTGCAGTTATCCAGAGACAAGGCTCGTCCGGTCGGTGCGGAGTACATTGAAGAATTGTTTACAGATTTTATGGAATTTCATGGAGACCGTTATTACCAGGATGATAAGGCGATCATTGGCGGGATTGCAAGATTTCACGGAATGCCGGTGACGGTGATCGCGCAGGCAAAGGGTCGCACGACAAAAGAAAATATCGAGCGTAACTTTGGGATGCCGTCACCGGACGGATACCGCAAAGCCCTTCGTCTGATGAAACAGGCAGAGAAATTTAACCGTCCGGTCATCTGTTTTGTAGATACGCCGGGAGCGTTCTGCGGGCTGGAAGCAGAAGAGAGGGGACAGGGTGAGGCAATCGCAAGAAATTTATTTGAAATGTCAAATCTTCAGGTTCCGATCCTGTCTGTTGTGATCGGAGAAGGTGGAAGCGGGGGGGCTCTTGCGATGGCAACTTCAGATGAAGTGTGGCTTCTTGAAAATTCGATTTACTCCATTCTTTCGCCGGAAGGATTTGCAAGTATCCTGTGGAAGGACAGCAGCCGTGCAAAAGAGGCGGCAGGTGTGATGAAGCTGACAGCAGATCATCTCCTGAAAGCAGGTATCGTGGAACGGGTGATTCCGGAGCCGGAAGACTTCAATCTGGAAACATTTACAGAAGTGACAGATCCGATGGATGATTATATCAGTATTTTTTTAAAAAAATATGGAGCAATGACAAAGGAAGAACTTACCGAAAAGCGGTATGACAGATTTCGCAGGATGTAGTAGAGGAGAAGAAAAATGAAAGGATTACCGGAACTTGTGATTGGTGATTTGAAAGTAAAAAGACCGGTCATTCAAGGGGGAATGGGAGTCGGTGTGAGCCTTGGACAGCTTGCCGGAGCGGTTGCAAAGGAAGGCGGAGTCGGGATCATCTCAACCGCACAGATCGGATTTCGTGAACCGGATTTTGAAACGAATACAAGGGCGGCAAATATCCGCGCAATTGGATCTGAATTCCAAAGAGCAAGAGAGACGGCTCCGGATGGTGTGATCGGATTTAATATCATGGTTGCGCTGAAGGATTATGATGAACATGTGAAAGCAGCAGTGGATGCCGGAGCAGATCTGATCGTATCCGGGGCAGGGCTTCCGATCGAGCTGCCGGGACTTGTGGAGAATAGCAGTACCAAGATCGCTCCGATCGTATCGACCGAAAAATCGGCTAAAGTTATTTTAAAATACTGGGATAAAAAATTTTCCAGGACCGCAGACCTGGTTGTGATCGAGGGACCCAAAGCCGGAGGACATCTGGGGTTCGACCGGGAGCAGCTGGAAACTTACACACAGGAAAGTTATGATAATGAAATCGAGAGGATCATGGCAGTGGTCAGAAAGTACGCCCAAAAATATCAGGTGCATATCCCGGTGGCAGTAGCCGGAGGAATTTCGGATAAAGATGCGGCAGAGCATGCCTTTTCATTAGGAGCAGATGCGGTCCAGGTGGCAACAAGATTTGTCACGACCTGGGAGTGCGATGCAGATCTCAGTTATAAGCAGAGTTATCTGAATGCGAAGAAAGAGGATGTCATTCTGGTGAAAAGTCCGGTTGGAATGCCGGGAAGGGCAATTAAGAATCCATTTATCAGTCATGTAATGGCAGGAGAGAGGGTGAAGCCTAAGAGATGTCTTGGGTGTCTGAAAAACTGTAACCCGGCGGAAGTGCCATACTGTATCACGGAAGCACTAATCAAAGCGGCAAAAGGTGAGATTGGGGAGGCACTTCTGTTCTGCGGAGCGGATGTGTGGAAAGCAGAAAAAATAGAAACTGTGAAAGAAGTGATTGATTCTTTGTTAGGTGACTGTGTATAATTGAACTAGAAAAAGACACAGCAAGGAGAAGAAGGGGAATTGGACGCATACGAAAGCATCAATAAGATATTGGTACATCTTTTTAATGATATATGGGGACTGGAAGAAAAAGCAGTGATCACAGAAGAGTTTAAGGATCTGACGAACAATGATATGCATATCATTGAGGCGGTCGGTCTGGGTGACGGGAATAATATGTCTACGATCGCAAAGAAGCTTGGGATTACCGTAGGATCTCTGACGACTTCGATGAACAGTCTGGTCAATAAAAAGTATGCGGTCCGCCACCGGAGTGAGGAAGACCGCCGGATCGTCAATATCAAGCTGACGGAAAAAGGGGAGAAGGCATATCATCATCATGCGAATTTTCATAAGAAGATGGTAGAAGCTGTTGTTGAGACGCTGGATGAAGAAGAGATCCCGGTTCTGACAAAGGCACTGGACAATCTGTATCAGTTTTTTAAGACGTATAACGGTTAAAATGAAAAATCCTCTGTCACTCTTTCATTAGAAAGGGCAGGCAGAGGATTTTTGGATTCTCCGGCTATACATGGATCCGGTCTAATACTTCTCCGATCGGCTCATGGATCGTCAGAGTTGCGCCTACATCACGGGCAGTTGCATCCTTGTTGATGAGTACCAGATATCTGCCGTGGAAATAATCGATAAATCCGGCAGCAGGGTAGACTACAAGAGAAGTACCGCCGATGATCAGCATATCTGCTTCTGAGATGGCGCGGATACTTTTCTGGATAATCTGATTATCCAGTCCTTCTTCGTAGAGAACTACATCCGGGCGGATAGTTCCGCCGCAGTCGCAGGTTGGGATTCCTTTCGATTCTTTTATAAAACGTGCACTGTACTGCTTTTTGCAACGCATGCAGTAATTGCGGTGGATACTTCCATGAAGCTCCAGTACATTTTTGCTTCCGGCAGCCTGGTGGAGTCCGTCGATATTCTGTGTGATAACGGCGGTCAGCTTTCCGGCGGCTTCCAGCTCGGCAAGCTTCAGATGTGCTTTATTTGGTTTCGCATCAAGGAACATCATTTTCTCTTTATAAAAATCATAAAATTCTTCCGTATGCTGCATGAAAAAGCTGTGGCTTACAATCTGCTCCGGTGAGTAGCGGTACTTTTGTTTGTAGAGTCCGTCTGCACTCCTGAAGTCCGGAATATTACTCTCGGTAGAGACGCCGGCACCGCCGAAAAAGACGATTCGGTTGCTCTCGTTAATCATGTCCTGTAACTGTCTGATCTTGTCCATAACTTGCTAACCTCTTTTCCTGGAAAATCAAAACCTGTCTTTTTAATCACAGTATACCAAATGAAACGAAAAAAGAGAATAAAATAAAAAAATTCCTTGTCCACAAAACATGCACCGAGTATACTATAAAGTATTGGGTTGCGGAAAATTGGGGAAATCTGCAGACAAAATACATATGTCAAGGAGAGCGTAATATGAAAATGTCAAACATGAAGAATCTGTGCCTGATTTTATTTGGGAATACAGTATATGCACTTGCAATTGTAATGTTTATCCTGCCGAATGATATCATTACTGGAGGGACCACGGGGCTTGGAATTGCCGTAAACCATTATTTCGGATTACAGATTCATACATTTGTACTGATCTTCAACACACTGATGTTTCTTCTGGGGGCGGCAGTGCTTGGTATGAAATTTGCACTTACTACACTGGTTAGTACGTTTTATTATCCGATCATTCTGGGAATACTGGAGAATGTTCCGGTATTACAGAACGTCACAGACGATAAGATGCTTTCAACGATCTGTGGAGGTCTGATGATCGGACTTGGAATCGGAGTTGTTATAAGATGCGGAGCATCAACAGGAGGTATGGATATCCCACCGCTGGTATTGAATAAGAAATTCGGGCTTCCGGTATCTGTTATGCTTTATGTATTTGATTTTGCAATTCTGATCTTCCAGATGGTATTTACCAATAAAGAAGAGGTCATCTATGGTATCCTTCTGGTACTGATTTACACGGTGATGCTGGATAAAGTGCTTCTGATGGGATCGACCAGAACACAGGTCAAGATCATTTCCGGAGAGTATGAGAAGCTGAACCATCTGATCCAGGAGAAGCTTGACCGAGGAACTACACTGGTCTACACGCAGACCGGTTATTTGAGAAAGGATCAGCCGATGATCCTTACCGTTGTATCTAACCGTGAACTGATGCGGCTGAACCAGATCGTGCAGGAGATAGATCCGCACGCATTTATGATCATTGGCAATGTAAATGAGGTCAGAGGACGGGGATTTTCAACACAGAAAGTATATAAAAACGAAGTGGGCATGAATGAATAAACAAGAGCTTGAGAATGAGGAAGTAAGACAGGAAGAGAAAAAAGCAAAGAAGAAAAAGGTCCGGAAAAAGAAGACCATGCTTGGACATATCCGCAGTATCATCAGTATTCTACTGGTTGTGGGAATCATCGGAGGAAGCTACTGGTATTACGCATTCCAGTACAGAACCGAGATGGAGCCGGAAACTAACCGGAAGGTGACGAATACGGATTCCGTTTACACGATGGAGCAGTATCTGAAAACGCTGAAGCGTAACCAGACTGTTTATAAGTACGCCTGCGATGAAGCTGAAGTAGACAATTACTACGGGACTTATGTTGTGCCTGGTCTGAAGTCAACAAGAACGCTGAAAGTAAAAGGGGACGGAGAAGCAGAAGTTTGCACATCCATGACACCACAGGGACTTGCAATTACAGAGGATTATATTCTGGTCAGTGCTTATTGTAAGACAAAGGCACATGATTCGGTGATCTATGTGATCGACAAAGAAAGCAGACGGTTTGTGAAAGAGATTGTGCTGAACACCAAAGCACATGTGGGCGGAATGGCATACGATACGATGAACCAGATCCTGTGGGTGACAGGACAGGGTTCCACTTGGGCGCAGGCAAATGCGATCACGCTGTCCCATCTGGAGAACTATTCCTTTGATGATGGGTATCATCCGATTGAATTCGATATGTCTTACAATCTTTACAAGATCAAGCGGGCATCATTTATGACGTATCATGACGGTGCATTGTTTGTCGGATTCTTTACACAGGATAATGCCAGTGTCATTGAAAAATATCTGATCAATGCAGACGGTACCTTGTATGAAAAAGAAGATATGAACCTGAAACGGACGGTCGGCGTGACGGATCCGGTTGCCTATGCGGTCAGTATGCAGGTAATTTCTGGTAAGGTGCAGGGAATGGCATTTTACAACAATAAGATCCTGCTTACCAGATCCTGGGGAATCCTGCCATCGGAGGTACAGATCTTCAACTATTCCAGATATGGAATCTTGTCAACTTCCGAAGCTTATAAGACGATCAAGTTTCCAGAGAGACTGGAACAGATCTATCAGGATGGTGGCAGCATTTATGCACTTTTTGAGTCGGGGGCTTATGCCTACCGGATGTCATCCATTAACCGGATTGACCGGGTTGTGAAGCTGAAAGGAAGCAAACTGGTAAAATAAAGACTGAAATCCATGAAATTTGCTTGAATCGGAAGTAGATTTATGGTAAAATACATGAGTGGTTCAAACATCAGGAGGTGTGATTAGTAATGGAAATTTTAAAAACAGTACTTTTAATTTTATTTGCAATAGATTGTATCGCATTGACAGTAATCGTATTGATGCAGGAAGGTAAGTCAGCAGGTCTTGGAACAATCGCAGGTATGGCAGATTCTTATTGGGGACAGAACAAAGGACGTTCTATGGAAGGCGCACTTGTTAAGTCTACCAAGTTTTTAGCAATTCTGTTTATCGTACTTGCAGCAGTCTTGAACCTGAAAGTTTTTGCATAACGAATGATTGAAAGAAGATGAGGAACACTCTATAGTATCTATAGGGTGTTCCTTTTTTGACAGGAGAAGAGATGGACGAATTATTTGAAAAAAGAAAGAAAATTATTTATGAATTTATCTGTGATGAATTTTATGTGCCGATGAAGCTGAAAGAGCTGTCGATGCTGCTTCAGGTTCCGAAAGATCAGAAAGGGGAACTCAAAGCTGTCATGGACAGCCTGGAAAAGGAAGGCAGGGTACATGTCACACAGAAAGGAAAATACATCAAAGGTGAGGCAAAGCAGCTGCGGGGAATGTTCCAGGCAAATGCGAGAGGCTTCGGCTTTGTTACTGTGGAAGGTGAGAGTGAAGATATCTTTATCTCTGAAGATGATATGAACGGTGCCATGCAGGGAGATGAGGTAGAGGTTGTCATCACCAAAGCACCGGAAGGAAAGCGAAGAGAAGGAAAGATCACGAAGATCGTACAGAGGGGAATCCAGCGGATCGTCGGCTATTATCAGAGCCGGAAGAATTTCGGATTCGTTGTGCCGGATAATGAGCGTTTCCTGCAGGATATCTTCGTACCGGCAGAGCGTTCTAAAGGAGCTGTGACCGGGCATAAGGTTGTGGTCGAGCTGACCTCTTATGGGGAGAATGGAAAGAAGCCAGAAGGAAAGATCGTAGAGATCCTGGGACATGTGACCGATCCGGGAGTTGATATTTTGTCGATTGTCAAAGGATATGATCTGCCAACCGAATTTCCGGAGAAGGTATTGAATCAGGCAGAGCGTGTGGCAAAAGCAGTGACGACCGCTGATATGGCAGGACGGAAAGACGTGCGGAGCTGGCAGACCGTGACGATCGACGGCGAGGATGCGAAGGATCTGGATGATGCGATCACTCTGACAAAAGAGGGAGACCGTTATATTCTGGGTGTGCATATCGCTGATGTGACCAATTATGTGCAGGAGAACAGCGCCCTTGACCGGGAAGCACTGAAAAGAGGTACCAGTGTTTATCTGGCAGACCGTGTGATCCCGATGCTGCCAAGAGTTCTGTCTAATGGAATGTGTTCATTAAACGCAGGCGAGGACCGGCTGGCACTGAGCTGTATCATGACCATTGATGCGAAGGGAAATGTAATCGATCACCAGATTGCAGAAACTGTGGTAAATGTGGATGAACGCATGAGCTATACCAGTGTGAAAAAGATTCTTGAGGATCGGGATGAGGCAGAATGCGAGCGATATCATGATCTGATCTCGATGTTTGAGCTGATGAAAGAACTGTCACACATTTTGAGAGAAAGACGCCACAGAAGAGGGGCAATCGACTTTGATTTTCCGGAGGCAAAGATTATTTTAAATGAAAGCGGTGAGCCGGTGGATATTAAGGCTTACGACCGCAACGTGGCAACGAAGATCATCGAGGATTTTATGCTTGTTGCAAATGAGACGGTTGCAGAGGATTATTTCTGGCAGGAGATTCCATTCTTATACCGTGTGCATGAAACACCGGATGATGATAAGATGAAGAAACTTGTGACATTTTTGCAGAATTTCGGATATACCATGCATATGCAGGGAGGACAGGAGATCCGTCCAAAGGAAGTCCAGAAGCTTCTGGATAAGATCGAGGGGACTCCGGAAGAAGCCATGATCTCAAGGCTTGCACTCCGTTCGATGAAGCAGGCGAGATATTCGCCGGATAATGACGGACATTTCGGACTTGCGACCCAGTATTATACGCATTTTACTTCACCGATCCGGCGCTATCCGGATCTGCAGATCCACCGGATCATCAAAGATAATCTTCGAGGCAGGATGAACGATGCAAAGAGGAATCATTATGAAAAAATCCTGCCGGAGGTGGCGATGGAGACAAGCTCCTTAGAGCGCCGTGCGGATGAGGCAGAGAGAGAGACGCTGAAGCTGAAGAAGGTACAGTATATGCGGAATTTCTTCGGACAGGAATTTGAAGGAGTTATTTCGGGTATCACAAAGTGGGGAATCTATGTAGAGCTTCCGAATACCGTAGAAGGGCTGGTACATGTTACCAATATGACGGACGATCATTATGATTACGACGAAGAACATTATCAGATGATCGGTTCCCATATCAGAAAGACCTATAAGCTGGGGCAGAAGGTGCGTGTGAAGATGATCGATTGTGATGAGATATCAAGAACCATTGATTTTAGACTTGTAAAGGAAAGAAAAGAGGAGAGAGAAGATGGCTAAGGCAAAAGCGCAGGGCAAGATGATTGCGAACAATAAAAAAGCGTATCATGACTATTTTATCCTGGATACTTATGAGGCGGGAATTGCACTTGCAGGTACGGAAGTAAAATCCCTCCGCATGGGAAAATGCAGCATCAAAGAATCCTTTATCCGTATTGAGGATGGGGAAGTGTTCATCTATGGAATGCATATCAGCCCATACGAAAAGGGAAATATTTTCAATAAAGATCCTCTGCGTGTGAGAAAGCTCCTTCTTCACAAATCGGAGATCAACAAACTGATCGGCAAGACCAAGGAAAAAGGAATGGCGATCGTGCCACTGAAGGTGTATTTCAGCAAGAGTCTTGTCAAGGTAGAGATCGGACTGGCAAAAGGTAAAAAACTATATGATAAGCGTGATGATATCGCGAAAAAAGACCAGAAGCGTGAGGCAGAAAGAGAATTCAAGATCCGCAATTTCGGATAAAACAAAACTGTCCCCTTGAAAAAAGTGAAAATTGTATATTTTTACAGAGACAGTGACGCGGTACAATGTTCAATAACCTGATGAATCAATGTACTATAGTGTTTCAAAAGGAATAAGAAAGGATGGGACAGACTATGAAAACAAATTCAACCGTTATGAAAATTGCACAGACAGCGCTGTTTGCTGCACTTTGCTACGTAATCTTTACGTATCTGCAGATTAAAATACCGATGCCGGGAGGAGATGCAACATCAATCCACCTTGGAAATGCGTTCTGTGTGCTTGCCGCACTTCTTTTGGGCGGCTGGTACGGCGGACTTGCAGGAGCGATCGGAATGGGAATCGCGGATGTGATGGATCCGATCTATATTACCGGAGCACCGAAGACATTTATCCTGAAGCTCTGCATCGGACTGATCACAGGACTTGTAGCGCATAAGATCGCAAAGATCAATGAAAGCACCGACAAGAAATACATTTTCAAATGGAGCCTGCTGGCTTCTGTTGCCGGACTTGCATTTAATGTTATTGCAGATCCGATCGTCGGATACTTTTACAAACAGTACATTCTGGGACAGCCGCAGCAGATGGCAGAGGTTCTTGCAAAGTGGAGCGCAGCTGCTACCTTTGTAAATGCGATTCTTTCTACGATTGTTGTAGTGATCATCTACAATGCGCTGAGACCGGCACTTGCAAAGAGCGGAATGCTGGAAGTGGGAAAGACAAAAGAAGCGTAAAATGACAGAGTGAGTAAATTATATGCGGAGATGCCTTGACATGAGCCTGGATGTCCGCATATAATATATAGAGCAAATGGGAGAGCAGAAGGCTGACTTCTGAACGGATCTTGTTTGCAGAAGCGTATTTTTGATGATACGGCTTCCAAGAACCAGGGCTTGTACTGGTTTCGACGGGGGCACGGAAGTCAAGGAAGCCATCCGTAGCGGGACACTACGTTAAAAGTTCCAACTAAATATAAACGCAGACGAAAATTTAGCGTACGCTGCCTAGTTGCAGCAGTCGGTCTTGAGTCTCTCATCGCTTAAGTAACCGGCTTCGACCAGATGAGGCACTTCGTTTCCAAAGCTTTGAGGGAATGGAAGAATTTATGAAGCTACTAAAGTAAGTAGCCTGTTGTTCGGCGGCTTATGGAGGGAATGTCAAAAGAATGACTGTGATGGGAGATGCCTTTATGGAAGAGCTTTCGGACAGGGGTTCGATTCCCCTCAGGTCCATACCTGTAAAACCGCTGAAAATGAGATGATTCAGCGGTTTTTGAATATGATGAGTCAAAATGAGGAGAGAGCTTTTCGCTTTCTCCTCATTTATCATACACTCTGCATTTAACAATATCGGTCTCTCTTTTTCTGCAACTGATTTTCCAATGGAACGATGTTTACATATTCCGCATGATTCTCTTCGATGCATGTCCTGACTGCATCAATGTCATCCGGATGGATCAGAAGCGCCATCCCGCAGGCTGCTTTGCCGTCAGTGTCACGTGGGGCAGGTGCAATCCGGTTAGGAAGACCTTGCTTATCCAGAAGCTCATGGAGCATCATGCCCTGTGTGTGATTGTCAAAGAGAATATAATAGCGGATATGTTTATTTTTTTCTTCCATTTTACTGATTCAGCATCTCCACAAATGCTCCGATTCTTGTACGAAGCTGTTCAGCATCTTTATCGGTGTAATCTGTTTCCAGAGAGAGTACCGGAATATTTTTCGCCTTCAGTGCTTCTGAAACTGCAAGCTTTTCTGTGTCATACAGGCAGCAGAACATCAGACTGCAGTCGATGACGCCATCTACCTGATATTCGTCTACCATACGGAGAATATCGTCGATACGTCCGGTATTTGGTGTGAAGCATGCACAGTTTGTCTTCATGTAACGTTTGGACAGATTCATGAACTGTTCATCCAGCGTTTCACCGGATTCGTCTACAAGATTTTCAAAATATCTTGTTCCTGTACACATCTCTTCGCAGACAACAGCAGCGCCGCTTGTCTCGATGATGTTATGTAATTTCCAGTTCGGAACTGCAAGAGGTGTTCCTGTGATCAGGATACGTTTTGTACCCTCCGGTACAACGGATACGCCATCTTTGATTCGCTGTTCCAGTTCGTCAGCCAGACGGTTACACATCTGGGCGCAACGTACCGGATCATCGAAGAAGGAAATCTGGGTCATGAGCAGAGCATCTCGTCCGGAAATTGGCAGACATTTTGATTTTCTGCAGTCATAAACTCTCTGAAGAGCTTTACGCTTCTCATTGCAGATACTGATCGCTTCTGCAAGCTTTTCCGGTGTAATTTCGTTTCCGGTGAATTCTTCTACAATCTTTGCAAAATCTGTAATTTCTTCTTTCCATTTGATAATATCTTTCTCACGCTTCATCTGTGGAACGTCCATAATATGCATTGGAACGTCTTTCCCGAGAATCTCGTAAGCTTTCTTCTTGCCATCGCAGGTAGTTTCCCCGACATACATATCTGCGATACGGAAGAACGGACAGGTACGTCCAAGTCTTGCTCCTACAGAAGCTTTTACAAGCGGACAGACATTTTTCGGAAGGACTTTTTCGCCGTCCGGAACCCAGAACTGTGATCCACCGCAAAGTCCTGTTACGATACCATTTGCAGCGATAATTACTTCATCCGGTACATATACGCAGAAGGTTCCGAATACCTTGCGTCCTTTTTTCTGCTCTTCAATGAGTTCGGCCGGGCGGATACCGTGCACCTCAGCGATGACCATATCCCAGAAGTCCATTGCCTTCGGGCGGTTTTCCTGTGTCATAAATACATCCCCAACTGCTGTCGGAAGAACCTGACAGAGATTGTCATGATTTTTGACATCCATCCCAAGGTCTTCCCACATTTTTTCATAATCAGCCATTTTCATTTCCTCCTTTTATACAATGACGATTTGTTAGTATCCATATATTTTGTCGCTATCCATATAAAATATTGTACAAAATGACGAATGAGTTAGTCAATGCATATGGTGAAATGTGTAAAATAACTATAAATAGGACGATATATAGAAAAAATGAATTATTGAAATACGTTTTACGTATAACCATGCAAATGTGGAATGTTGAAACTATAAAATCCTTATGATATACTGAGACAGCAGATTAACGTATAGAATAGAATTTGAAGAAAACAAATTTATTAAAAATTTAAATATCAAGACTGAGGTGGAAGAGTATGCTGGAGACCGAAAGATTAATACTGAGAAAATGGACAGAGGAAGATGCGGAAAGTCTGTTTGAATACGCAAAAGATCCGGAGATCGGACCTGCTGCAGGATGGCCGCCGCATAAGAGTGTGGAGGAAAGCAGAGCTGTCATCAAAAATGTATTTGATGGAGCAGAGTGCTACGCAATCTGTGAAAAGGAAAATAATATTGCGATAGGTGCTGTGGAACTGAAACTGAATGGATACACGAATAAAACAAAGCGTGACGATGAGTGCGAGCTTGGATATTGGCTTGGACAGCCATTCTGGGGAAGAGGCTATATGCCGGAAGCTTCTAGAGAGTTATTGAGACATGGATTTGAAGATCTTGGCATGACAACAATCTGGTGCGCTTATTATGATGGCAATCTGAAATCAAAAAGAGTGCAGGAAAAGCTGGGATTTGTTTATCATCATACCTGTAATGAAGTTCCTGTGCCGCTTTTACATGAGGTGCGGGTTGAACATACGAATGTTATGACAAAAGAGCATTGGGAAGAAATCTACAGGTAATGGTCTGGAAAGCAGGAAGTAAGGGGGAGATATGCTGACGGAAAAAGAGAAAATCTGTAAAAAAAATCTGTAAAAAAACTGAAAAAAGTATTGACATTTGTAGAAAATAATAGTAGACTAAACAAGTCGCATAAATGTGATGA
>NZ_JAQESL010000003.1:0-98752 GCF_027697525.1 Coprococcus sp. AM97-35 | reverse complement strand
GTTGGCTAGAGCACGCGGTTCATACCCGCGGTGTCGCTGGTTCAAATCCAGTTCCCGCTACTAAAGAAGGAGTCCTTGTTTGGGACTTCTTTTTGCATGGAAAAACGGTATGTTTACATTGTCCAATGTCTTGAAACTTTTACATATATGATAGCTAATGGCTCCCACACATCACATCTCTGCAACAAATAAGTTTGAGTGCCAGTTGTATGAAGACGGGTGTCACAACCGTATTTGTCAATAACTTTTATCTATCTCCTCATATCATTGTTTTTCTTGCACGCTCTCACAAAATGAATTATCCTAAAATAGAACATAAACTTCGAAAATAGGAGGATATAGAATATGGCAAAGATAGATCATGCAGCAATCAGAACGGCATCTTACGAGAATGCACAGAAATTTTTTGAAGATGTATTTGAAATGCATATGTGGAGAGAGATCGGTGAAAAACCGGGAAGAAAATGCTGGTACGAAGAAGGAATCCAGCTCTGCGAAATGGAAGAAATTAACACAGAGGGAGAAAATGGCTACGACCACATTTCAATCGCGGTGGATTCCGTGGAAGAAACGATGGAAAAGATCAAGGCTTATCCGGTAAAAGCAATCAACGACCACTGGTTCTCACTGCCGAATGGAACGAAAATAGAATTAAAACTTCTGGAAAACTGGAAAGTAAATAAATAGAATTTGGAAGTTGGAAGTTTCTGATACCAGAGGATGCAAGACGCGTTTCCGGAACAAGAGAAGAGGCAATCGCGTATCTGGGATAAGAAAAAAGATAGAGTACGTTTATGAGAAGAAAAATTTTTCAAGACGGACTCTATCTTTTTAGTTTCTGAGATAACGGGAATCTGCAGACGATGCTTTTAAATTACTTTGGATTTCAGCAAAGAATCAATCAGCCGAGATGCTTCACTGCGCGTGATCGTATCCGGATTCCATTCCGGTACTTTTTTCTTCTGGCTGCACAGTCTCTGCAAAAGAGCAACTTGTTTTGCTGTGGCAGGCTGCACTTTTTTTATTTTGTATGTAAGCTGCTGTGGCTTGAAAAGAGAAGGATCCTCATTTTCAAAATAGTGTGCCAGTGTCTGATACAGCTTGGCTGTGGCAAGTGCATCATAGTAGGCGCGGTGCGCAGCTTTATTTTCAATCTGGTAGTATTCACACAGACTGGAGAGACTTTTGGAGGGAAGTGATTTTAAGGTGCGCTGGGCAATCTTAAATGTGTCGATTCCAAATTTTTCAAAAGTAAGTCCTAAATTGGAAGCACCTGATTTCATGAAGCTGTAATCAAAGCCTACATTGTGACCGATCAGGACATCATCTTCACAGAATTCAAGAAAATCACTGATCACAGCATCGGCAGGTCTGGCATTTGCAACCATTTCATTCGTAATGCCGGTGAGATTCGTGATCATCGGGGAAATCTCTTCCTGTGGATGAATGAATTCCATAAAACGTTCGGCAACCTTTCCGTCACGGACTTTCAATGCTCCGATTTCAATAATTTCATTATATAGTGGGTCAAGCCCGGTTGTTTCCAGGTCAAAACAGACATAGGATTTTAGCATTTCAAAACCTCCGTTTCTGAAATCCTATTTTAACAGATGCGAGGAGAAAGTGCCATAGTTTTCTTGATACAAATCTCTCCGGATGGTAAGATACAGGTATATTTGCCGGTGTAAAAGAATTTTGACAGGCAAAAATGCCATTTGTAAAAGATGTTTGATAGACTTTTGGTGTTCTATATGGAATGATGTCCGTGAAAGGAAGAAACAGGAATTATGGAAATAGGGAAGAAACTAAAAAATGCACGGATAGAAGCCGGGCTTACCCAGGAGAAGGCTGCAGAGAAAATCGATGTTTCCCGCCAGACTATTTCCAATTGGGAAAATGAAAAATCGTATCCAGATATTATCAGTGTCATTGCACTTAGTGATCTATATTCCGTAAGTCTTGATGAACTGTTGAAAGGAGATCAGAAGATGGCAGAACATCTGGAAGAGAGTACAAATGTTGTAAAAAGCAACAAAAAACTGACTGGAGCAATTCTTTTAAATATTATACTGATGATACTGTTGATTGCGCTGAACATACTGTTGCCGGAAGGAACCTATTATCTGGTAATTGTATTTTGTGTGGTAATCATGAGTTCATCGGCATTGCTTTATCAGATTATCAAACGGATTTAGGAGGCGGATTATTATGGGATGGAATCAAATAGCAGCAGTAGCAAGCGGAGCAATTGCGTTGGTAGGAGCAATCTGCACCGCATGGCAGATTTATCAGATGACGGTATCAGATGCAAAAGCAAGAGGCTTAAAGCACCCGAAATTCTGGGGATTTTGGGCGATGAATGGAAATAATTCAAGTGGACTGATTCTTTATCTGATCGGTAGAAGAAAATATCCGGTCCAGAATATGAGCATCGAAGATCAGGAAAAGATTGAAACAAGAAAAAAGGCAGCAGGAGCTGCGCTTGTGTTTATGACACTTGGGGCGATTGGATTTGTGATCAATATCATGCGGATTTATATTTAATGAAGAATACGAATACGAAGAGCGGTATAGACGTTAAAAATCTATACCGCTTTTTCCAGTTCTTTTTGCATATCGATAACTTTTTCATAGATTGCATTAGCAAGTGCAGCGTGACCGGCTGCATCCAGATGCTCGCGGTCGCTTGTACTCGGAGATGCGAAAGCAGAGGCATCCAGAAATGCTGCATGATGCAGAAGTGCCACTTTGCGATATTCTTCAGCAAGCTTTTTTGAAACTTCTACGGATTTTTCATCAAATTCCGGATCAAAGCCAGGATCGCCAACACCTTCACCCAGATGAATCGGTGAAATGACGAGGAGATCAAAAGGCTGGGAAGCATTTTTCCGGGCTTTTTGGATGACTTGAGCCAATCCTTTGGCAATGGTTCCTGCGGACGCATTGTATCTTGTTTTGCAGTCGTTGGTTCCGAGCATAACGATAAGGAGATCGATAGGGTTATGCATTTCCATCGAGACACCGATCAGATCAAGTCCACGGCGTCCCTCACGAAGATCATCCTGAAATACAGTGGTTCTTCCACAAAGACCTTCTTCGATCACACGGTGGTCAGCACCCAGCTTCTTCTGAAGCAGACTGGTCCATCGGGTGTCGGTGTCAAATCTGCCGGTTCCGTCCGGTTTGTAGCCATATGTGTTTGAGTCGCCAAAGCATAAGATGTTCATTCTGTGTCACTCCTTTATAAACCTACTAAATTGATATGTTATATATGATAAATGAGATTGTTGGAAAAGTCAAGAGGTAAAATTGTATTGGAAAGGTTTCGGAAAGGTTTTGAAATTTACCTGGATTTTAATTTACATCTGTATAAAGCAAAGATATACTAATGGGTGGAGGATAAAAATTATGAAGAATAAAAGAGAAGTGTTGGTTAAACTTTTTCTATCTACATTATATCTAAGTGCATTTACATTTGGCGGCGGTTATGTGATCGTTACGCTGATGAAGAAAAAGTTTGTGGATGATTATCATTGGATTGAAGAAAATGAAATGCTGGATCTGGTGGCAATCGCGCAGTCAGCACCGGGACCGATTGCGGTAAATGGGGCAATCGTGGTTGGGTATAAGCTTGCCGGCCTTACAGGAACACTGGTTGCAATTATTGGAACGATTATTCCACCGTTTGTGATCATTTCTTTGATCTCTGCTTTTTATCATGCATTTCGGGATAATTATCTGGTGAGTCAGATGCTGGAAGGGATGCAGGCAGGTGTCGGAGCTGTGATTGCCTCGGTCACTTATGAAATGGGATGTGGAATTATAAAAAAGAAAGATAATGTGGCAACGATTGTTATGATTGCAGCCTTTATAGCAGCCTGTGTATTGGGAATCAATGTGATTTATATTGTGATTGCAAGTGGAGTTTTTGGTGTAATCCGGACAATCTGGAACAGACGGAGGAAAAGAGTATGATGTATATACAATTATTTTTAAGCTTTTTTCAGATCAGCTTGTTCAGCTTTGGAGGTGGATATGCGGCACTTCCACTGATCCAGGGGCAGGTCGTAAATGTGCATCACTGGCTCAGCATGACGGAATTTACGGATCTGATCACCATTTCCCAGATGACTCCGGGACCGATTGCGATCAATGCAGCAACCTTTGTTGGGATGAAACTGACCGGAATGCCGGGAGCGGTTGTGGCTACACTTGGATATATCACACCATCTTGCATTATCGTGACGATCATTGCAAAATTGTACTTAAAATACCGGGAAATGGACATGCTGCAGGGAATACTTGGAGGGATCAGACCGGCGGTGGTCGCACTGATCGGATCGGCGGGAATTTCCATTTTGCAGACAGCATTCTGGGGAGTTTCCGTGAAAATGGTGATATCTGATACCAGTTGGCTGATGGTTGGAATATTTGTGGTATGTGTGATCTTGCTCAGGAAGGTGAAGATGAATCCAATCTGGGTGATGGTGCTTGCCGGGGTGATGAAAGTGCTTGTTGCGATGGCAGGAAAGATATAAATTTGGTATGATTGTAGTGAAAGGTTGGGTGAAGATTGATGGAGATTATTTGTTTTCATAATCCAGATGAAGAAAATGGATATTTAGGAAATTGGTATTTATCAGAGTTTGAAGTGAATGGGATTAAATTTTCATCAATGGAACAATTCATGATGTATCGGAAAGCACTTTGTTTTCAGGATGTTGAGACAGCATATAAAATATTGGGTACAGATGATGTAGCAAAAATTAAAAAATTAGGACGGGAAGTTTGTGGATACAATGAAAATGTTTGGAATGGAGTAAGACAGATTATTGTTTACGAAGGACTTAAGGCAAAATTTTCTCAAAATGAAGAATGTTTTAACGGACTTTTCTTACCCAAATCATTGCGGGTTAGTCAAAGATATGGTATATTTAAAGTATATTTTTGTCAAAATGTACAAAAATAAGAACAAATTATAGTAGGGAGTGGTCAAGATGTATCAGGAAGAGTACAAACGTTGGCTGGAAGCAGATCTGGAAGATGCCGATCTGAGTCCGGAATTAGCGAGAATTGAAGGAAATGACGAAGAGATAAAAGATCGTTTCGCTGTAGCTCTGAAGTTTGGAACAGCCGGACTTCGTGGAGTTCTCGGAGCAGGAACGAATCGTATGAATATTTATGTAGTACGTCAGGCAACACAGGGACTGGCGAACTGGGTTAAGACACAGGGTGGCACACAGACTGTGGCAATCAGCTACGACAGCCGTCTGAAGAGTGATGTATTTGCAAAGACAGCAGCAGGTGTTCTGGCAGCAAACGGAATCAATGTCAGAATCTATGACGCGCTGATGCCGGTGCCGGCACTTTCATTTGCGACACGTTATTATAACTGCAATGCAGGTGTTATGGTAACTGCATCCCACAACCCGGCAAAATACAATGGTTATAAAGCATATGGACCGGACGGATGCCAGATGACAGATGATGCAGCAGCAATCGTATATGCTGAAATCCAGAAGACAGATGTCCTCACAAGTGCAAAATACATATCCTTCGCAGAAGGTGTAGAAAAAGGGCTGATTCGTTTCGTAGGAGATGACTGCAAGAAGGCGCTTTATGAAGCGATCGAATCACGTCAGGTAAGACCGGGACTTTGCAAGACAGCAGGACTGAAGCTGGTATACAGTCCGCTCAATGGTTCAGGACTTGTTCCGGTAACACAGGTATTAAAAGACATCGGAATCACAGATATCACAATCGTTCCGGAACAGGAATATCCAAACGGATACTTCACGACCTGCAGTTATCCGAACCCGGAAATTTTTGCAGCTCTGGAGCTTGGACTTAACCTTGCAAAAGAGACAGATGCAGATCTGATGCTTGCAACAGACCCGGATGCAGACCGTGTAGGTATTGCAATGAAGTGCCCGGATGGTTCTTACGAACTGGTAAGTGGTAACGAAGTCGGTGTTCTGCTTCTCGATTACATCTGCGCAGGACGTATTGAAAAAGGAACCATGCCTGAGAAAGCAGTTGCTGTAAAATCAATCGTATCTACTCCGCTTGCAGATGCAGTTGCAGAGCATTACGGTGTAGAACTCAGAAGCGTACTTACCGGATTCAAGTGGATCGGTGACCAGATCGCACAACTTGAAGAGGCCGGAGAAGTAGACCGTTTCATCTTCGGATTTGAAGAGAGCTACGGATACCTTGCAGGACCGTATGTACGTGATAAAGATGCTGTTATCGGATCTATGCTGATCTGCGAAATGGCAGCTTACTACAGAAGCATCGGAAGCTCACTGAAGCAGAGACTGGAAGAAATCTACGCGCAGTACGGACGTTATCTGAACAAAGTAGACAGCTTTGAATTCCCGGGACTTAGCGGAATGGACAAGATGGCAGATATCATGGAAAACCTTCGTAAGAATCCGCTCACAGAAGTAGCCGGAATCAAGGTTGCATCTGTTACAGATTACACTAAACCGGAAGAAACCGGACTTCCTTCTGCGAATGTACTGATCTACAAACTGGAAGATGGCGAGACTGTTATTGTTCGTCCTTCAGGAACAGAGCCGAAGATTAAGATCTATTACACAACACTTGGAAAAGATCTGGAAGAAGCACAGGCAAAGAAAGACAAATTCGCAGAAGCATTAAAGCCGATCATGGCGTAGCAGTCAAAAGCTGATTTTGGAGAAGGAGTCTGATCTGAATTTGCAGAGAATCAGGCTTGACAGAAAAGAACCTGGCCGATATAATAATTTTTATCGATAAGGGAGTAGTTGGCGCGATGACGTAGCTTTGTCAACATACTGACAGCAATGGCTGTCTGGCATAGCTTTAAATAATGAGACTTATTCGTAGTATTTTATGCTACGAATAAGTCTTTTTTTGTGTATACGATGAGCCAAGTGCAGATTTGTGCTTGCACAAGTATCTGCATTTGGCGAATGTACATCATCGAGCTGTTAAGCGAGATGGTGTACAAAGTATACAAATCGAGTAGGAGTCGGCCTGCTCGATTATATACGATGAGCCAAGTGCAGGCAAAGCATTGCCGCAGACAATTATTTTCACATTGGATAAGATGATTAGCTTTAAAAAGGAGAAAAATTATGGGTTTAATTGAATTGTTTTTGATTGCAGTAGGGCTGTCCATGGATGCATTTGCAGTTTCTGTCTGTAAAGGACTTGCTATGCCGAAGTGCACTTTCAAAAAGGCGGCTATTGTTGGCTTATGGTTTGGCGGATTTCAGGCATTGATGCCGGCAATTGGTTATATTTTAGGAGCGCAGTTCCAGGAAGCCATTGCTTCTATAGATCACTGGATCGCATTTGTATTACTTGCGCTGATTGGTGGAAATATGATTCACGAAGCATTGGACAATGACGAAGAGGAAGCCGATGCAAGCCTGGATGTGAAGACCATGTTCCTTCTCGCAGTAGCAACCAGCATTGATGCACTCGCTATAGGAATTACCTTTGCATTTCTTAAGGTAAATATTATTCCGGCGGTCTGTTTTATCGGAATCGTGACCTTCATCATTTCCTTTGCCGGAGTAAAGATTGGTAACGTCTTTGGAGCCCGCTATAAGAACAAAGCCGAAATTGTCGGTGGGGTCATCCTTATTCTGCTTGGCCTGAAGATTTTGTTAGAGCATCTTGGCTTTTTAGGATAAAAATAAATACGAAACTACGATCCTGTTGTTCTTCTTTCACATAAAGAACACAATTATCTGCTATTCTGGTGTATAATTAGAAATAAAGTGATAAAAGGAGCCCGTGAGAGTTATGGATAAACTGAAAATTCTTGTAGTAGATGATGAAAGCCGTATGCGCAAATTGGTGCGCGATTTCCTGGAAAGAGAAGGATATGCGGTACTCGAAGCCGGAGACGGTATGGAAGCAATGGACATTTTTTATGAGGAAAAAGATATTGCACTGATCATCCTGGATGTCATGATGCCGCATATGGATGGCTGGCAGACTTGCCGTGAGATCCGTAAAGAATCAAAGGTTCCGATCATTATGCTGACCGCAAGAAGTGAAGAGAGGGACGAGCTTCAGGGGTTTGAACTCGGTGTGGATGAGTACATTTCCAAACCGTTCAGCCCGAAGATCCTGGTTGCAAGAGTTACTGCGATTCTGCGCAGAACCAATGCGCTTGCTTCGGATGATCTGCTTCATGCGGACGGGATCGAGATTGATAAAGCAGCACATATGGTGAAGATCGATGGAAAGCCGATCGAACTCAGTTACAAAGAGTTTGAACTTCTGACATATTTTGTGGAGAATCAGGGGATCGCTTTATCGAGAGAGAAGATTCTTAACAATGTATGGAATTACGATTATTTCGGGGATGCCAGAACCATTGATACCCATGTAAAGAAGCTGAGAAGTAAACTTGGTGATAAAGGAGATTATATTAAGACTATCTGGGGTATGGGGTATAAATTCGAGGTACAGTCATGAAATATTCAATAAAAAGACAGATGATGACTGTTTTTGTAGGTCTGATTCTGTTTATGATCGTTGTATTTATGATCGTCAACGGAAGCTTTCTGGAGAAGTATTATATTTCCAATAAGAAATCAGAATTTATAAAGGCCTATACAATGGTGCAGGAAGGTGTGGAGAACGGGACAATCGATTCTGAGACACCGGAAAAAGACCTGGGAAGATTTACAGAGAAAAATAATATTTCCATTGCAGTCATCGATTCAGAATACAATGTGGTTTATACTAATGTAAGAGAAAAACAGATGATGGTCGTACAGCTTTTCGGATATCTGTACGATAAGAATCATCAGGAGGTTTTGGAAAAAACGGACAGTTATGATATCTGCAAGTCGGTTGATCCGCAAAATAATACAGAGTACCTGACCATGTGGGGAAACTTTGACAATGGTGATATCTTTATCATGCGAAGCCCGCTGGAGAGTATTCGTTCGGCAGTCATGATTTTTAACAGATTTATCGGAGTCGTCGGCGGATGTGTGATTCTTGTGAGTGTATTGCTTGCGTGGTATTTCTCAAAAAGGATCACGGAGCCGATCATGGAGCTCGCAACACTTTCACAGAAGATGGCCGATCTGGATTTTGATGCAAAATATACCAGCGGCGGAAGCAACGAAATCGGTGTACTGGGAGAGAACTTTAACCGGATGTCAGAAAGACTTGAGCAGACGATTTCCAATCTGAAAGAAGCCAACTATAAATTGCAGAAAGACATTGAACAGAAAGAAAAACGAGAAAATATGCGAAGCGAATTCCTGGGGAATGTTTCCCATGAACTGAAGACGCCGATTGCCCTGATCCAGGGATATGCAGAAGGTCTGAAAGAAGGAGTCAATGATGATCCGGAGAGCCGGGAGTTCTACTGTGAAGTCATTATGGACGAGGCAGGAAAGATGAACCGGATGGTGAAGAATCTACTTGCCCTGAACCAGCTGGAATTTGGTGAGGATGATGTACAGTTTGAACGGTTTGATATTACTTCATTGATTTCGGGTGTCCTGCAGAGTCTGGATATTCTGATCGAGCAGAAAGAAGCACAAGTGATTTTCCGCCACAAGAACCCTGTTTATGTCTGGGCAGATGAGTTTAAGGTTGAGCAGGTTGTCCGGAACTATGTCAACAATGCACTGAACCATGTCGATGGTGAGAAGGTGATCGAGATTAAGATCACCAAGGAAAATGATATGGCAAAAATTACCGTATTCAATACCGGAACGCCGATTCCGGAGGAAGATCTGCCACATATCTGGGAGAAATTCTATAAGGTTGATAAGGCAAGGACCAGAGAATACGGGGGAAATGGTATCGGGCTTTCCATTGTGAAGGCGATCATGGACTCCTTTGGAAAAGGATACGGTGCGATCAATCATACCAATGGTGTTGAGTTCTGGTTTGAACTGGACATGAAATAAACGCGAATCTTGCAATTCACACTGTAACGTGGTACATTATAAAAGAACTTATTCCTGATTGACACAGGGAAGAAGATTGTGACATGAGCGGAAAAAGCTCTTTTGAATAACTACAAGAATATAAAAATCGTGAGGATATGCGGATGATAGCGATTATTGATTATGATGCAGGAAACATTAAAAGTGTAGAAAAAGCGTTAAAATATCTTGGTGAGGATGCGGTTATCACAAGAGACAGAAAAGAGATACTTTCTGCCGATAAAGTGATCCTTCCGGGAGTCGGTGCATTTGGCGATGCCATGTACAATCTGAAAAAATATGGATTGGATGAAGTGCTTCGTGAAGTAGCAAAGAGACAAATCCCGCTTCTTGGAATCTGTCTTGGGCTTCAGCTTTTGTTTGAAAGAAGTGACGAGACGCCAGGTGTGGAGGGGCTTGGTATTCTAAAAGGAGAGATCCTTAGAATTCCGGACTGTCCGGGACTTAAGATCCCGCATATGGGATGGAACTCTCTGAAGCTTCAGAATGACGGCAGATTGTTTAAAGATTTACCTGAAGAGCCGTATGTATATTTTGTTCATTCCTACTATTTGAAAGCAACAGATGAAAGTATTGTAAAAGCGACAACCGAGTACAGCACACATATTCATGCTTCGGTTGAACAGGGAAATGTATTTGCCTGCCAGTTCCATCCGGAAAAGAGCAGTGATACAGGACTTCAGATACTGAAAAATTTTGTAGAATTGTAGGAGGGCAGACAGTGTTTACAAAGAGAATTATCCCATGTCTTGATGTGAAGAACGGACGGGTTGTAAAAGGTGTGAATTTTGTGGATCTCAAAGATGCAGGAGATCCGGTTGAGATTGCGAAGGCTTATGATAAGGCAGGTGCGGATGAACTGGTATTTCTGGATATCACGGCATCTTCGGACGACAGAAGCACGGTGGTTGACATGGTGCGTAAAGTTGCTGAGTGTGTGTTTATTCCATTTACGGTAGGTGGTGGAATCCGGACCGTTGACGATTTTAAGGCATTGCTCCGGGAAGGTGCAGACAAGATTTCCATCAATTCTTCTGCGATCAATCGACCGGAACTGATCCGGGAAGCAGCTGAGAAGTTTGGAAGCCAGTGCGTGGTTGTCGCGATTGATGCGAAAAGAAGGGCAGACGGCAGCGGTTGGAATATTTATAAAAATGGCGGACGCATTGATATGGGGATTGATGCGGTCGAGTGGGCGAAGAAAGTAGAAGCACTTGGCGCAGGAGAGATTCTTTTGACCAGTATGGACTGTGACGGCACGAAGGCCGGATACGATCTGGAGCTGACAAGGACGATCGCGGAAAATGTATCAATTCCAGTAATCGCATCTGGAGGAGCAGGTAATCTGGAGCATTTCTACGAAGCACTCGGTGAAGAGGGGAAGGCAGACGCGGCACTTGCGGCATCCCTGTTCCACTATAAAGAGCTGGAGATCAGAGAAGTAAAAGAATATTTGAGAGAAAAAGGCGTATCGGTACGTCTGTAGAGAAAAGGTGGGGAATATGGCAGCAATTAACAATGACTGGCTGGATGCACTGAAAGGTGAATTTTCCAAGCCATACTATAAGAAACTGTTTGAAACAGTGAATCAGGAATACCGGACACACCGGGTATATCCTCCGGCAGATGACATTTTTAATGCATTTCATCTGACACCGCTTAAGGATGTCAAGGTTGTGATCCTTGGTCAGGATCCATATCATGGAGATGGACAGGCAGAGGGGTTAAGCTTTTCTGTGAAACCAGGGGTTGATATTCCACCGTCACTGGTGAATATTTATCAGGAACTGCATGATGATCTGGGATGTACGATCCCAAGCCACGGCAATCTGGTGAAATGGGCGGAGCAGGGAGTACTTCTTCTCAACACGGTTCTTACGGTAAGAGCACATCAGGCTAATTCACATCGTGGAATTGGCTGGGAAGAATTTACAGATGCAGCAATCCGTGTACTCAATACCCAAGACAGGCCGATCGTATTTATCCTGTGGGGAAGACCGGCACAGATGAAAAAGAGAATGCTGACCAATCCGAACCATTTGATCCTGGAAGCACCGCATCCGAGTCCGCTTTCTGCGTATCGTGGATTTTTCGGAAGCAAACCGTTCAGCCAGACAAATAAATTCCTTGAGGCGCATGGTGTAGAGCCAATCGACTGGCAGATTGATGAATTGTAAAGAATAAAAAATAGAGATTTCGGGCAGACTGTGAAGATTTATTTGCAGTCTGTTTTTCCTTTTTTATTTCATAGGAACTTCCTATGAAACAAAAGGCACTACGTGTCGGAGATGCACATTCTTTTTGTTACTGTTCACAGTACAATGTCATTTAGTTAACGTTTAATCAGGAAGTGAATTCTTACAGAACAAATTACAGATGAGCCTTAGTGGAACCGTTTTACAGATATGTTTACGATTTACTCATGAAGGAAAGCATGACAAGAAGACAGATTGCAAATCTGCCTCAAAACGGATTATAATGATATAGGTGTCTATGCTGCCCGATATATAAAATATCGCGGTCTTCGGAAATGAGTCGTTTGGAGTCTTGGGTATTGGCGTTCATTCCTGATAGGGATCAATTCCTTTTTCAGCAGGGACATCACATCATATTGGTCTTTCTCCGTGGTCAGACGGAGAAAGGCTCTGCAGATATGGGCAGCCATAGTGAAATTGACTTTGTATTCATGTTTTGTCCTATGTTTTTCCAGTAGTGTGTAGTTTATCATTGTTTCGGTTATGTTATACGCAAGTAGCCTTGCCCATATTTCCTGTTTCACGTATTCGGGTTTATACGCATGGAAATTACTCAACCCAATGGTATATTTCAGTTTCCTAAATGAGGATTCAATAGACCATCTGGCATTGTACAAGGTTTTGATACGTTCCACAGGGAATTCATCACGTGGCAGATTGGTCACGATGCACTCGTATGTAGAAGTGCTGATAGGGAAGAGTAGAATACGGAAGGACAGCTCATATGTATCATAACTTCCATATTCAATGTAATCGAAAGCAGCTGCCTGATCAACAAAGCGTATGTAACCTTCTGTGTGGATGTCTGCCAAAACTTTTTTCGAATGGCTCCGGACCAGTATGACGCTGACATCAATATCGAAGGATTCCGCATCTGGAAAATTAAAATTGCCGACCAGTCCTTTGGAATGGATATCCTTGGTACGGAACAGGAAATACTGTCCCTGTTCCACAACATGTGCCATGTTGTTATAAGAGCAATAGCCGCGGTCACCGATATAGATATTTTTTATTCCATCCAAAACATCGTGCCGGTCAACAGTAGTAGTCTGGTGATGAGAAAGCCGGAGTGCTGAAAAAAGTGCAGGTAGAGCCATCGGCAGCCAGGAAACGGTAATGCGAATCCATAAAGGAAGCGGGCGGCAATTCCATGGAAGCGGAATTAAAGTGCCGGAATACAGCTTCCAGCGCATCAGGTTTAAGCTTTGCGCGCTGCTGGCTGAGAGCAGAAGCGGTTGGTATGGAAGAATCCAGTCCCCAGAAATCAAGCAGTTCATGGCTAATTAGTTGGAACAAAAAACGAAAGGAAAAGCACAATCCAGACGGTATCAGCGGCAGGCTACAAGAATAAATTGTGATTTCACAAGATTGGTGCTATAATAAGAGAAAAGTTCCTGCCGGGGCAGCCGCCCCGGTGGTATAGATAGAAAGGCAGGAAAACAATATGCACATCAGCTATAAGCCACTCTGGCACACACTGTTAGAGCGTGATATGAGAAAAGAGGATTTAAGGCTTGCCGCTGGTATGACAACAAATATGATTGCCAACATGAGCAAAGAGGGAAAGCACATCAGCATGGATACATTAGCCCGTATCTGCGAAACGCTGAATTGTGAGATTACCGATGTGATTGAGTTAGTACCAGACGAGCCTGCTTCCACAGGAGGTAAGGAACATGAGCGAATTGAAACCAAGAATAACGGAAAACGGAATTGATTATATCCTTGTCGGAGATTATTACATCCCGGACTTGAAACTGCCGGAGGAACACCGCCCTATCGGAAAGTACGGACGGATGCACCGGGAATATTTAAGGGAAGTCCACCCAGCCAGATTGAATACATTGATACTGACCGGGGAATTGTGGACATATCTTGCAGACCTGAACGAACAGGCACAGGAACGGTTAGACACCATCATGGAGCAGATGAAAACTGCCGAGGGCGTAACCGAGGAATTGAAGCGTACCCACCAAATGGAATGGGTGCAGCGTTGCAATAACATTCATAACCGGGCAGAAGAAATTGTTTTGCATGAGATGATTTATTCATAACGGGAGCAATTAAATCGGAGGTATATAAGATGATTGAAATTGTATTTGGTGAAAGTGCCTGTGGAAGTTTGAAAATTGCCCAAACTTACGGCAAGGGAAAGTATAGAGGAAGTGCTGTTTCAATATTTATGAGGCATGAAGACGGGAGTGTTCCATCTTCAGATGAAATGAAAAAAGCACAGCTTCAAGCACAGGAACAAGAACGCATTGCTTGGGAGAATGCTATTCCATTGGGAGGCAAGAGCTGTGATGTTTATTGTTTTGATATGGCTCTTAGTGTGGGAGATATTTCTGATAATGGAATTGGCGAACAGCGGAAAAATGTTTTCAAGAAAATGCTGTCTGTCTGCTTTGTAGAGGATTTAGATTATCAGGTTGAAGAAAAAATACAGAAAATTAAAACTACATTGACCTCAGTGATTGAACGATATGTAGCTGGGGAAGAAATTCGCATTTGGTATAGCTATAATCCAGATGAGCTTTGTGGTATGTATTGGCTTATGAAACAACTTCAACCCTTAAACTGCCAGACAACAATTTATTTGGTTAAGTTACCTACATGGGAATATGGAAAAGAAAATACTATGACATCCAAAATAGCATGGGGCGAGGTCTCTCCTGGCGAATGGGGAAACTATATAACTCTACAAGAGAAAGCTAATCCTGTATTTCTTTCAGCTTGTGCTATGAAATGGAATCAACTTCAAAATGAAAATGCACCTTTGCGTGCAATGTTAAATGGTAAATTGCAAAGCGTTTCAGAAGATATATATGATAGTTTCATTCTTCGTGAAATTGCGGAACAGCCAGAGCAATTCAAAATGGCTATTGTCATAGGTAATGTTTTAGGAAAATATCAACTTGGAATTAGTGATGTATGGATTTCCAATCGCATTGATAAAATGCTTGAAGATGGTGTGTTGGAAATTATACAGGACGCACCAAAGGGAGAAACAAATTATCGCCGAATATTAAGAAAACGAATGAAGTAATAACCACAGCACAAACCGCTGCTACATGGAATCCAACAAACCATGCAACAGCGGTTTTCCTTTACCGTTTTTTCCTCTGGTTGATAGGCGTTCCCGTTTTCTTTGATTTTTGGAGAATCCGAATAAGCCAGCGAAATTCTTCATCTGACAGATTTTTATAGTTGATACCGAGCTGCTTGCAGTAAAGCACTGCCAGTTTTTCCAAACGGCTGCCCTTGAAATTTTCGACCGCTTCCAGATTTTCTTTCAGTTCATTGGCAACAGTGGTCTGGGGCGCACTCTCACTATCCTTTTTATGGGTTTCCCGAATATCCCGGATAATCAGGTTTAGGTCATCCAGAACCATGTGGCTGAAATATTCATCATCACTGATATGGGCGGCTTGCAGCACTTTCAAATGTGGGTCATCTTCGCCAGGGCGATACCGTTCTATGATTTCATGTCGGACAGTATCGACAAGGGTGTTGAGGTTTTGAATCTGCATGGTGGCAATCCCATCCACATAAATCTCAATGTCCGCAAGAAACTTGATAAAGTCCTTATGGGTGGCAAGTTCGCAGAGCAGACGGTTGTTGATCCGACCGCTTTTCAGAAGTGCAACCATTTCATCGTTCAAATGCAGCTCCGTCAGTGGCGTGTTGATCTGCTCCCTGTTCTCTGTCCGGCACAGCAGATAATCGACGGAAACCCCATAGAAGTCTGCCAGCGTGATAAGGTTGCCATGATTGATTTCCTTAAAATCTTCTTTTTCATAACTGCCAAGGGCTGATTTAGAAATACCCGTTAGTTTTGATAGTTCTTCCAGATTTAAGCCTTTGTCCTTGCGGAGTTCCCAAAGGCGTTCCTGTATGCTTGTTGCTCCTTTCATGGGCACACGCTCCTTTCCAACGGTTTCATTGCTGCCGCTTATCTGGATTATATCACACTTTCCGTAATCGTGGAAATTTCTGATTTTTACCCTTAATTCCTACTTTGTGGACATACGGCACAGGGCACAAAAATGTTCTATGATACAGGTAGTTCATCGATGGATTATTCCAATCGAATGACCAGCCTGTGTGGGATATGCTTCCCCGGCGATGTAGCGCCATGAATTTTGGCAGGGATATGGAGGAACCCTGACCAAAACGAGCGTACCAAAGGGAGCGATACGCCGCTGTGAGATTCAGGGGAGGAACGACACCGGGGAGAACTGGCGAACTGACACCGAAATGATACCGAAACACAACAATCTGATAGGGGGACAGTCTACCCTATCGCTGATACTTCGGGAGATTTTAAGCGGCTCTATGGCTGTAATTTTACCGAAAATCGCCCCGAAACCATACACTAAAACGGGAGGAAGCGCAATATGCCGAGAATGAGCAAAAAGAGGAAGTATGAGCTTTCCTTTTACCTCAATGACCGGGGGCGTGTCACTTACAACGAATTATGCCGGAAATGCCAGCATGGGTGCAAGCAGAGCTTCCGGGCGGTTGTGATTGACTGCCCCTGTTATTTATCCAAACGAGCAAAGAAAAAGGAGGAACACACAGAATGAATTTTGAATTTATGACGATAGACACACCATTGCCGCCCTGTATGCCTTTTCCCAGAGCGTTGACAGGATTTCCAGTCAGCAGCACCGCAAAGGTCATGTACTGCCGGATGCTGGACGCTATGCTCTCCAAAGGGCAGGAGGACGAGAACGGAATCCTCTTTGTCTGCTTCCCTGTCACAGCCATTGCCGCAGTCCTGTCCCGCAGCTCCATGACGGTCAAGCGTTCTCTGAATGAACTGGAAACTGCCGGACTTATCATGCGGGTGCGTCAGGGCATTGGAGAACCAAACCGGATTTATGTGCTGATACCGGGAAAGGAGGACGCTGCCCTTGCCTGATACCTCAAAGCTGGAAAAACTCAATCGGGAGTTGGAAAAAAGCGAAAAGAAACTGCGGAAAGCCATCAATGATGAAAAGGCATTGCAGCACCAGTTGAAACAGCTTACCCGAAAGGAACGGACGCACCGGCTCTGTACCCGTGGCGGTATGCTGGAAAGTTTTCTGCAAGAGCCGGAACGCCTGACAGATGATGATGTCATGCTGTTGTTGAAACTCATTTTTCACAGACAGGACACGCAGGAACTATTGAAAAAACTGCTGGAACGGGAGATGCCGGAACCCCCTTAGTTTACTAAGGGCGCAATTATACACCACCCAAAGGTTGGTGCATTGCGTTCTCCGAAGGCTCCTCGCCGGAGGGCTGTGATTTTCCGCAGTCATGGTCTGCTCCAAATCATACAGGGGACGCTACGCTTCCCCTGCGCTGGCTGTCGCCAGCTACCCTTTTGTGGACTTGCCGCCCGGAAACACCTTGCGCTGCAAGCTGTTCCCGTCCAGCAAGTTTTATCAGTCGAGCTATCCTTATCTACGGTAATTTAGTATAATAAGGTCAAAAAACAGAACGCTATCATTGTGCAACCGATATGCAACTGATAATTGCTTGATAGTTGGTGGTAGCAACACGGTAATTCAGATAGAATAAAGCCAACAAAGAAAGGAGGTCATCCAAATGTTAGTAAACATCATTATGATTGTAGTCGGAATAGTTTTCTCATGTATCTTTGTCGGCTTGCTTATCCTTGTTATTCGTGCATTGCTTAAATATATCCGTACAGAGAAATGAAGCCAACAGCAACATTAGGAGGTGGTCAAATGAAAGTAACCGTATTTATGATAATCGTTGGAATAATTTTCTTATGTATCTTTGTTGGTTTGCTTACCCTTATTGTTCGTGCATTACTCAAATATATCCATTCAAAAGATGTACGGCAGGAAAAATCCGTAGTGAGGAAATCGTTGGGTGAAGCACTCAAAGTACACAGAACACAGTGCAAAATGACGCAGGAATTTGTTGCTGAAACGATTGGTGTTAGCAGGCAGGCTGTTTCAAAATGGGAAAATGGAACATCCGACCCTTCCACATCAAATCTTTTTGCACTTGCAAAACTTTACGGTATTTCTGTTGAAGAATTACTAAAAGAAGTTGAATAATCTTCATGCAGATATTTTATTTCATCATCGGGCCACCCTGACCCGAACTTTCAAAACTGAATACCAGCCGCCCACCGGCGGCACCACCGAGCAGGAAATCTGAAAAGGTCTCCTGCTTTTTTTCTGCCCCAAATGAGGTGGTAAAACGCCACCCCATCCACCAATTACCGAAAGGAGGGACACGAAATGCCCTGTCCACACAACGAAATCTCGATTGTGCAGCGAAGCCAACAGCAGTCTGCGGTTGCCGCCGCTGCCTACCAGAGCGGCGAAAAGCTGTTCTGCGGATACGATCAGGAAGTGAAGCACTACCCGGAAAAGCGTGGTATCGTCCACAATGAAATCTTGCTTCCGGCAAATGCCCCACGGTCGTATGCAGACCGCAATACTTTATGGAACGCCGCCGAAGCGGTGGAGAAGCAATGGAATTCCCAGCTTGCAAGGCGGTGGGTGCTTACCATCCCCAGAGAGATACCGCCCGACCAGTACGCCGCCCTTGTCCGGGATTTCTGCAATCAGCAGTTTGTTTCCAAAGGAATGTGCGTGGATTTTGCCATCCATGACAAAGGGGACGGAAACCCTCACGCTCATGTCATGCTGACTATGCGGGCAATGGATGAACATGGGAAATGGCTTCCCAAGAGCCGCAAGGTTTATGACCTTGACGAGAACGGGGAACGGATAAAACTTCCGTCCGGCAGATGGAAAAGTCACAAGGAAGATACGGTTGACTGGAACGACCGCAAGTATTGTGAAATCTGGCGGCATGAATGGGAGATCATCCAGAACCGCTATCTGGAAGCCAACAACCGCCCGGAGCGGGTGGATCTCCGTTCTTATGAAAGACAGGGGCTTGATATTATCCCTACCGTCCATGAGGGTGCTGCTGTCCGGCAGATGGAAAAGCGAGGGATTCAGACCAACATCGGAAATCTGAACCGGGAAATCAAAGCCGCCAACAGCCTGATGAAGTCTATCCGGCAGCTTATTAAAAATCTCAAAGGCTGGATTATCGAGCTTAGTGAAAAACGAAAAGAACTGCTTGCGGAAAAAGCTGCGGAGGAAGCGGTATTTCTTCCCAATCTGTTGATGAAGTACATGGAGGTACGAAAGGCAGAACGGAGCGACTGGACACGGGCGGGACAAAACCGTGGAACTTCCAAAGACTTAAAGGCAGTCAGCGAAGCCCTGTCCTATCTTCAGAGAAAGGGACTTTCCACCGTGGAGGATTTGGAAAACTTTATAGAAACGTCCGGGAAATCTGCCGCCGACTACCGAAAGCAGATGAAGCCAAAGGAAACCCGCAGCAACGTGATTGACGCTATCCTTGCCGCCCGGACGGACTGTAAGGAATGTAAGCCCGTTTATGAGAAATACCAGAAGATATTTTTCAAGAAAACTAAGGAAAAATTCAAGCTGGAACACCCGGAGGTTGCCCGGTTTGAGAAAGCCAGTGCCTACCTTGCCAAGCACCCGGATGATAAGGACAGCACGAAAAAGGAGCTTTTGCAGGAACAGGCGAAGCTTGTGGGCGAAATCGCAGACTTGAAAGTACCGTTGACCGAGGTGCAGGAAGATTTGAAGAAGCTGCGGGACATCCGCTACTGGGTACGGAAAGCCACACCCGACACAGAGGAAAGCAAAGAGCCGCCCAAGAAGCAGCCCCTCAAAGAAGTCTTGCAGGATAAGGCTGACGAGAAGAAAGCACAGAAAAACGCCCCGGCGCAGACGAAACACAAACAACAGGATATGGAACTTTAACAGGCACTTGCCATTTTCAGATTGAGAATGATAAGTGCCTTTTCTTTTTTACAAGGAGGAATTGATTTGAATGTATTTGAAGCTGTGAAGCAGTCCGTTACGACAAGACAGGCTGCGGAGCATTACGGAATCCGGGTAAACAGAAACGGGATGGCTTGCTGCCCGTTCCACAACGATAAGACCCCCAGCATGAAGCTGGACAAGCGTTTCCACTGCTTCGGATGTGGTGCAGATGGGGATGTGATTGATTTTGTAGCTGCCCTGTACGGGCTGGGGAAAAAGGAAGCCGCCGCACAGTTGGCGAGTGACTTCGGGCTTGCCTATGAGGACTGGAAGCCACCGGGCAGGGCAAGGAAGCCCAAGCCCCGGCAGAAATCCCCGGAAGAACAGTTCCGGGAAGCAAAGGCACATTGCTTCCGTGTCCTTGCCGATTATCTACACCTCTTACGGGTATGGAAAACCGACTATGCCCCGCACTCCCCGGAGGAAGCGTTTCATCCCCGGTTCGTGGAAGCCTTGCAGAAGCAAGCCCATGTGGAATATCTGCTGGATGTGCTGCTGTTCGGGGAGACAGAGGAAAAAGCGGTTTTGATTATGGACTACGGAAAGGATGTGATACAGCTTGAACAGCGAATGGCAGAGCTTGCAGCCGCAGACGCAGCAAGAACTAAAAAACACCATGAACGCCATGCAGCCGCCCCAGAGCGTTGAGGAAGTAAAGGCAACTCTGGAAACCACCGAGAAAGGCGGCGTCCGCCAGAGCATACGGAACTGCCTGACCGTATTCCAGCGTGACCCTGTGCTTGCCGGGGCAATCGCCTACAACATCCTGACCGACCGCAAGGACATCATAAAGCCCATCGGTTTTCACAGAGAAAGCACAGCCCTGACCGATACGGACATGAAGTATCTGCTTCTCTATCTGGAGGAAACCTACGGGCTTACCAGTGAGAAAAAGATTGAAACCGCCATCGGGATTGTGGCGAATGAGAATAAGTACCACCCCATCCGGGATTTTCTGAACAGCCTTGCATGGGACGGGACTGAGCGCATCCGCTTCTGTCTGCGGCACTTTCTGGGAGCTGATGTGGACGATTACACCTATGAAGCCTTGAAGCTGTTCATGCTGGGGGCGATTACAAGGGCATTTAAGCCCGGAAGCAAGTTTGAAATCATGCTGTGTCTGGTAGGCGGTCAGGGGGCTGGCAAATCCACCTTCTTCCGGCTGCTGGCAGTCCGGGACGAGTGGTTTTCCGATGATTTGCGGAAGCTGGACGATGATAACGTGTACCGCAAGCTGCAAGGTCACTGGATAATTGAAATGTCGGAAATGATGGCAACCGCCAATGCCAAGAGCATTGAGGAAATCAAGTCCTTTCTAAGCCGCCAGAAAGAGGTTTACAAAATTCCCTATGAAACTCACCCGGCAGACCGCCCCCGTCAATGCGTGTTCGGCGGCACTTCCAACGCCCTTGACTTTCTCCCCCTTGACCGTTCCGGCAACCGCCGATTTATCCCGGTCATGGTGTACCCGGAGCAAGCCGAGGTTCACATTTTGGAGGACGAAGCCGCTTCCAGAGCCTATATCAGCCAGATGTGGGCGGAAGCAATGGAGATTTACCGAAGCGGCATGTTCAAGCTATCATTCAGCCCAGCCATACAGCGGTATCTCAAAGAACACCAGCGGGATTTTATGCCGGAGGACACCAAAGCCGGGATGATACAGGCTTACCTTGATAAGTACACCGGGGAAACGGTCTGCTCCAAGCAGCTCTACAAGGAAGCCTTAAACCACACCTTTGATGAGCCGAAGCAATGGGAAATCCGGGAAATCAACGAGATAATGAACCAGTGCATTACCGGGTGGAACTACTTTTCCAATCCGAGGATGTTTGTGGAATACGGCAGACAAAAGGGCTGGGAGCGTGAAATCCCGGCAACGGACACCGACAACCCGCCCGAAAAATCTATGGACGGTTTTGTGGAGGTCACAGAGCAGATGGAGCTTCCATTCTGAAAATGACAGCCCGTTGCCGACTTCGTTGCTATCCCGTTGCCGAGCCGGTTGCCGGGGAAAATCCCTTATTTCCGGGCTTTTTCCCTCTCTGACAACCAAAACAACAGAAAAATAAAAGAAAAGTATAAATAGTAATCAACGCCAGATTGAGATTGTTTGCAAGGTCTTTTGAAGCCCGTTGCCGGACTTCGTTGCCGACCGTTCTCTGTCTGGCTATTTTCATGTATGGAGGATAACTGCCTATGGCGAAAAATAAGACCAAGATTGAAGTGACAACCGTATTTGACGGGGAACTGGACGCCACCGATGTGTTCGTCAGCCTGATTTCCCAGAAATACGGCAAAACAAATACAAAAGAATATCTTGCTAAAAAGAAAGATTTGAAGTATAATGAAGATGAGGTTCAACAGAGCCAGATACCGTCTGGATTGTGTGGGTAAATGGCTATGATGAACGAAATGGAATACAGAACAATCGGTTCAGCACTTGCCGGGGGCTATCGTGCGGCGGTCTATTGCAGGCTGTCAAAGGACGATGACCTGCAAGGCGAAAGTGCCAGTATCGCAAACCAGCGTGATATGCTGGAAAAATACTGCGAAAAGCAGGGATGGGAGGTTGTGGCAGTCTATCAGGACGATGGCTTCACAGGTCTTAATATGGAGCGTCCTGATTTACAGAGAATGTTGAGAGCCATTGAGCGCAGGCAAATCAACCTTGTCATCACGAAAGACCTCAGCCGACTGGGGCGTAACTATCTGCAAACCGGGCATTTGATTGAGGACTTTTTCCCAAGGAACGGCGTCCGCTATATCGCCATGAATGACGGTATCGACACCCTGCGTGATAACAACGATATTGCCCCGTTCAAGAATATCCTGAACGAGATGTACAGCAAGGATATTTCCAAGAAAGTCCATTCCTCTTATCTTCTGAAAGCGCAGAAAGGACAGTTTACCGGGTGTCTTGCCCCGTTTGGATATCGGAAAGACCCAGAGGACAAAAACCATCTGCTCATTGACGAGGAAACCGCCCCGATTGTGCGGCTGATTTTCGGATATGCCCTGAACGGTCATGGTCCGAACTATATCCGCAGACGGCTGGAGGAAGAAAAAATCCCCTGCCCCACATGGTGGAACCGGGAACGGGGGCTTCGCAATACCCGCACCAAATGGGAAAAGAAAGACCCGGAAAACGGGCGGTATATGTGGGACTTCTCCGTTATCAAAGACCTTTTGATGAATCCCGTCTACACCGGGGCGATTGCTTCCCAGAAAAAGGACTACCGTTTCAAAATCGGCACGATTGGGGAAAAGAAGCCGGAGGACTGGATTGTGGTGGAGGGGCAGCATGAACCGCTGATTGACCGCATGAGCTTTGACATTGTGCAGAACAAGCTGAAATCCCGCCAGCGTCCGGGGCAGACTAATGAAATCAGCCTGTTTGCCGGACTGTTAAAATGCGGCGAGTGTGGGAAGTCGCTGACGGTACGCTACACAAACGCAAAACATCCCCAGCGGATTTATTCCTGCAAGACCTACAATGCCTTTGGAAAGAACCACTGCACCCAGCACCGGATTGACTATGACACCCTTTACAGCCATGTGCTGCGGAAAATCCGGGAATGTGCCAGAGCTGCCCTGATGGACGGGGAAGCGGTTGCTGACCGCCTGACCAATACCTGTGAAGCCGAGCAGCGGGAACAGCGGGAAGCAATGGAACGCTCCCTTACAAGGGACGAGGAACGGATTGAGGTTCTGGACAAAATGGTCATGCGGCTTTATGAGGATATGATTGCAGGGCGTATCAGTGAGCAGAATTTCAACACCATGCTGGAAAAGACACAGACCGAGCAGACGGAGCTTAAAGCAAAAGTGTCCGAGGGCAGAAAGCGGCTGTCCGATGAAGTCCAGCTTGCCAATGACGCAAAACAATGGGTGGACGCCATTCAGGAATACGCCAACATCACAGAGCTGGACGCAGCCACCCTCAACCGCTTAATCAAAGAAATCGTCGTGCATGAGCGCATTGACGAAGATAAAACAAGACACATTTCTATCGAAATTCATTTTAATCTCAAACCCATCCCGGAGGTGGAACAGGTCACTGCCTGACCTGTCCCGCCGGGACGGTTCTCTTAACAACACCATATAGATTTTTTGTACGCCGCCGCCCGCCATCGAGCAGAGTTTTACACCTAATTGGGGATAAAACATTTCAACCCTGGTGGAAGATGAGCCTTGTGAAACGAGAAAGGAAATAAGTTTCTGGGCAGGGATTTTTTTGCTTCTCTTGAAATCGGAATCAGGATGGACAGCATACTGTGAAATATCAGAAACAATGTGTTCCACAGAAGAAAAAAACAGTTCTTTGATTTGTTGATGGATCATGATCATGTGCCTCCTTGAGAAAGTGATATACCACTAATTCAAGGGCCGCTCTCGCTACCTCAACAAATTTATCAGTAGCGAGAGCGGCCGCACATTTTGCACCCTATGTCAACCCTTTGGGTAGCTTTTTTGAAAAAATTTGGGTTAGACCCACAATTAGGGGCTAACCCTGTAACTTAATTAAATGACATTGGGGAGTGAACAGTAACTTCCTTTTTACTTTGCATGCCGGAATCAATGGAAATAGTTGACCGTAAAGAGATCATTTGGCATAATAGATATATGAATACTTATTCATATGAAAGGGGTAACTATGAAAAAGACAGAAGTAGAATGTTGTGATACATTTTGTATACATGAAGAACTTGTACATAAGGCAGAGGGGCATATACCGGATGAAGAAGTTTTGAAGGATCTTGCTGATTTTTTCAAGGTATTTGCAGATACCACACGGATCCGGATTTTATGTGTTCTTTTTCAGTCTGAAATGTGTGTTTGTGATCTGGCGGAAGTTCTTGGAATGACGCAGTCCGCGATTTCCCATCAGCTCAGGATGCTCAAGCAGATGAAGCTTGTGAAGAACAGACGGGAAGGAAAAACGGTGTTCTATTCCCTTGCTGATGATCATATCCAGACCATCATGAACCAGGGAATGGAGCATATTCTGGAATAACAGATGATATATCAATATAGAAGGAAGGAAACGATAACAGTGACAGCAGGAAGAAAGAAAAAGGTAATCATAGGGATCCTTGTAGCGCTTTGTATGACAGTAACGGGATGCGCCGGTTCTGTAAAAAAAGGAACGAAGTATCTGGAAGAAAAAGACTATAAAAATGCAGAGGTGGAATTCCAGGATGCGATAGACAAAAAGAAGAATCTGGGAGAGGCTTATCGCGGACTCGGACTCTGCTACTGGGAACAGAAAAAGTATGAAAAGGCAGAGAAGGCGTTGGAAAAAGCATTGAAGAATGGAACGGAAGAGACGGCAACTCTTTATAATATTCTGGGAATCTGCGATCTGGAACTGGATAAACCGGAAAAGGCAGTGTATTATTTTGAAAATGGGCAGGAGCTTTCAGGCGCAGGAAAAGAGCTGTTAAAAGAAATGGCATATAATCTGGTAGTTGCCTATGAAAAAGCAGGGGATTACCAGTCTGCAAAAGAGAAGCTGGACAGTTATCTGAAAGCAAATCCAGATGACAAAAAAGCGCTGAAAGAGCAGGAATTTTTAAATACACAGATTTCGGAAGGAGATCAGCAGTAGAGCGGATTGGATGAGCAGATCTGATCCGGGACGGAAAGAAATCTGGCAGGGGAGAATAATATGGCACTTTATGAAATAAAAGAAGAAAAGGAAAGGGTAATTCTGGTCGGTGTCAGTACAAGGGAGAACGATGACACGGAAGATTCTCTGGATGAGTTAAAGGATCTGGTGAAGACGGCAGGTGCGGAAGCGGTCGGACGGGTAATCCAGAGAAGAGAGCTTGTCCATCCGGGAACTTATGTCGGAAAAGGCAAGATTGAGGAGATCCGGGAGCTTTTGTGGGAGCTTGACGCAACCGGGATCGTCTGTGATGATGAGCTGTCTCCGGCACAGATGAACAATCTGACGGATATTCTGGATGTGAAGGTAATGGACCGGACGATGGTCATTCTGGATATTTTTGCAGGACGGGCTTCTACAAGTGAAGGAAAGATCCAGGTAGAACTGGCACAGCTTAAGTACCGGCAGTCACAGCTTACCGGGGCAGGAAGGGCGATGTCACGTCTGGGAGGCGGAATCGGAACCAGAGGACCGGGAGAAAAGAAGCTGGAGATGGACCGGAGACTCATCAAGAACCGGATCGCACAGCTGAACCGTGAACTCAGGGAGGTGAAGAGACACCGGGAACTGACACGTGAGCAGCGGACGAAGAACCGGATCCCTGTTGTGGCAATTGTTGGTTATACCAATGCCGGAAAGTCCACGCTTCTCAACACACTGACCGGAGCCGGTGTGCTGCAGGAGGATCAGCTTTTTGCAACTCTTGATCCGACGACAAGAAGCCGGAAGCTGCCAAGCGGACAGGAGATTCTTCTGACAGATACGGTAGGCTTTATCCGGAAGCTGCCTCATCATCTGATCGATGCATTTAAAAGTACGCTGGAAGAAGCGAAGTATGCGGATCTGATCCTGCATGTAGTCGATGCATCCAATCCACAGATGGACGAGCAGATGTATGTGGTGTATGAGACACTGCAACGTCTGGAGGCAATGGACAAACCGGTGGTCACGGCATTTAACAAGATGGACAGGATCGGGGAAAGCCTGACGGTACGGGACTTTAAGGCAGACCGGATCGTACAGGTGTCTGCAAAGACCGGAGAAGGTCTGGAGGCGCTTCTTCAGGCAATAGAAGAGATCCTGCGGGAGCAGAAAATTTATATCGAACGAGTTTATTCCTATCAGGAATCCGGGAAAATCCAGCTCATACGGAAGTATGGAGAACTGCTGGAGGAAGAATACAAAGAAGATGGAATCCATGTATCTGCATACGTGCCGAAAGAGCTTGACGGGAGGGTATAACAGATGGCTTTACAGTTTATTTTTGGAAATCCGGGTTCGGGCAAGTCACATTATCTATATGAACATATCATTCGGGAATCAATGAAACATCCTGATATTAATTATATTATTCTGGTGCCGGAACAGTTCACGATGCAGACGCAGAAGGAACTGGTCCTGCGGCATCCGAGACATGGAATTATGAACATAGACGTGCTGAGTTTTGCACGTCTTGCTTTTCGTGTTCTGGAAGAAACAGGGAATGGAAGCAGGGAGATTCTGGATGATGAAGGAAAGAATCTGATCCTCAGGCGACTCGCGGGGAAAAAAGAAGATTCGCTAAAGGTTTTAAAAGGAAATATCAAAAAGCCAGGTTACATCAGTGAGGTGAAATCCGTTATTTCCGAGCTGACGCAGTACAACATTTCCCCGGATGGCATGGATGATATGATCACGGAGGCAGATGAGTCTTCGTATCTTGCCTGGAAATTGAAGGATATCCAGGTGATGTATCAGGTATTTGAAGAATATCTTGCAGATAAATATATTACAAAAGAAGAAATTCTGGACATTCTCTGCAATGTGATGGACAAATCGAGAATGCTGAAGGACAGTGTGATCGCGCTGGATGGGTTTACCGGATTTACGCCGCTTCAGAACAAGGTGCTGGGGGAAATGCTGCATCATTGTCAGAAGGTGATGATTACTGTCACGATGGATAAGAGGGAAGATCCTTACGTGATGAAAGACAAGTATCAGCTGTTTGCGCTGAGTAAGCAGATGGTGACGTCTCTTGTGAAGATTGCAGGGGAGGAAAAGGTGCTGGTCGAAGAGCCGGTCTGTCTGTACCAGGAGCCGGTCTGGCGTTTTAGAAATGCGCCGGCACTTGCATTTCTGGAGAAGGAACTGTTCCGTTACAGTGGCAGGACTTACAGGGAAAAGCAGTCAAATGTGCGGGTTTATGCAGCGGCAAATCCCAGGATGGAAGTAGAATGCGCTGCCCAGAGGATACGTTTTTTAATTCGTAAGAAAGAATATCGTTACCGGGAGATCGCGGTGATCGCAAGTGACATGAATTTCTATGCGGATGAGATCGAGAAGACTTTCCGGGAGTATGAGATTCCGGTTTTCATGGATTATAAGCGGAATGTACTTTTAAATTCTTTTGTGGAGTATATCCGGAGTCTTCTTGCGATGGCAGAACAGAATTTTTCGGCAGAAAGTGTGTTCCGGTTTTTAAGAACGGATCTGACCGGATTTACCGGTGAGGAACTGGATCTTCTGGAAAATTATGTACTTGCTCTGGGCATCCGTGGCTACAAAAAATGGCAGGAAAAATGGATCCGCAGAGCGAAGGATACGACCGAGGAAGATTTGGAGGTACTGAATCATCTCCGGGTATGCTTTGTGGAAAAAACAGAAGATCTGGTGTTTGTCTTAAAGCAGCGTCAGAAGACAGTGCGGGATGTGACGCTTGCAATCTGTGAATTTCTGGAAAAAGAAGAAATCCAGAAGCAGGTAAAAGTATTGGAGAATCAATTTACAGAAGCAGGAGAGCTTGCACTTGCAAAAGAATATGCACAGATCTATCGTGTGGTGATGGAGCTGTTTGACAAGTTTGTAAGTCTTCTTGGAGATGAGCGGATTGCGCTCAAAGAGTACAGGGAGCTTCTGGATGCCGGAATGGAAGAGGCAAGGATCGGTGTAATTCCGCCAAGTCTGGATGAAGTGATGGCAGGAGATATTGAGCGAACGAGACTGAAAGATATCCGGGCGCTGATCCTTCTGGGAGTCAATGATTCTTTGATTCCGGGAAATGCATCCGCAGGTGGACTGATTTCAGACAGAGACCGGGAGCGTTTTGAAGAAAGAGGAATTGCGCTTGCACCGGGAACAAGAGAAAAAAGTTACATCCAGAAATTTTATCTGTATCTGCACATGACAAAGCCGACGGAAGAATTGATGCTGACCTACAGTAAAGTATCGGCCGATGGAAAGAGCAGGAGGGCGGCATATCTGGTCGGGGATCTGAAGCGGATGTATACAAAGCTTCCTGTATTTAATATGGATCAGTATGGGATGGAGACAAAAGAAATGCTTCCACAGACCGGGATCGGGTCACTGATCGAAGGATTACAGAACCCGAAAAAGATGGAGGAAGGCAGCTGGCAGGAGCTGTACCGTTGGTATTGTGCGCAGGAGGACTGGAGCGAAAAGGTGCACGATCTGGCAAGGATCAGCAGATACCGCAGGCCGGAGGACAATCTGACTTTGCAGACTGCACAGAAGCTTTATGGAGACTGGGCACCAAGCATTTCAAGACTGGAGAAATTTGCTGCCTGTGCCTGTGCGCATTTTCTGACCTATGGACTTCGCCTTAAGGAGAGAGAGGTCTATGAATTTGCTGCTCTTGATTTTGGAAATATTTTTCATAAAGCACTGGAAAAATATGCCCGACGGGTAGAGCGGGAAGGCCTGGAATGGACTGAGGTTACAAAGGAGCAGCAGGAACAGTTTGCGTCGGAAAGCGTGGATGAGAGTATCGTAGATTACAGCAATACCGTAATCTACAGCAGTGCGCGGAACGCGTATATCGTGCCACGTATGAAACGTATGATGAACCGGACGGTCTGGGCGATGACAAAGCAGCTTCGGAAGGGAAGCTTTAAACCGGAGGGCTATGAGGTAAGCTTTGGAAGCGGAAAGATTGACAGGATCGATACATGTGAGACGGAAGATCAGGTCTATGTGAAGATCCTGGATTATAAAACCGGGGCAAAGAGTTTTGATATGGCAGCTTTTTATCATGGTCTGCAGATGCAGCTGGTGGTGTATATGGAAGAAGCAGTCCGACTGGAGGAAAGAAAACATCCGGGTAAAAAGATTGTGCCGGCAGGTATTTTCTACTATCGGATGAAGGATCCGATCGTCGGGAAAGAGCTGGATGAAAAAAAACTGGAAGAGGCAATTTTAAAGGAGCTTCGGCTGGATGGAATCATCCGTCAGGAGGATGCCGTGATTCAGAGACTGGATGCGGATTTTTCGGGGAATTCGCTTGTGATTCCGGCAGGAAAGACGAAAAGCGGCTATTCTAAAGCATCCAAAATGCTCCTGCCGGAAGAGTTTGATGCAGTGCTGACTTATGCACAGAAAAGACGGACTGATCTTCAGGGAGCAATGTACCGCGGAAAGGCGGAGGCACTACCGTATGAGATGGGTACGCAAAATGGCTGTACGTATTGCCCATACCGGGATATCTGCGGATTTGATGAGCAGATCGAAGGATATGAATACCGGAAGCTTGAGAAGCTTCCGAAGGAAATTGTAATGGAGAAAATTATGGCGAAGCTGGAAGAGGAGAAGCAGACATGGGAGTAAAATGGACCGAAGAACAGCAGCAGGTGATCGACCTGCGTGATCATAATATTCTGGTGTCAGCAGCCGCTGGTTCCGGGAAAACTGCTGTTCTGGTGGAGCGGATTATTGCGAGACTGACAAGGGATGCAAATCCGGTGGATGTCGACCATATGCTGATCGTGACCTACACTGAAGCGGCGGCGGCTGAGATGAAAGAAAGGATCGGTGCTGCGATTGAGAAGGAGCTGGAGGAGGATCCGTCAAGTGAACATCTGAAGCGGCAGTCTGCCCTGATCCATACAGCAAAGATTACAACGATCCACAGCTTCTGCCTGTCTGTGATCCGGGAGTACTTTCACACGATCGATCTGGATCCGGGATTCCGTATTGCGGAAGAAGGAGAATTAAAGCTTTTGAAGCAGGACGTGATGAAAGAGCTTCTGGAAGCAAAATATGAAGAAGGAAACGAGGATTTCCTGTGTTTTGTGGAGACTTTTGCAACCGGAAGGGAAGATCTGCAGGTGGAAGAAATCATTAGCAGACTGTATGAATTTGCCGGAAGTTATCCGGATCCGGAGGAGTGGCTGGATGACTGTGCAAGGATGTACGAAGAGAGCGGGGAAAAAGCTATTTATATTGAAAAGGTGATGGAGTATATCCGGAGAACAGTTGCGGATATGCAGATGCTGATGGAAAAAGCGGACCAGATCTGCATGGAACCGGACGGACCGTATATGTATGGAGAAATGCTGGAAGCGGATCAGAAAGTTCTGAGAAAGCTTTTTGCGGCAAAGAGCTATGAAGAAATGTATGAGGCACTGAAAGAAAAGCCGGCATGGAAAACTCTGTCCAGAAAGAAAGATGACGCAGTAGATCCGACAAAAAGAGAGCAGGTAAGAGCCTATCGGGATACCTGGAAGAAACTTATCGATGATATTCGAAACAATTATTTTTTCCAGCCGCCATCTGAGATGGAAGCAGACCGGAAAATCTGCATTCCGGTGATACATGAGCTGGTCAGTCTGGTAAAAGAATACCAGAGGGTACTTGCAGCTAAGAAGGCAGAAAAAAATCTGATCGATTTCCGGGATATGGAACAGTTTGCCTTGCAGATCCTGACAAGAAAAGAAAACGGAAAAAGAGTGCCTTCTGAGGTGGCCAAGGAGTATCAGAATACATTTGAGGAAGTAATGATCGATGAATATCAGGACAGTAACCTGATCCAGGAGGCGATCCTTACCAGTGTGTCCCGGATCAGCAGAGGGGAAAATAATCTCTTCATGGTAGGAGATGTGAAGCAGAGTATTTACCGTTTCCGCTTGTCAAGGCCGGAGCTTTTCATGGAAAAATTCAATACCTACAGTCTGACGGACGGAGGAAACAGGCGAATCGATCTGCACAAAAATTTCCGAAGCCGGGCAGAAGTGCTGGATGCGGTAAACTTCATTTTCCGACAGATCATGACCGAAGAGCTTGGAAGGATCACATACGATGAGAATGCTGCACTTTATGTGGGAGCTTCTTACCCAGAATCTGAAAAGAATGAGACAGAAATCCTTCTTCTGGATACAAAAAGTGAGGAAGAGGATACCGGGCTTTCTGTGCGAAGCGGAAGCCAGACGGCAAAAGAGCTGGAAGTCCGTCTGATCGCACAAAGAATCGGAGAGCTGATGGAAAGTCAGCAGATTGTAGATAAAGAAACGGGAATGTTGCGACCGGTACGCTATCAGGATATTGTAATCCTGACAAGAAGCCCTGCAGGATGGACCGATACTGTTACACGAATTTTGCAGGAGGAGGGAATACCGGTTCTGGCTGAATCGGCAGATGGGTATTTTGAAACTCTGGAAATTGGATGGATGATGGACTATCTGCGTGTACTTGACAATTTTCGTCAGGACATCCCACTCGTTGCGGTGCTGAAATCTCCGTTTGGAAGAATGACAAATGAGGAACTGGCACAGATCAGAGAATTGAATACAGAAGTACCATTTTATCAGAATGTACTGGAAACAGCGGATCCGGAAAAAAAGACAGATCTTCCGGCGGGCATTCTGAAAAAAGTGCGCGATGTATTTGGATGGCTTTTTTATTTCCGGGAGCGGATACCGTACACGGCAATCCATGATCTCCTGTGGGAGATCATGAAAAAGACAGGATACCGGGATTATATCGCGGCAATGCCAGGAGGAAAAGGAAGGCGCGCGAATCTTGATATGCTGATCACCAGGGCAAAGGCATTTGAGGCAACTAGCTATAAGGGACTGTATCATTTTGTCCGTTATATTGATCAGCTCAAGAAATATAATGTAGACTTTGGGGAAGCCGGGCTTTACGATGAGCAGACGGATGCAGTTCGTCTGATGAGTATCCATAAGAGTAAAGGACTGGAATTCCCGGTTGTGATCGTGGCCGGAATGGGAAAGAGGTTCAACATTCAGGATACCACGGCAAGCGTTGTGATCCATCCGGATCTGGGGCTTGGAATCGATGCGATCGATCTGGAGCGGCGAACCAAATCTCCGACACTATTAAAGAAAGTTATTCAAAATGAAATCGGTCTGGAAAATCTTGGTGAGGAGCTTCGTGTGCTTTATGTAGCACTTACACGTGCAAAGGAAAAGCTGATTCTTACCGGAACGGTTCCACATGCGGCAGACAAGCTGGAAGCCTGTCAGCTGGAACAGGAAAACAGTCAGAAAGAAACACTGGACTTTACAAAACTTGCACGTGCAACGTCTTATTATGACTGGATCCTTCCGGCGGCAGTGCGTAAAATAGAAGAAGTTCCAATCGAATTAAAAGTGATTGGTGTTGATACGCTTGTAGAAGGTGAAGTGGATAATGAAGCAGCAGATTATCTGGAAAAAGAGGTGTTCCTTGAAAAAATAGAAGCAGAAGAACATCCGATGGCTGCGACGGATGAACGTTTTCGGGCAAAAATCGAGGAAGCATTTTCCTACAGATATCCGTATCAGGGTGAAGATCAGATGAAAATGAAGTACACCGTGTCAGAGCTGAAAAAATATGCGGCAGCTTCGGAAGAAGAAGATGGAGAAATACTGATTCCGGAAGAGGAGATTGTTCCAATCCTTCCGAATTTTATGAAAGAGGAAGAAGAGGTAAAAGGAGCAACAAAAGGAACAGCTTATCATAAAGTAATGGAGCTTCTTGATTTTACGAAAATATATACGTTGGATTTACTGCAGGAAAACATAGAGAATCTGAAAAACGAAGGATACCTGGATGCGGGAACAGCCGGGTGTATTCAAAAAAAAGAAATTATGGAGTTTCTTAATACGAATGTAGGAAAAAGAATGCAAAATGCAGCCAGGGCAAAAACACTTTACCGCGAGCAGCCGTTTGTTCTCGGTGTAGATGCAAAAGAATTTTATCCGGATCAGAAAAAGGGTGAAATGGTACTGATCCAGGGAATTATTGATGCTTACTTTGAAGAAGACGGAGAAATCATCGTACTCGATTATAAAACCGACCGTGTACAAACCGAAGCCGAACTAAAAGACCGCTACCAGGAACAGCTCCGCCTTTACACCAAAGCCCTCGAACAGATCACCCGGAAAAAAGTAAAAGAACAGATCATCTACTCCTTCACCCTTTGCAAAGAAATCCACCTGGAGGGCTACAAAAATGATTAAAATAATACTCCTGGCATACCTGCTATTGATCAACATCATCACCTACTTCACCTACGCCGCCGATAAAACCAAAGCCCGCCAAAACAAATGGCGAATCCCCGAACGAACCCTCATCCTCCTGGCCCTTCTGGGCGGCTCCCCCGCCGCCCTCCTTGCCATGAAACACTACCACCACAAAACCCGCCACCTGAAATTCAAATTAGGAATCCCTATTATTCTAATCATTCAAATAATAATCACATTTTTTCTTTACCCAAATATTTAAAATATTTGATTCCCCAGCACAGTCGCCTTACAGGCGCTGTGCGTCCCCTTTATCCAAAACATAATACCAAACGAAACTCTCCCACTCAGGGACGCTGCGCCTCCTTTATATAACTTTCCTTCCTGAAAAATTTTGCAGCCGTCCCGTCCCCGTTCACAATCCTTCAAATTTCGCCCCAGCATCAGCCCTGGCATCCCGCCCAAGCGGATGGCTGGTCATTCTATAACCTTGAGCGGCTTGCAGATAGAAATAAAGTCCACCACTTCCCTTGAGGGGCAATGGAGATGAGACTCAAACATTGTGGAAGCCATTGCTGACACAATGTTTGCATTCAGAGGCTCATCGGAATGCCTTCGCCCCGTGGGAAGCGGTGGACTTTATTTCTATCCGCAAGCTGTCACAACCTTCCTCCCACCATCCGTCTCCCACCCATTTCTTTAGGAAATCTTCAGAAAGTCTTATACAATATTATATTGACTCACTATATTATATAACGTATAATATACTTAACAAAACAATATAACAAACAATAAAAGGATGTGAATCATATGGTATTTAACACCGGAGCTGCCCTCCTTGATGCGATCGTGCTTGCTGTTGTGTCGCGGGAGCAGGAAGGAACCTATGGATATAAGATTACCCAGGATGTCCGGAAAGTTCTGAATGTATCAGAGTCAACAATGTATCCGGTACTCAGAAGACTTCAGAAAGATGAATGTCTGGAGGTCTATGATATGCAGTTTGACGGAAGAAACCGCAGATACTATAAAGTTACAGAAAAAGGAATGGCACAGCTGAATTTATATAAAGTCGAATGGAAGAACTACACAAGGAAGATTACAGAGATGTTCGAGGGAGGTGCAGCCGAATGAGCCGTACAGAGTATATGAGGGAATTAGATGCACTGCTTCATGGAATTTCGAAAGAAGAAAGAGAAGAAGCAATGCAGTATTACAATGATTATTTTGATGACGCCGGAAGCGAGAATGAAGAAAAAGTAATCGAAGAGCTGGGAAGTCCTGCAAAGCTTGCCGAAACGATCCGTGCCGGGATAAATGGCAATACCGATGAGGCGGAAAGTTATGGAGAGTACGGAGAGCGAGGATATCAGGACAGGCGTTTTGACAGCAGTGAGTATCCGGCAGGAAGAGATGACTATTATAAAGATAGCTATTCGGAGACATATGGAGAAAGACAGTCACAGAATGACAGGAATCCATTTTCGGAAAGACAGTATTCTTATACAGCTAATTCTAATCAGGGATATACATATGCGGGAAATCAGGGATATGGTGCGGGTCAGATGACAGAAATGCCACGGAAGAAATCCAGTGCCGGCAAGATCATTCTGATCATCTGTATCCTTGTGATTGGGCTTCCAATTGTAGTTCCGACAGCACTTGGTCTTCTTTTAGCGGCATTTGGAGTTCTGGTCGCACTTGCAATATCAGCAATAGCGATCTGGGTGGCAGCAGTTGCAACCGCAGCCGTAGGGATTCTGTTGGGGATTCATGGATTTGGTCAGCTGTTTTATTCCCCGGCTCTTGGAATCGGAATGCTTGGTGTCGGCTGCCTGCTGCTGGCACTTGGGGCAGTATTTACAGTATTGATCGGATGGGGATGCATCAAACTGATTCCAATGATGTTCCGTGGATTTGTAAATCTTTGTCGCATACCATTTCAGAAAAAGAGAGGTGAATGCAGATGAAAAAAGGATGGAAGATTTTCTGGACAGTTATTATAAGCCTGACAGGGGCAGGAGTTGTATTTTGTATCATTGCGTTATGCCTTGGAGTCACATTTTCACAGTTTGAAAAAGCATATCCGAATGGAATTGGTATTATGAGAAAGAATTATGTTTCTTTTGATGACGATTGGGATGATGATGATGAGCTGGATGATACAGAAAATGTTGTATCGGAAGAGGCATTTTCCGGTGTGGAGAATCTGAAGCTTGATATCGGTGCAAGTGAGGTGCGGATCAAGACGGGGACAGATGACAAGATCCATGTGGATGATTCCGGAATGAAAACGGAAAACGCAGTGCAGAAAACGCTGTCCCATGACGGAAAAACTCTGGAAATAACAACGAAAATGCGCAGCAGTTTCAGTTTCAAAAATGTGAGAAACGCAAAGGGAACACTTGTGATCTATCTTCCAAGAGATTACAAGTTCGATCAGGTGGACATGGAATATGGTGCAGTAACAGCAGAGATCGATGGACTAAATGCGAAAAGCCTTAAGATTGAAAGCGGGGCATCAGGCTGTACAATAAAAAATGCAGATATAGAGGAGTTAGATGTAGAAACAGGTGCCGGAAGTCTGGATTTTTATGGAACAGTGGAAAAAGAAGTGGACATTGACTGTGGTGCTGGAAGCGTCACACTGAATCTGGAAGGAAAAGTGGAGGATTATAATTATGAACTGGATAGCAGTGCCGGTTCGGTAGAAATTGGAGAAGATATAGATCTTGGCGGCTTAAGCACAGAGAAGTCAATCGATAATGGCAGTAAACGCACGATTGAGATATCGAACGGAGCAGGCAGCGTGGAGATCTGTTTCCATTAGAATTAACATAGACAGAAAAATGTATCAGATGAAACACATATATAATAGAAGAAACACAAAAATAGGAGAAACTTTTAGGAGGAATTTTTATGGAACAGAAAAGATTATACAGATCCGTAACAAACCGTAAGATCTGCGGTGTATGTGGAGGCCTTGGAGAATATTTTAATATCGATCCTACATTGATCCGGCTTGGAGGTGTTTTGCTGGCTTGCGTAAGCTGTGGGACTGCCGTGGTTGCCTATTTTGTTGCAGCAGTTATCATTCCGGATCCGGAATAAAAAATAAGAGAGCTTTGCCGATAAAGAAAAGGCAGAAGGAGAAGAAGTCGGAAGTAATGTTTTCGGCTTCTTTTATAATAATCAGGTATAAATGTATAAAATCCGTAATTGGGGAAACACTCTGAAAAAGGAGTTGAAAGGTATGAAAAGCACAAAGACAAAGAAAATCAGACGCGAAGATATCCCCAATCTGGAAACAAGTGAGCGGGTAAAATACGAGATTGCGGAGGAGCTTGGACTTCTCGATAAGGTTCTGGAAGATGGCTGGAAGAGTCTGTCATCAAAAGAAACCGGGCGGATCGGAGGAATCATTTCAAAAAAATCCAGGAAGAATGAGACTGGGAATTTACAATAATATTACAAATTTTAAAAAATGTGAATATTTTGCAACGTTTGTTGAAAAAGCACTGTATGTTTGATATAATCGCTTGACCGCAAAAACCGAGAAAATGGAACGGGTGAGGCAAATGAATGAAAAAATGAACGTACTGGACGTACAGCTTGATAACTGTACGGCAAAAGATGCGATGAAGATCATTGCAGAATATATGCAGACAGAAGAACTTAACACAGTAGATATTGTTACGGTGGATACCCTGATGAGAGCGACACAGCTTGACGGTATGAAAGAAGAGCTGGAGAAACTGGATCTTCTGCTTCCGGGAGATATGACGATTCTTGAAGCTGCAAAGATCACAGATAGAAAGCGGATCCAGGAGATGGAGGATCAGACGATGCTGAAGATGGTATTCCATTATTTTCATAAGAACCGCTGTAAGATATTTATACTGGCAGGATCTGAGGAAGAAGGAGACAGACTGCAGGGCTATCTGCATGAGGCATACAGTGGGATTCAGGTTGTCGGTATGAAAGCAGTACCGGCAGACGAAAGTGAAGATGACAGGATCACCAATCTGGTCAACGGCGGAGAAGTAGACTGTGTGATTGCCAGCATGGATTTCCCTTGGCAGGAACAGTTTGTTTACCGGTGCAAAGAGCAGCTGAATACCAGAATGTGGTTTGGAACAGGACATAGTATTGCTTCCTTTGCAAATGGTGAGAACTGGGCAGATCACCTGAAAAATTTTATCGGTAAAAGGATTTTAAAACGGGAGATCAAAAAAGAGCAAAAAAGAAAAGAAGTATAATTGAAGCGACAAAAGACTGAAAATAATAAAAAAAATCAAAAAATCTTTTTTGATAGAATAAATTTTATAATAAACTCAATTGAGGAAATGCATAAAAAAATGTGATTTCCTCTTTATTTTTTTGGTAATATGTATTAAAGTATTATATGTATATGGCTAAGTCCACAGTTGCGGGGGATGAAGATTGTACAAAGTGTATAGAACCACGGAGGATGGAGGAGAGAGAATATGATATCAAATCAGATACTGCAGAATACGATTGAAGGGTTGAAATCAATTACAAGGATTGATCTTGGAGTGATGGATACAGATGGAAAGACTTTGGCGACAACATTTCCGGAGCCTGGAGATTATGAGAATGCCGTTCTTTCGTTTGTAGAATCTCCGGCAGAAAGCCAGGTGATTCAGGGGTATCAGTTTTTCAAAATTTATGATGAACACCAGCTGGAGTACATTCTGATCGCCAATGGCGGCAGTGAAGATGTTTATATGGTTGGCAAGATTGCAGCCTTCCAGATCCAGAATCTTCTGGTAGCATATAAGGAGCGTTTTGACAAGGATAATTTCATCAAAAACCTCCTTCTTGACAACCTTCTTCTGGTGGATATTTATAATCGCGCCAAAAAATTACATATTGACACAGAGGTAAAACGTGATATCTTTATAGTTGAGACTTCTCGGGAGAGAGATGTCAGTGCGCTTGACAGTCTCCGTTCTGTTCTGGGTGGAAAGGGCAAGGACTTTATTACAGCTGTTGATGAGAAGAACATCATCGTAGTAAAAGAATTAGGTCCTGGCGATGGATATCCGGAGATGGACAAGACTGCGCATGAGATTCTTGATCTTCTGAAAGCAGAAGGAGAAGAGAATATCCGTATCGCATATGGTACGATCGTCAATGACATCAAAGAAGTATCCAAGTCTTACAAAGAAGCGAAGCTTGCGCTCGATGTAGGAAAGATCTTCTTCGACGAGAAGGAAGTTATTGCATATAGTGCGCTTGGAATCGGACGACTGATCTATCAGCTCCCAATTCCGCTCTGCAAGATGTTTATCCGCGAAATTTTTGAGGGGAAATCTCCGGACGAATTTGATGAAGAGACGCTCACGACCATCAATAAGTTCTTTGAGAATAGCCTGAATGTTTCCGAGACATCAAGACAGCTGTATATTCACAGAAATACACTGGTGTACCGTCTTGACAAACTGCAGAAGAGCACAGGACTGGATCTGCGCGTATTTGAGGACGCAATCACATTTAAGATCGCGCTGATGGTAGTCAAATATATGAAATACATGGAAACACTGGAGTATTAAGTTATATCGGAGTATGGATAATTAGGAGGAGCATATGATAGAACTTAAAGAAGTTACCAAGGAATACTCGAAGGGTATTGCTGCACTCAATGGTATCAACCTTCGGATCGAACAGGGAGAGTTCGTATTCGTAGTTGGAGACAGCGGTTCCGGAAAGTCTACGTTGATACGTCTTCTGATGAAGGAGATCGAACCAACGTCAGGTACGATTATTGTCAACGGTCAGAATCTGAATCGTATGAAACATCGCCAGATTCCGCAGTACAGAAGAGGAATCGGCGTTGTATTCCAGGATTTCAGACTTCTGAAAGACCGCAATATTTATGAGAATATTGCATTTGCACAGCGGGTTACAGAAAAATCAACCCGTGTCATCAAAAAGAAAGTGCCGGCGGCTCTGTCACTTGTCGGACTGGCACAGAAGTACAAAGCGTTCCCGAAGGAATTGTCCGGTGGGGAACAGCAGAGAGTTGCAATTGCCAGAGCTGTTGTAAATGAGCCTGCTATTTTGCTGGCTGATGAGCCGACAGGAAACCTGGATCCAACCAACTCATGGGAGATCATGAAACTTCTTGAAGAAGCGAACGAGAGAGGAACTACAGTTCTGGTAGTTACTCACAACCAGGAAATTGTAAACGAGATGAAAAAGCGCGTTATTACGATGAAGAAGGGTGTCATTGTCAGCGACGAACAAGAAGGTGGGTATAAGCATGAGGATTAGTACAGTTGGATACTCCGTGAAACAGGGAGTTAAGAATATTGGAAGAAATAAGATGTTTTCACTGGCATCTGTTGCAACTATGGCTGCATGTATCTTTGTGTTCGGACTGTTTTTCTCAATTATTATGAACTTTCAGTATATTGTACACAAAGCAGAAGAAGGTGTGGCAATCACTGTATTTTTTAATGATGATGCAACGCAGGAGCAGATTGATAATATTGGCGCACAGCTTAAAAAGCAGGATGGTGTAAAAGAGATCAAGTATGTGTCTGCGGACGAAGCATGGGAGACATTTAAAGATCAGTATTTTGGCGAATCAAGTGACCTTGCAGAAGGATTTAAAAATGATAACCCTCTGGCAGGATCTGACAACTATGAAGTATATATGACAGATGTGGCTTCACAGAAGAAGCTGGTTTCCTTTGCAGAAAGCCTTGACGGGGTTCGTAAGGTTAACAAATCAGATACCGTAGCCAATACACTGAACAGCGTGAACAAGCTGGTATGGTATGTATCGGTTGTTATCATCGCGATTCTTCTGGCAGTATCCATTTTCCTGATCAGCAATACGGTCACAATGGGTATTACTGTCCGAAGGGAAGAGATTGCAATCATGAAATATATCGGTGCGAAGGATGGTTTTGTACGGGCACCGTTCATCATTGAAGGTATCCTGATCGGTCTTGTCGGTGCGGCGATTCCGCTTGGTATCCTTTATGTACTTTATAACAAAGCAATTACTTATATTCTTACAAAATTCAGTCTGCTGAATAATATTCTGGATTTCCTTCCGGTGGGGCAGGTATACAAGACACTGCTTCCGGTCGGACTTTTACTGGGAATCGGAATTGGTTTTGTGGGAAGTTTCTTTACGATTAGAAAGCACTTAAGAGTCTAGTCGCATAATATTTAAGGGAGACGAATATGATAAGAGGGAAAAAGATACTTGGGGCGTTACTGGCGTTTACGCTTTGCTTCAGTATGGTAATTCCGGCACAGGCTGATAATATTTCGGATGCGAAAAAGAAGCAGCAGGAGCTGGAACAGCAGAAGAATACGGCTGAGGCGGAGAAGTCGGAACTTTCTTCTGAACTGGATTCCATTGTATCAAAGATGGAGAAGACACAGTCAGATCTGACTGCAAAAGAGACGGAGATCAATGATGCAGAGACAGAGCTGGTAACTGCGAAAGCCAACGAAGATGACCAGTACCAGACAATGAAGCTACGTATCAAGTATATGTATGAGAACGGGAGCAATGAATTCCTGGAGATCCTGATGGAAGCTAACAGTATTGCAGATCTGCTGAACAAAGCAGAATACATCAACAAGATTTCCAAATGTGACCGTGAACTTCTTGTAGAATACGAAGATACAAGAAAAGATGTCGAGAACAGAGAAAATGCACTTAAAAAAGAGTATGCAGAGCTGGAAAGCCTGCAGGATGAACTTGCGGGAGAACAGGCAAATGTAGAAAAGCTTCTTGCTGATAAGAACATTCAGATCAATAACCTGACATCTGAGATCAGTAGTAATGCTGACAAACTGAAGCAGCTGATTGCAGAAGCAGAGGCGGCAGAAGCTCGCAGAAAAGAAGCAGAAGCAACGGCAGCCGCTCAGGCTGCACAGGCAGCGGCGGCAGCTCAGGCATCAGCTTCGGCAGGCACAAGCAGTTCAGGCAATACAAGCAGCAATGCAAGTGCAACGGGAACCGGATCACTTACACATCCGGTACCGGGAGCAGCGATTACCAGTGGCTTTGGCGGACGTGTGGCACCGACTGCAGGTGCAACAACCGGTCATGACGGAATCGATTATGGTGCAGGATACGGAGCAGCAGTTTATGCGGCTGATTCTGGAACTGTTATTACCGCACAGTACAATAGTGCACGTGGAAATTACATCGTAATCAATCACGGTAATGGAATGCAGACATGGTATCAGCATCTGAGTTCGATGAATGTTAGCGTGGGACAGACGGTGGCAAGAGGTCAGGTGATCGGAAATGTCGGTACGACCGGAATTTCCACAGGACCACATCTTCACTTTGAAGTTCATGTAGGTGGTGTACCGGTCAATCCACTGAACTATCTGTAAGATAATACATAACAGGTATGAAAGAGTAAATGATGGAAAATAATAAAAAGAATTTTTGGAAGGGGGCGCTTGCAGGCGCCCTCGCCATGTTTATGGTAGGTGCTGCGGCACTTGGAATTATGAATGTCGCAGGTGTAGACCTTGGAACCAGTCAGGAAAAGGTCGTAAATGCGCAGGAAGAGAAAAAACTGAATAAACTGAAAAAGCTGATTGATGAAAATTATCTTTATACAGATGATTTGAAAGAAGAAGATCTGGAGAACGGACTTTACAGTGGATACATTAATGCACTGGGAGATCCGTATTCTGTATATTATGATGAAGAACAGACCAGATCCCTGCAGGAATCAACTTCGGGAGAGTATTCGGGAATCGGAGTTGTTTTTTCGCAGAATCAGGAAACTAAGGTGATCACTGCAGTTCAGGTTTATGAGAACAGCCCGGCGAATGAAGCAGGTATTCAGGTAAATGATATTCTGTATAAGGTTGGAGATAAGGACGTAAGTGGAACGGATCTTTCCGATGTTGTACAGCTGATCCGCGGTGTAGAGAATACGACTGTTGATATCACAGTCCTGCGTGGGGATGATGCGAAGGAAGTGACAATGACGGTTACCCGGAGAAAAATCCAGGTAGAGACAGTCAAGTCTGAAATGAAGGATGACCAGATCGGTTATATTCGGGTTACGGAATTTGACAGTGTGACCTATGACCAGTTCAAGAGTGCACTCGGCAGTCTGGAGGACCAGGGGATGAAAGGACTTGTGGTTGATCTTCGGGCTAATCCGGGAGGTAATCTTGCGACAGTCACACAGATGCTGGATCTGCTGTTGCCAAAAGGTACGATCGTGTCAACAAAAGACAAGAGTGGTCACGAAGAGGTGATCTCATCGGATGATGAACACCAGTTTACGAAGCCGATGTCGGTTGTTGTTGACGGCAACAGTGCAAGTGCTTCCGAGATTTTTGCAGGAGCGATCCAGGACTACGGACTTGGATCGATCGTGGGAACAACAACTTACGGAAAAGGAATCGTTCAGCAGATTTTTGATCTTGGAGACGGAACCTGTGTGAAGCTGACAATGGCTGAGTACTATACTCCGAATGGAAGAAATATTCACAAAAAAGGAATTACGCCGGACGTAGAAGTTGAATATCAGCGGGATGAGAATAATCCGAATGCAGATAATCAGCTTGATGCAGCATTGGAACAGGTGAGAAATAAAATCAATCAATAACAGAAATCCGGAGGGAATGCCGAAAACGGCATTCCCTTTTAGTTTTTAATATGATATCATAAGTAAAGAATATTTTTTTTCAGGTAACAAAAGGACAATACTTTCTGTTACAGCAAAAATATAAATAGAAAACTGGAGGGAATAAGATGATTAACAAATTAGTCGCTAACATTAAAAAAACAGGAGCACCTATCGTTGTCGGACTGGATCCGATGCTTTCCTATGTACCAGAGCAGGTACAGAAAAAGGCATTTGCAGAGTATGGCGAGACTTTGGAAGGAGCAGCAGAAGCTATCTGGCAGTTCAACAAAGAGATCGTGGATAAGACTTATGATCTGATCCCGGCAGTTAAACCGCAGATCGCTATGTACGAACAGTTCGGAATTCCGGGACTTCAGGCATTCAAGAAGACGGTAGACTACTGTAAAGAAAAAGGACTTGTTGTCATCGGAGATATCAAGAGAGGTGATATCGGTTCTACTTCAGCAGCATATGCTGTTGGACATCTTGGAAGAGTTCAGGTAGGAAGCAAATCCTATGTACCGTTCGATGAAGATTTCGCTACTGTGAATCCGTATCTTGGATCTGACGGAGTAAAGCCATTTATCGAAGTATGTAAAGAAGAGAAGAAAGGTCTTTTTATCCTTGTTAAGACATCCAATCCATCCAGTGGAGAATTCCAGGATCGGCTGATCGATGGTCGTCCGCTTTACGAACTGGTCGGAGAAAAGGTTGCCGAGTGGGGAGCAGACTGCATGGGTGATGATTATAGCTACATCGGAGCAGTTGTGGGAGCTACTTATCCGGAGATGGGAAAAGTCCTTCGTAAAGTAATGCCGAAATCCTACATTCTGGTTCCGGGATACGGTGCACAAGGTGGAAAAGGAAAAGATCTGGTTCATTTCTTCAATGAAGATGGACTTGGAGCAATCGTAAACTCATCCAGAGGAATCATTGCAGCATATAAACAGGAAGCTTATGCAAAATACGGTGCAGAGAACTTTGGAGATGCATCCCGTGCAGCAGTAGAAGCCATGGTAGCAGATATCAAAGGCGCGCTTGAGAACAGATAAGAGAAAAGAATGAGCCGGTGTGACAGAAGCTTCTGACATACCGGCAAATCCGGATTATAGGAGAATAGAAGATGACTACAAAGAAAAAAGAACAGGCAAAGGTTGTATCGCAGGAGCAGCTTGCTGATGGAATCTTCAGTATGTGGATTCAGACAGAAGCAGCAGGGAGTGCAAGACCGGGGCAGTTTATTTCCATGTATACCAATGATGGAAGCAAGCTTCTTCCACGCCCGATCAGTATCTGTGAGATCGATAAAGAAGGTGGAAAACTTCGTGTGGTTTACCGTGTAACAGGGGAAAAAACCGGAACAGAAGAATTTTCACAGATGAAGGCAGGAGATACAATTCCGGTGATCGGACCACTTGGTAATGGATTCCCATTTGAGAAGGCCGAAGGAAAGAAGGTATTTCTGATGGGAGGAGGAATCGGTGTGCCGCCGATCCTGGAGCTTGCAAAACAGATGGAATGTGAGAAAAAGCAGATTGTGGTTGGATACCGTGATGCACATACCTTCCTGAAAGAAGAATTTGAACAGGCAGGAGAGCTTTATATTTCAACCGAAGATGGCAGTGTCGGAACAAAAGGAAATGTCATGGATGCAATCCGTGAGAATGCGCTGGAAGCAGATATGATCTATGCCTGTGGACCAACTCCGATGCTTCGTGCGATCAAACAGTATGCAGAAACAAACGGAATCGAATGCTATATTTCTCTGGAAGAGAGAATGGCATGTGGAATCGGTGCCTGTCTTGCGTGCGTGTGCAAGTCAAAGGAAAAGGATGCGCACAGCAATGTGCACAACAAACGTATCTGTAAAGACGGACCGGTATTTCTTTCTACGGAGGTGGAAATCTAATGGATATGCGTGTAAATATTGCCGGAGTAGAATGGAAGAATCCGGTAACAGTGGCATCAGGAACCTTCGGATCAGGAGAAGAGTTTTCTGAATTTGTAGATCTGAACAAGCTTGGAGCTGTGACAACAAAAGGTGTGGCAAATGTACCGTGGCCGGGCAATCCGACTCCGCGTGTAGCCGAGGTTTACGGCGGAATGATGAACGCCATAGGACTTCAGAATCCGGGAATCGATCTGTTCTGTAAAAGAGATATTCCGTATCTGAAAAACTATGATACCAAGATCATTGTGAATGTCTGCGGACATGCACCGGAAGAGTATCTTGAAGTGGTAGAACGCCTTGCGGATGAACCGATCGATATGATGGAAATCAACATTTCCTGCCCAAATGTCAATGCAGGATTCCTTGCTTTCGGACAGGATGCAAAGCATGTAGAAGAGCTGACCGGACAGATCAAGAAGATCGCAAAGCAGCCGATCATCATGAAGCTGACACCGAATGTAACCGATATTACTGAGATAGCAAAAGCGGCAGAAGCAGGCGGTGCGGACGCAGTTTCCCTGATCAATACACTGACCGGTATGAAGATTGATATCAATCGTAAGACATTTGCGGTGGCAAATAAGACCGGAGGTGTATCAGGACCGATCGTCAAACCGATCGCTGTCCGCATGGTATATCAGGTAGCACAGGCAGTGAACATCCCAATCATCGGGATGGGCGGTATTTCCTGCGCAGAAGATGCGATCGAGTTCCTTCTTGCAGGAGCAAGTGCCGTATCCGTAGGAACAGCCAACTTTCACAATCCGGCAGTGACGATGGAAGTAATCGATGGAATTGAAGCCTACATGAAGAAGAATGGCTTTGAGTCTGTGAAAGATATGGTTGGAATTGTAAAATAAAGAACATATAAGAGATGGAGGATAAATAAAATGGAAAGCTACAAACAGGAATTTATTGATTTTATGGTAGAAAGCCACGTTCTTAAATTTGGAGAATTTACACTGAAAAGCGGAAGAAAGTCCCCTTTCTTCATGAATGCAGGAGCTTATGTGACAGGATCACAGCTCAAAAGACTCGGTGAATATTACGCAAAAGCAATCCATGACAAATACGGGGATGATTTTGATGTATTATTCGGACCTGCTTACAAAGGAATCCCGCTTGGAGTTGTAACCGCGATCGCTTACAGTGAATTATACGGAAAAGAGATCCGTTACTGCTCAGACCGTAAAGAAGAAAAAGATCACGGAGCAGATAAGGGAAGCTTCCTCGGAAGCAAGCTTCAGGACGGAGACCGCGTGGTTATGATCGAAGATGTTACCACATCCGGCAAATCCATGGAAGAGACTGTACCGAAGGTAAGAGGAGCCGCTGATGTAACAATTGTTGGACTGATGGTATCCCTTGACCGTATGGAAGTAGGAAAAGGCGGTGTGAAATGCGCACTCGATGAAGTAAAGGATCTTTACGGATTTGAAACTAATGCAATCGTAACCATGAAGGATGTAGTAGAGCATCTGTACAACAAACCATGCAATGGTGAAATTGTTATCGATGACAAGATCAAGGCTGCAATCGACGCATACTATGAGCAGTATGGTGCAAAATAAGGAGGAGTTACAGTGACAGAAAAGACATATAAGGTGATGGGACTTGCCGGCGGTGCCAATATTGCGATCGGAATTATTTCTATTGTTGTTGGTGTGACAACCGGGATCATTTTGCTTGTCAGCGGTGGAAAGCTGCTTGGTGCGAAAAAGGGACTGACATTTTAGGAAGGGCGCTTTAAGTTGAAAGCAAAGAACAGAAAAAGACTTCGGGTTCTTGGGAAGATTTTATTTGTCCTGTATATTGGATTTTTATTTTACTTTCTGATTTTTTCTGACTGGTATGGACGGGAAGGAACCGGGGAATATCATTATAACCTGGTTCTTTTCTGTGAAATAAAAAGATTTTGGCTGTATCGAGATGTTTTGGGATGGGTAGCTTATGCAAATCTGTTCGGAAATGTCCTGATTTTCGTGCCATTTGGATTTTTTATGCCGATGGCAAGCCGTTATCGCAGCTTTTTTCTTACCCTTTTCTACAGTTTTGGAGTGAGCTTCTTTGTGGAGTGCTTTCAGCTGGTAACAAGAGTGGGGAGTTTTGATGTGGATGATATGCTGCTCAACACCCTTGGCGGTGTGATTGGGTATATCGTCTTCGCGATTTGTAATATGATAAGGAGATGGCACGATGCGAAGCAGGAGAGATAAAAAAAGAGCACGTGAAAGAGACAGAAATAAAAGAAGCCGGAAGTATGGTCAGATAAAAAGAAAGCATTCCCGCAAGGGAATCTGGTCCTGTGTGATGGCAGTACTTGTTACGGCAGTGATAGCGGGATTGATTGTAATGGCATTTATGAATAAAGGGAAATCAGCAGCAATGGTAGGAAGCTTTGGGGTTTTCGATATGATTCTTGCCTGCATCGGTATTGTAACGGGTGTAAAAGGATTTAAAGAAAGAGATAAAAATTATCTGACCTGCAAGATCGGAATCGTTGTAAACGGACTTATTTTACTTGCCCTGATCTTAGTATTTATAAGAGGATGTGTATAAATGGAAGAAAGATATAATCTGGCAATTGACAGAATGAAAGCAATAATAGAAGAAAAAACAGTAGCAGAGCCATATCGGGAGTATTTCCAGCATGTGGCTCGGTTTATTTTAAAGCTTGATGAGCTGAAACAGAATGTGGAAAGCGGAAAGCAGAAAGAGATGTCAGAAGAAGAGCTGCAGGAAGAGATGAAGGATCTTTATGCAGATGAACTGGAAGCAAACTATGAGAAATCTTATGCAAATCCGGCTTATGCGGTTTTGGTACTGGGAGGAGAACTGGGAAGCTTTTTGTCTGCGGTTTACACCGAGATCCGCGGAGGCATTTCTTATGTTCAGGAACAGCGTATGGAGTATGTTGTGATCGGAGCAGAGCTTTTGATTGAAATTTACAACAAATTTGAAGAAGAAAAGCAGCCGCAGCCGGAAAGCCTGAAGGAAATCTTTTACTGGTATGCAAGTGATTACTGCGATGTATTTGCGGCAGACCGCATCAAAGACCAGATCGATCCGGAAAGAGGATGCTTCATTGTGAATATGATCATGAATGAAGATCTTTCCGATCTGCGTTATCTCTACCGTATGGGAGAATATGTGGGGGTAAATGAAAGAGAGACAGCCGCATACTTAAATTCACTTTCACAGGAGAAGATTGATAAGATGGCAGATACCTTCAGTGAAGGATACAGGATTGGTTTTGTAAATACCGGAAAAGACCTGTCAAAAAAATCTGTAGTCAACATTTACTATGCAATGGGATTTGAACGGATCGTAAAAAAAGCCATTGAGAATTTTGCCAAAATGGGATTAAAGCCGAGTATTTTCCGGACAAGTCACAGCGTGATCACAAGAGGACGCAACAGCCAGATCGGATTTTTCAATATTTCCGGCAACAAGCAGTATGTCTATGACCACAGAGATGATATCGGGCTTGTGATGGATAAACAGTATGTAGAGCGAAAGCTGGAAGTGATGCGTACCACTTACGAGCAGAATAAAGAGATTGCAGCAGGCTATGCAGGACCGGCAGTGATCGACATTTTCGGAGAAAAGACTTTTGTTCCGCAGGCTAAACCAGAGGCAGTTAAATTAAGCGAAAAGCAGGAAGAACTTCTGGTTGCGATGAATGGAAGGGCCGGACGTCTGACCAATGAATATCTTCCGGGAGATGAGAGAAGTTTTACGATCATTTCCTGGCCGGTTCCGGAAATCGGAGAGCAGTATCATGAGATCTTTGATGAAACGATCAAGATCAATACTCTGGATTACAAGCTTTACCAGAAGGTGCAGCAGACAATGATCGATGCACTGGATAAAGGAGAGTATGTAAAAGTAACAGGCTCAGGCGAAAACCAGACGGATCTGAAAGTGATGCTTCATCCGCTTGCCGATCCGGCAAAAGAGACGATCTTTGAAAACTGTGTTGCCGATGTCAATATCCCGGTAGGTGAGGTGTTCACTTCCCCGGTACTGGAAGGAACAGAAGGTACCCTTTTTGTGAGCAAGGTATTCCTTCACGGACTTCCGTATTACAATCTGAAGATCAGTTTTAAAGAAGGAAAGATCACAGAGTATACCTGCACCAATTTTGATTCAGAAGAAGAAAATAAAAAATATATTTTCGATAACATTCTGCACAATCATCAGACACTTCCGATTGGCGAGTTTGCGATCGGAACCAATACCACAGCTTATGCGGTTGCGAAGAAATATGATATTGCAGATAAATATACGATTCTGATCGCTGAAAAGACGGGACCGCATTTTGCAGTAGGGGATACCTGCTATAGCTGGGCAGAGGATGTAAAGGTTTACAATCCGGATGGAAAAGAGATTATTGCAAGAGACAACAGCATATCGATCTTGAGAAAAGAGGATCCGTCGAAAGCATATTTCCAGTGCCATACCGATATCACCATCCCTTATGATGAGCTGGGAAGCATTGTTGTAGTGGCGAAAGACGGAACAGAGACAGAAATTATCCGTGATGGACGGTTTGTTCTTCCGGGAACAGAGATCCTCAATGAACCTCTGAATTAGTATTAGTTATGGATTTTCAATAATACCAATAAGTAAAATTAAATAATGGTCAGATAAGTAACGGTTGACATACCGCAACAGACTTAGTAAAATAACTTATAAGTGGTTAGCTATTTATTAAAATACTTATAGATAAAAGAAAAGGAGATCATTATGCCAAAAGTTGGAATCGTAATGGGCAGCGACTCAGATATGAAAGTAATGGGAAAAGCTGCTGACATGCTGGAAAAGTTTGGAATCGATTATGAGATGACGATCATCTCGGCACACCGTGAGCCTGACGTATTCTATGAATATGCGAAGTCTGCAGAAGCAAAAGACTTCAAAGTAATTATTGCAGGTGCAGGTATGGCAGCACATCTTCCTGGAATGTGTGCAGCAATCTTCCCGATGCCGGTTATCGGAATCCCAATGTCAGGGAAGAATCTGGAGGGTGTCGACGCACTCTATTCAATCGTTCAGATGCCGCCTGGAATCCCGGTTGCCACAGTTGCGATCGACGGCGGAGCAAACGCAGCAATTCTGGCTGCAAAGATTCTTGCAACCTCAGATCCTGAGCTTCTTCAGAAACTGAAGGATTACACTGCAGAAATGAAAGAAACCGTCCAGAAAAAAGCAGAAAAGCTTGAAAAAATCGGACACAAAGAATATATCAAGCAGATGTAGGCATACAGATGTCAGTGAAAATACCAGGAGGATATAGAAAATGTTGGATTATAAGACAGCCGGCGTAGATATCGAGGCAGGATATAAATCAGTAGAACTTATGAAAAAGCATGTAAAAGAAACCATGAGACCGGAAGTATTAGGTGGACTTGGCGGTTTTGCAGGTGCATTTGATCTAAGCGGAATCAAGAATATGGAAGAACCAGTACTTCTTTCCGGAACAGATGGATGTGGAACAAAGGTGAAGCTTGCATTTGTAATGGACAAGCATGATACGATCGGTATTGATGCCGTTGCCATGTGTGTGAATGATATCGCATGCTCTGGTGGAGAACCGTTATTCTTTCTGGATTATATTGCCTGTGGCAAGAATTACCCGGAAAAGATCGCTACCATCGTAAGCGGTGTGGCAGAGGGCTGCAAGCAGTCAGGATGTGCACTTGTAGGTGGAGAGACAGCAGAGCATCCGGGACTGATGCCGGAGAATGATTACGACCTTGCAGGTTTTGCAGTCGGAGTTGTAGATAAGAAAGATATTATCGATGGTTCTGATATTAAGCCAGGTGATGTACTTGTTGCAATGCCGTCTACAGGGGTTCACAGCAATGGATTTTCACTGGTTCGTAAGGTATTCGACATTACAGAAGAATCCTTAAATACATACTATGATGAATTAGGAAAGACACTTGGCGAAGCACTTCTTGCTCCGACCAGAATTTATGTAAAAGCACTGAAGAACGTAAAAGAAGCCGGTGTAAGAGTCAAAGGATGCAGCCATATCACAGGCGGTGGATTCTATGAAAATATTCCGAGAATGCTTCCGGAAGGAATCCGTGCAGTGGTAAAGAAGGACAGCTATGAAATCCCTGCAATCTTCAACCTGATTGCAAAGACTGGCAACATTGCAGAAGAGATGATGTACAATACCTTCAATATGGGTATCGGTATGGTTGTCGCTGTCGATGAAAAGGATGTAGATGCTACAATTAAGGCAATGAAAGAAGCTGGAGATGAAGCATTTGTGGTTGGTTATGTAGAAGCAGGAGAAAAAGGAGTTACTTTATGTTAAGAGTTGCTGTACTTGTATCCGGAGGCGGAACCAATCTGCAGGCAATCATTGATGCAGTGGAAAATGGCACGATCACCAATACAGAGCTGGTCGGTGTCATCAGCAATAATAAGAACGCATATGCACTCACAAGAGCCGGGAATCATCAGATCCCGGCACAGTGCGTTTCGCCGAAGGATTTTGAGACAAGAGAAGAGTTTAACAAAGTTTTTCTTGAAAAGGTAGACGAACTGAAACCGGATCTTATCGTTCTGGCGGGATTTTTGGTTGTGATCCCGGAAGAAATGATCAGCAGATACCGGAATAAGATCATCAATATCCATCCATCTCTGATTCCGTCGTTCTGCGGAACGGGATATTATGGACTGAAGGTTCATGAGGCAGCACTTGCCAGAGGGGTAAAGGTGGTTGGAGCAACCGTACATTTTGTAGACGAAGGAACGGATACCGGTCCGATCATTCTCCAGAAGGCTGTTGAAGTAGAAGAAGGCGATACACCGGAGGTTCTGCAGAGACGTGTGATGGAGCAGGCGGAGTGGAAGATCCTTCCACATGCGATCGACCTGATCGCAAATGGAAAAGTAACAGTAAAAGATGGCAGAGTGTCAATTGCCCGTTAGAGAAGGAGGAGCACCAATGAAAGTATTGATCGTAGGCGGTGGCGGAAGAGAACACGCAATTGCATATTGTGTAGCAAAGAGCAGCAAGGTAGAGAAGATGTACTGTGCACCGGGAAATGCCGGGATTGCAGAGCTTGCAGAATGTGTACCGATTGGTGCGATGGAATTTGACAAGCTGGTTACATTTGCAAAGGAAAAAGAGATCGATCTGGCAATCGTAGGAATGGATGATCCGCTGGTTGGCGGTCTTATAGATGAATTTGAAAAAGCTGGGATCCGCGCATTCGGACCAAGAAAAAATGCAGCAATCCTGGAGGGAAGCAAGGCATTTTCAAAAGATCTGATGAAAAAATATGACATCCCGACCGCAGCATATGAGAACTTTGACAATGCAGACGAAGCGCTGGCTTATCTGGAGACAGCCAAATTTCCGATCGTTCTGAAGGCAGATGGTCTGGCACTTGGAAAAGGTGTACTGATCTGTAATACGTTGGAAGAAGCAAAAGCCGGCGTGAAAGAGATCATGCTGGACAAGAAATTCGGTGCATCCGGTAATACCATGGTTGTAGAAGAATTCATGACAGGACGTGAGGTTTCTGTTCTTTCCTTTGTAGATGGAAAGACCATCAAGACTATGACAAGCGCGCAGGATCACAAGAGAGCAAAAGACGGAGATCAGGGATTGAATACCGGTGGTATGGGAACTTTCTCACCGAGTCCTTTCTATACAAAAGAAGTTGACGAATTCTGCCGGAAATATGTGTACCAGAAGACGGTAGATGCAATGGCAGCAGAGGGAAGAGAGTTCAAGGGGATCATCTTCTTCGGACTGATGCTTACCGAAGACGGACCGAAGGTTCTGGAATACAATGCCAGATTCGGAGATCCTGAGGCACAGGTTGTTCTTCCGCGTATGAAGAATGATCTGATCGATGTGATCGAAGCCTGTATCGACGGAACACTGGATCAGGTAGATCTTCAGTTTGAAGACAATGCAGCAGTCTGTGTGGTACTTGCATCTGACGGTTATCCGGTCGCTTATGAAAAAGGACTTCCGATCACAGGTCTTGACGAGTTCAAGAAACATGAAGGATACTATTGCTTCCATGCCGGAACCAAATTCGACGGAGACCAGATCGTGACAAACGGAGGACGTGTCCTCGGTGTGACAGCCAAAGGAGCAACGCTCAAAGAGGCCCGTGCCAATGCTTACAAAGCAACCGAATGGGTTAAATTTGATAACAAATATATGCGCCACGATATCGGAAAAGCGATTGACGAGGCTTAGGAATTTAGGGCGGGATCTTTCTTATTCAGAGGGATTTCGCCTTTTTTGAGTTAAGTGAAAAATTTAATCTTTAAGAAGTTCTAAAGATTTCATGAACTTCTTGACAAATCGGACTTTGAATACTATGATTATCAATAGTTATGGGAAAAGGCAATGAGAAAGAGGAGTATGCAGACTGGTCCGAAGAAGAGAAAACCGTTCACAGGCTGAGAGACGGTTTACGGGAAGTGGTTGCAGAAGGTAGCTTTGGAGCCGGGTATCTGAAAAAGGGCGAGTAGGATATCACGGGGTGGTTTCCGTTATAGAACTGTGAGAGATACGAGATGGATTTATTTCGTGGAACAAAGGTGGTACCGCGTTTATACACGCCCTTTACATATTGTAAAGGGCTTTTTTTATTCTTTAGAGAGAGAGCAAAAGTGCGCGGTGGACTTATAAGAGGAGGAAACAATGAGTAAGAATCTTGAAAAGACCTACAATCCGAAAGAGATTGAAGCGAAACTTTATGAAAAATGGTGTGAAGAAAAGTATTTTCACGCTGAAGTTGACAGAAGTAAGAAACCATTTACAACGGTAATGCCGCCACCGAATATCACCGGTAAGCTGCATATGGGACATGCTCTCGATAATACACTTCAGGATATCCTGATCCGTTACAAGAGAATGCAGGGATATAATGCACTGTGGATCCCGGGAACAGACCACGCTGCAATTTCAACAGAAGTAAAGGTTACAAACCAGTTAAAGGCAGAGGGAATTGATAAGAAAGAACTCGGAAGAGAAGGATTCCTTAAGAGAACCTGGCAGTGGAAAGAAGAGTACGCAGGAACCATCGAAGGTCAGCTGAAAAAGCTTGGTGTATCCTGTGACTGGGACAGAGAACGTTTCACCATGGATGAAGGATGCTCGAATGCGGTCAAAGAAGTATTCATTCGTCTTCACGAAAAAGGATTTATCTACAAAGGTTCCAGAATCATCAACTGGTGTCCGGTATGTAAGACTTCCCTTTCTGACGCAGAAGTTGAGCATGAGGAACAGGCAGGACATTTCTGGCACATCAAGTACCCGATCGTAGGAACAGAACGTTTCCTTGAGATCGCAACTACACGTCCGGAAACTCTGCTTGGAGATACAGCGATCGCCGTACATCCGGACGATGACAGGTACAAAGATATCGTAGGAAAGAATGTCATCCTTCCGTTAGTTGGAAGAGAAATCCCGATCGTGGCAGACGCTTATGTTGATAAAGAATTCGGAACAGGTGCGGTTAAGATCACACCGGCACATGACCCGAATGACTTTGAAGTAGGAAAGAGACATAATCTTCCGGAAATCAACATCCTGAACGATGATGCTACCATCGTAGAAGGATACGGAAGATATTCCGGAATGGATCGCTACGAAGCAAGAAAAGCAATCGTAGAAGATCTGGAAAAAGAAGGATACCTTGTAAGCATCGAAGAACATGTACACAACGTTGGAACACATGACAGATGTAAGACAACCGTTGAACCGATGATTAAACCACAGTGGTTTGTTAAGATGGATGAGCTTGCCAAACCGGCGATCAATGCGATCAAGACCGGCGAATTAAAATTCGTACCGGAACGTTTTGGTAAGATCTACCTGAACTGGCTGGAAAATATCCGTGACTGGTGTATTTCACGTCAGATCTGGTGGGGACACAGAATTCCGGCCTACTATTGTGATGAATGTGGAGAAGTGGTTGTTGCACGTGAGATGCCGGAAAAATGCCCGCATTGCGGATGCACACATCTGACACAGGATGAAGATACACTGGATACCTGGTTCAGTTCAGCACTGTGGCCGTTCTCAACACTTGGATGGCCGGAAGAGACAGAGGACTTCAAGTATTTCTATCCGACAGATGTACTGGTAACTGGTTATGATATTATTTTCTTCTGGGTAATCCGTATGGTATTCTCCGGATATGCACATACTGGAAAAGCACCGTTCCATACTGTTCTGATCCATGGACTGGTAAGGGATTCCCAGGGACGTAAGATGAGTAAATCTCTTGGAAATGGTATCGATCCGCTGGAGGTCATTGATGAGTACGGTGCAGATGCACTCCGTCTGACTCTGATCACAGGAAATGCACCAGGAAATGATATGCGTTTCTACAACGAACGTGTAGAATCCAGCCGTAACTTTGCCAATAAGGTATGGAATGCATCCAGATTTATCATGATGAACATGGAAGATAAGGTAATTTCCAAACCGGATGAGGCAGACTTTGAAGTAACCGATAAATGGATTTTATCCAAGGTAAATACACTTGCAAAAGATGTAACTGAGAACATGGATAAATTTGAACTGGGTATTGCAGTACAGAAAGTATATGACTTTATCTGGGATGAATTCTGTGACTGGTACATCGAGCTTGTAAAATACAGGATCTACCATTCTGATGAAAATTATAAGAGCGCCAATGCAGCACTTTGGACACTGAAGACGGTTCTTGGTAATGCACTGAAGATGTTACATCCATTTATGCCATTTGTAACAGAAGAAATCTACAGCGCACTGGTACCGGAGGAAAAATCTCTGATGATGTCAGACTGGCCGCAGTTTAGCGAAGACTGGTGCTATGCAGACGCTGAAAATATAACAGATCATATGAAAGAAGTTATCCGTGGTGTCAGAAATGCGCGGGCAGAAATGAATGTACCGCCGAGCCGTAAAGCAAAGGTTTATGTAGTATGCGAAGATGAGAAGCTCTGTGAAGGATTCGAAGAGCTGACAACATGCGCATGCCCGCTTATGAGTGCTTCTGAACTTGCTGTCCAGGCTGATAAGGCAGGTATTGCGGATGATGCCGTATCGATCGTAGTACCGGATGCTTCTGTATATGTACCACTGGAAGAGCTGATTGACTTCGAACAGGAAATCGAGCGTCTGACAAAAGAAGAAGAAAAGCTTACAAAAGAAATCAACCGTGCAAAGGGAATGCTTTCAAATGAAAAATTCGTCAGCAAAGCACCACAGGCAAAGGTTGATGAAGAAAAAGCAAAGCTTGAAAAGTATACACAGATGATGGAACAGGTGAAAGAACGTCTGGAGGCTTTAAAGGCAGGAAGATAATCACTGCAGGAAAGTACTAAGGCATATTCTTTTTTAGCCGGATATACCGTCAGGCGCAGCATAAACTGCGCCTGACGGTACAGAAACACGTAAGGGGTTAAAAGACGATGAAGGAAATTCATTTTAAAAAGATTCAGTGGAAAAAACCGGATCTGAAAGGAAAATGGCAGAAGCTGAAGAATATGAAGCCAGGAGATATAAAGGCGCATTTAAAAAAGCAGCATGAGCGAAGACAGCAGATTCTTGAAAAGCGGCGAAACAGCAAATTCGCAAAAAAGATGGCACCGTACTATAAGATAATGAACCGGTTCTCTTTGCCGCTTCAGGCACTGTGGGCTTGTATCATTAACTTTATCATTGAAGCACTGTCCAGACATTCTGCAATTGCAGCTTGGCAGTATATGACAGGAACACCGCTGGTATTTTTGTACAATGCCGGAATGATTTTCGTTACACTTTTAATCGCTTATCTGGTGCGGCGCCGGGTGTTTACACGACTGATCATCAGTGCATTGTGGCTCTTTCTGGGTGTTGTCAACGGAGTGATGCTGGCAAAGCGTGTTACGCCGTTTAATGCACAGGATCTAAAGACATTTACAGAAGGACTGTCACTGTTTACAAACTATTTCTCGGTGGCAGAGCTTGTGATGATGGGAATTGGTGTTCCGGCACTGCTCATCTGGCTGGTTGCCATGTGGAGACGTGCCGGACAGTATGAAGGAAAGATGCACAGGATCCCGATGCTGATTATTGTTGTTGCAGCGTTTTTTGGATATTCTGTACTGACAAATGTTGCTGTAGATAAGAGGATTATTTCTACTTACTTTGGAAATATCGCATTTGCTTATCAGGATTACGGACTTCCGTATTGTTTCTCGGCCAGCCTTTTTAATACAGGTATTTCAGAACCGAATGATTATAACAAAGACACGATCGAGAAGATCACGGATAATAGAGAGATGACAGAGAGCACATCCGACAATGGTGTGAGACCGAATGTCTTGTTTGTACAGCTGGAATCTTTCTTTGATCCTATTGAATATGAGGATCTGCAGATGTCAGAGGATCCGATTCCGAATCTGCGCAAGATGTTTGAAAATTATTCTTCCGGATATTTTAAGGTTCCTTCGGTAGGAGCCGGAACAGCCAATACAGAATTTGAAGTGCTGACAGGTATGAACCTGCGTTATTTCGGACCGGGCGAGTATCCTTATAAGACAAAGCTTAAGAATCAGGTATGTGAAAGTGCAGCAACTGCATTTTCTGCATTCGGTTACGGAACCCATGCGATTCACAACAACGGTGGTAATTTCTACAGCCGTGCGAAGGTATTTAACAATATTGGTTTTGACAGCTTTACAAGTAAAGAGTTTATGAATATTCTCCAGACAACAGAGAATGGATGGTCGAAGGATGATATTCTTCTGACGCACATCAAAGACGCTCTGGACTCTACCGAGCAGGAGGATTTTGTATTTACAGTCAGTGTACAGGGACATGGAAATTATCCGACAGAAAAGGTGATTGAGAACCCGAAGATCACCGTAACAGGAGCACCGACAGAAGAGAAGAACAATGCCTGGGAATACTATGTGAACCAGGTATATGAGATGGATCAGTTTGCCGGTAATCTGGTAAAAATGATGGAAGAACGCGGTGAGCCGACTGTGGTCGTATTCTATGGTGACCATCTGCCGACAATGGGACTGGAAGCAAAGGATATGAAGAACCGTTATCTGTACAATACAAATTATGTGATCTGGGACAATCTTGGACTTCAGAAAGAGGACCGGAACATTCCGTCCTACCAGATCATGGCGGATGTGATGGACCGCCTGGGATTACATTCCGGTACGGTATTCAACTATCACCAGCAGAGACGCCAGACAAAGGATTATCTGAAGGATCTGGAGCTGTTACAGTATGATATTCTGTATGGAGACCAGTATGTATACAATGGTAAGCCGCCGATCACAGAAGGCCATATGCAGATGGGGATCAAGGAGGTTACGCTCACGGATCTTGTAGAAAATCTGGATGAGACCTACAGCCTCTACGGAACAAACTTTACTAAATGGAGCAAGGTTTACATCAATGATGAAAAGCAGGAATCTACTTTCCTCAATAATACAAGGATCGAACTTCCGGACAGTAAGTTGAAGGATGGAGACATCATTACGGTCAGCCAGGTCGGATCAAGCAATACCATCTTCAGGACTTCAAGAGAATATATTTACATGGATGGAAAAATCCTGGAATATACAGATGAAGTAAAAGAACAGAAGAATTCTGCAAAGATGGACGGCGATCAGCAGAAGACAGAAAATGCCGGACAGTCCGGAGAACAGCAGGATCAGAATAATAAAGAAGAAAAGAGCGGGCAGCAGTAGAGTTCCGCTTAAGAAAGACGGGAAAGATTGTGAAGTATGAAGAAGTAGTCCGATATATAGAGGACATACCAAAATTTACAAAGAAGCATACGCTTTTGCATACCCGTGAATTTATGAGAAGATTGGGGAATCCCTGCCAGGGAAGAAAGGTTCTTCATGTGGCAGGGACGAACGGAAAGGGAAGCGTCTGCGCATATATGCAGGCGATTCTTCTTTTTGAGGGAAAGCGTGTCGGATTTTTTACATCACCACATCTGGTGAAGCTCAACGAGCGGATCCGGATCAATGGAAAAGATATTGACGATGATACCTTCTGCCGGATTTTTGCAAAGGTGCGGCAGGTGGCAGAAGAACTGGAAAAGGAAGGGATGGAACATCCTTCTTATTTTGAATTCCTGTATGGAATGGGTATGCTTGCATTTGAAGAGAATGATGCAGAGTATATTGTACTGGAGACAGGACTTGGCGGAAGGCTGGATGCGACTAATTCCTTCGAGCATCCGTTCCTGAGCGTGATCACATCGATCGGACTGGATCACACAGAGATCCTTGGAGATACGATTGAAAAGATCGCGGGAGAAAAAGCCGGAATCATCAAAAAAGGCGTACCGGTATTTTTTGACGGCTCTGATGAAAGAAGTAGTCGGGTTATAGAAGAAACTGCCGAAAATGTAGAAGCACCGTGGTATAAAATGGAAAAAGATGCGTTGAAAATTCGAGAAATTACAGACAAACATATTGCTTTTTCTATTTTGGATGAGTATGATAATAATACCGTATGGCAGGTGGCTAGCACCGGAATCTATCAGGTGATGAACGCAGCACTTGCAATCCGGGCGATGAGATATACATTTGGCGAAAAGGCAGAAATCTGCAAATGGCAGAAGGTGGTTGCATCTGTTAAATGGCAGGGAAGAATGGAAGAGGTTCTTCCCGGAGTTATCTTTGACGGGGCGCATAATCTTGCGGCAATCCGTGAATTTACAAAGAGTATCCGGCTGCAAAGAGAGGTGGAAGGGGAAATCCATCCACTGATAATCCTTTTTTCAGCCGTTGCAGATAAGGATTATAGTCATATGATCGAGCTTTTATGCAGAGAATCGAAAGCAGATGATTATGTCATTGCCAAAGTAGATAATAAAAGGGGAGCGCAGGCAGATACACTTGCCGCGTTGTTCCGGAAGTATACAGACAGACCGGTCTATCGGGAGGACACGCTTGCTGATGCATTTACACGTGCACTGAATGAAAAGGGCAGCGAAGGGAAACTTTACTGTCTGGGGTCGCTCTATCTGATAGGGGAGTTAAAAGAACTGATAGGAGGACAAGATGCTTAATTTTGAAGAAGAACTTAAGAAGTTCAAACCAAGTCTGGAAGTAGAAGATATCGAGAATGCAGTATATCAGGAGGATCTGTCTGATATGACAGATATCTTAAGAGAGATGATGGATCAGAAAAAATAGGGGAGATTTTGATGGACTATAAGCAGAAACTCGAGTACCAGTCGAACTACTGGTACAATGATGGACTGAAGAAAGCGCAGATCCGGGATCTGTCCGGGGCAATTGTGTCGTTAAAAAGAAGTTTGCAGTTTAACAGAGAAAATATCACAGCGAGGAATCTTCTCGGACTTGTCTATTATGGACGTGGAGAAGTAGCGGAGGCTCTTGTAGAGTGGATCATCAGTAAAAACTTCAGGGCTTCAGAGAATATTGCCAGCTACTATATCAGTAAGGTTCAGGATAATCCAAGTGAGCTGGAGAAGGTGAATCAGGCAGTTCACAAATACAACCAGTGTCTTGGATACTGTAGACAGAATGGAGAAGATCTTGCGATCATCCAGCTGAAAAAGGTGGTTGTGGCACATCCGTCTTTCCTGAAGGCATATCAGCTTCTGGCACTTCTTTATATGCATTCCGGACAGTATTCCAAAGCAAGACAGAGCCTGAAGACGGCACTCAAGCTGGATGTGACGAATGATATTACGCTCCGGTATATGCATGAGCTGAACCGTCAGCGGAATCGGCAGGTTGCACATATTAAAGAGGAAAAGCATGGCAGACAGTCGGTTGTCACATACAATCTGGGAAATGAGACGATCATCCAGCCTGCAGCAACACTGCGAGATAATGCGGCAGTGATGACAGTTGTCAATATTCTGATCGGTATGGTGGTTGGAGCGGCAGTGGTGTGGTTCCTGATCGCTCCGGCGGTAAACCAGACAAAGTCGTCTACAAAAAACCGGAATGTCATTGCACTAAGCGAGCAGATAGCTTCACAGAAGACACAGATCCAGACGCTTAAGGATGAACTGGAGGGATACCGTAACAGCAGTGATGAGGTAGAATCGGCAAAGCAGACCGCCGCATCCACACAGGACAGCTATGATGCCCTGATCAAGGTATATCAGCAGTATTATGGCGGAACAACGAGCAATGCGGATATGGCAGATACGTTGCTTGGACTGAACAGGGATTCGTTGGGAGAAGAGGGACAGAAAATCTACGATTCGATCTCCGGTTCCGTGTTCCCGCGAGTATGTGTGAGCCTGTATTCGACCGCGCAGTATGAAGTGCAGAGTGGAAATTATGATGATGCCATTTCGGATCTTGAAAAGATCCAGAAGATGGATGACTCTTATAGTGATGGTGGTGTGTACAAGCTTCTTGGAGACGCGTATGCCGGTAAAGGTGATAAGGACAATGCAAAGAGCAATTACGAAAAAGCAGCGACCGATTATCCGGGAACACAGGCAGCATATTCGGCACAGAGCGCACTGGATGCAATGGGATCAGATGGAACTTCGGAGAATACTTCCGGTGGAACAGGCACCCAGGGACAATAAAATATAAAAGGCACAAAAGAGAAAGTAGCGAAAAAAGGCGTTACTTTCTCTTTTTGTTTTATAGGAAATTCCGAAGGAACTTCCTATAAAACAAAAAGCACTACGTGCTGTAAATGCGCACTCTTTTTATAAATCCATCAAGGCTATTGGCGTATTTGTATAAATAAAAAAGACAGAAAGGGGTTTAAGCAAAAATGCAGTATCAGATCAAAGAAAATTGTCTTACGATTTTTCTTCCGGCGGAGGTGGATCATCACAATGCGGAGGAGATCAAACGGGAGGCGGATAAGGTGATCGAGGAGCAACATATCAAATATGTGATCTTTGATTTTGGAAGAACGAATTTTATGGACAGTTCCGGGATTGGAGTGATCATGGGACGGTACCGGCATATCTTTCTTCTTGGCGGGGAAGTATGGGCGATACATACAAGTGAACGGATGCGGCAGATTCTGAATATGTCCGGCGTGACGAAGATCATACAGATTTATGAGGAGGGAATGATGTAATGGAATATTTTAACGAGATGGAAGTAGTTTTTGACAGCAGATCGGAGAATGAGGGATTTGCAAGGGTGGCAGTGGCTGCGTTTATGACGCAGATGGATCCGGTTCTGGAGGAAGTGGCAGACGTGAAGACAGCGGTCTCCGAAGCAGTGACGAACAGCATTATTCATGGATATGAGGGCCGGACGTCCGGAAAGATCACGGTCTGGTGCGGGATTGAAAAAGATAAGAAGACCATTCTGGTCACAGTGAAGGATCAGGGCATCGGTATCGAAAACGTGGAGCAGGCGATGGAGCCACTCTATACGACCAGGTCGGATATGGATCGGTCCGGGATGGGATTTGCATTTATGGAGGCATTTATGGATGAAGTACAGGTGGAATCTGTGCCTGGAAAAGGGACTACGGTTTGGATGAAGAAAACGACAGGAGGGGAAAAGAAGGAAGCTGTATGGACCACACAATCGCATTGATCAGACGGGCTCACGAAGGGGATGAAAATGCGAGGGCACAGCTTGTGGAGGAAAACACCGGTCTGATCTGGTGTGTGGTGAAAAGATTTTACGGACGGGGCACAGAGGCAGAGGATTTATTTCAGATCGGAAGCATCGGGCTTTTAAAAGCGATCGATAAGTTTGATCTGGGCTATGATGTGAAATTTTCTACCTATGCAGTTCCGATGATCACAGGAGAAATAAAGCGTTTCCTGCGTGATGACGGGATGTTGAAGGTCAGCCGTTCCTTAAAAGAGATTGCATATAAAGCATATCAGGCAAAGGAGGCGCTCACGGAAAAGCTTGGAAGAGAACCGCTGCTGGAAGAAATTGCGGAAGAAACGGGTGTGGAAAAAGAGGAGCTGGTGATGGCGATGGAGGCAGCAGGAGAAGTGGAATCGCTTCACAGACCGGTCGGTATGAAAGATGGAAATGAAGTAATGCTGCTGGAAAAGATTGCAGATACAGGCGGTGCAGAAGAAAAGATCCTGGATCATCTTCTGCTTACAGAGCTGATAAAAGAATTAAAAAAAGACGAGAGAAAGCTTCTGTATCTGCGCTATTTTGCAGATAAGACGCAGACAGAAATCGGCGAAGAGCTTGGAATTTCCCAGGTGCAGGTATCGCGGATGGAGAAAAAGATCCTGAAAACCATGCGGGAACACGCAAAAGAATAAAAGGATGTATGTTTTCTGGAAAAACAGGGATACTATTTCCTATCTGAAACAGATCACAAAGGAGGCGGATGCGATTGGAAAGAAGAAAAAAATATATCTGGGGCTGTGTTCTTTGTGCCCTGCTGACAGCTGTTCTGATCGGAATGATCTACTATTATAATGACGTCCGGGGGACAGACCAGGTAAGTGAAGGAACGCTGATCTGGCAGGCGCTACCGGTAAAAGAAAGGACGGATACAGATGTCTTCGGGAAATGAAATACTTTATATCAAAGGGGAAAAGAATACCGAGGTGAAAGAACCAAATGTGACATTGGGAGATATCCTGACAATGGAATGCAGCAATTCTTCCATCATGAACAGGATTAAACCACTGCGGATCCTGAAAATCCCGAAAAAAGAACAGCACAGATATGTGGTGTCTGTTCTGAAAATCATAGAATGTATCCATCGGGAAATTCCCGGACTACAGATTCAGAACGAAGGAGAAAGTGACCTGATCATTACCTATGAAGGGGAGAAAAAACGAAATGCTATCTGGCAGGGAATTAAAGTGGTTGTAGTTGCGGGAATCACATTTATCGGAGCAGCATTTTCCATCATGGCATTTAACAATGATGTGTCGGTGACAAAGATGTTTTCCCGGATTTATCTGCTTCTTACCGGAGAAGAATCGAATGGATTTACCCTGATAGAGCTGACTTACTGCATCGGGCTGATCGTAGGGATCCTGATTTTCTTCAATCATTTAGGAAGAAAGAAATTTACAGCAGATCCGACGCCGATGGAAGTGGAAATGCGTTTGTATGAAAATGATATTCAGGAAACTTTGATCGAAGCTTATGCGAGAAAGGAAAAAGAAGTCGATGTGGATTAGGCAGATTCTGGTGGCGGTGGTTGGTCTTGCATCCGGATTTGCAGTCGCGGCAGGACTGTTTTCATTTATTATCGGACTTGGCGTAGTGTCAGATTTTGCAGACCGGACACATACCGGGAAGCATGTCATGCTGTATGAAAACTGCATTATGGCAGGTGGGATCCTTGGAAATATTTTCTGGGTATACGGGCTCGCGATGCCTGGCGGCAAATGGATCGTTCCGGTGTTTGGACTTTTTTCCGGAATTTTTGTTGGTTGCTGGTCAATGGCACTTGCGGAAATCCTGAATATTTTTCCGATTTTTATCCGGAGGATCAAAATTCTGAAATGTGTGCCATGGCTGATTTTTGGGATGGCGCTTGGGAAAAGCCTTGGAGCACTTCTGTTTTTCTATAAAAGATGGTAACTGGAGGAGAAAATGAAGCAACAAGAGAAAGAAAAAGAGTATGAAACATATGTAAAAGAGAAAACACCGGTCAGGAAGCCTGGACCTGCGATGGCAAAAGCATTCGTGACCGGCGGGATCATCTGTACGATTGGACAGACGATCTTAAATGCGTGCGAAAAGGCGGGAATGTCAAAGGATATTTCTGCAAGCTGGTGTTCACTGATTCTGATCCTGGCAAGTGTGGTGCTGACCGGATTTGGAATCTATCCGAAGATCGCGAACTGGGGAGGAGCGGGAGCACTGGTGCCGATCACCGGATTTGCCAATTCCGTTGCGGCGCCGGCAATTGAATACAAAAAAGAGGGGCAGGTTTTCGGAATTGGCTGCAAGATATTTACGATCGCAGGACCTGTGATCCTGTACGGAGTTTTCACCAGCTGGGTTCTGGGACTGCTCTATTGGATTGGGACGCTGATCGGAATTGTGTGAGCAAGGAGGGATGGACATGAATGCGATGAAAGGAACGCAGAGTATTGCATTTTCGGAAAGTCCGTATCTGGTAAGCGCCGGATCGGTTGCCGGAAAAAAAGAAGGAGAAGGGCCACTTGGAAAATATTTTGATATTGCATCGGAGGATGACCTTTTCGGAGAGAAAACCTGGGAGCTTGCAGAAGGAACAATGCAGAAGCTTGCGTGTAAGCTGGCATTGAAAAATGCGGGAGTACAACCGGAGGAGGTACGCTATCTCTTTGGCGGTGATCTTTTAAGACAGGGAATTGCTACATCGATGGGGGCGGAAGAACTTCAGATTCCGGTGTTTGGTCTTTTCGGCGCATGTTCCACATCCGGAGAGGCACTTGCCCTTGCTGCAATGACTGTGGCGGCAGGCTATGGAGATCTGGTGCTTGCTGCAACATCGAGTCATTTTGGAAGTGCAGAAAAAGAATTCCGTTTTCCACTTGGCTATGCGAATCAGAGACCACTTTCTTCTACTTGGACAGTGACAGGAAGCGGAGCCTTTCTGGTAGGAAAAAAGAAAAGCCGGGTGCGGATCAGTGGAGTGACGATTGGGAAAATTGTGGATTATGGGCTGAAGGATTCACAGAATATGGGAGCGTGTATGGCACCGGCAGCGTGTGATACGATTCTGCAGAATCTTATGGATTTTGGAAGGGGTGAAAAGGATTACGACCGGATCATTACCGGAGACCTGGGCTATGTGGGACAATCGATTTTATTTGACCTGCTTCGTAAGAAAGGGCTGGATATCAAAGAAAATCATATGGACTGCGGAATGACGATCTTCGATCAGCAGACACAGCATACCAATTCCGGTGGAAGCGGCTGCGGCTGCGCGGCGATCACTCTTGCAGCATATATTATGCCACAGCTGATATCGGGGGAGTGGAAAAGGATCCTTTTTGTACCAACGGGGGCGCTGATGTCGACGGTCAGCTTCAATGAAGGAGAAAGCGTTCCGGGAATTGCACATGGAATTGTGCTGGAACATTGTTAAAGGAGGAAAGAAAATGGACTATATCAATGCATTCTGGGTAGGAGGACTCATCTGTGCACTGGCGCAGATCCTGCTTGACCGGACGAAAATGATGCCGGGAAGAGTCATGGTAAGCCTGGTGGTACTTGGCTGTATTCTTGGTTTTGTACAGATATTTAAACCACTGCAGGAGTATGCGGGGGCAGGCGTGAGCGTGCCATTGCTCGGTTTTGGAAATACTTTATGGAACGGGGTAAAAGAGGCAGTCGACAAGGAAGGATTTATCGGAATTTTTCTTGGAGGATTCAAGGCAAGTGCGGCAGGAATCAGCGGCGCATTGATTTTTGGGTACATTGCATCATGGATATTTGAACCAAAGATGAAGGGGTAATGGGAATATTTTTCGTCAGAACTACGAAAGAAAATTTATTGTACAGAGAGAAAAATGATGTTAAGATGAAATCGTGGCTGTGTAAATGGCCTGTAAAATAAGAATCAGAGTGAAAAAGAAAAAGTACATAAGAGGAGATAACACGACTATGAAGTACACAAGTATCATTATTCCGTTTGTCGGAGGCCTTGGTATGTTCATTTATGGAATGCAGATCATGGCACAGGGGCTGGAGAATGCTGCCGGCAACCGGATGAAGTCATTGCTTGAAGCACTTACAAAGAATAAGTTCTTCGGCGTATTGCTTGGAGCGTTCATTACCGCAGTGATCCAGAGCTCATCTGCGACGACCGTCATGGTAGTCGGTTTTGTAAATGCCGGTATCATGAACCTTCAGCAGGCGATGGGAGTTATCATGGGTGCGAACATCGGTACAACAGTTACCGGATGGCTGGTATCCAGTGTAGAATGGGCCAAATTTTTAAGTCCGTCCAATCTGGCACCGGTTGCGATCATGATCGGTGTGATCATTATGCTGACCGGAAAGAGGCGTTCGACAAAAGATATCGCAAGTATTGTGGTTGGTTTCGGACTTTTATTTGTCGGGATTTCATCCATGTCCTCAGCGGTGGAACCACTGAAAGATAATGCAGCATTCTGCAATATTTTCGTATCACTGGGACACAATCCGTTGCTTGGAATTGTGGCGGGTGCAGCCGTTACGGCGATCATCCAGAGCTCATCTGCATCGGTCGGAATCCTGCAGAGCCTTGCAGCAGCAGGTCTTGTACCGTTTGGCGCAGCAATCTATATTATCATGGGACAGAATATCGGTACCTGCGTAACTGCAATCCTGTCCAGTGTGGGTGCAAAGAAAAATGCGAAAACCGCAGCGCTGATGCATCTGATCTTTAATATCATCGGAACGATCATTTTCAGTATTATTGCGATCGCATATCTGAGTATTGTGAATCCGGCATGGGCGCATGGAAATATCACCCAGACACAGATCAGTATGGTGCATACGGTATTCAATATTGTGACAACCGTTCTGCTGTTCCCGGTTTCTGACTGGATCATCAAGCTTGCCAAGAAGATCGGACATGTGGAAGAAGAGGTACAGGATGAAAGTGTAGTCCTTCTGGATGACCGTATGCTGGAGACCCCTGGTATCGCGATTCAGTCAACCGTTTCCGAGCTTGTCCGAATGGGACATGTGGTTGCGGATTCTCTGGAGGTTGCAAGAAAAGTTATGTTCGAACGAAAAGAAGAACAGATTGCGTTCCTGAAGGAAGAAGAAAGCAAGGTAGACCGGTTAAGTGCCGGTATCACATCCTATGCGATCAAGCTGTCGACTCTGCAGATCAATGAACGTGAGCATGAAGAGGTGGCGCATATGCTCCAGATCGTGTCGGATATGGAACGTATCAGTGATTACTGCGAAAACATTTCTGAGTTCGCGGAATCACTGCTGGAAAAGCAGGTGGATTTCTCTGAGGTTGGAGTGGAACATCTGAACAAGATGCTGGATGTCTGCATTGCAAGTTATCTGTATGCGTTGGAAGCCTTTGAGTCCAATGACCGCGAAAGTGCGTTAAAGACCATCGAGAAAGAAACAGAGGCAGACGGGCTGGAGATTTCCCTCCGCGCAAAGCATATTAAGCGTCTTACCAACCAGCAGTGTAACACAGAAGCCGGAGTGGTATTCCTTGATTCTCTGGTATGCCTGGAAAGAATTTCCGACCATGCCAGAAATATTGCGGAAGAAGTGCTGGCGGAATAGAAGATAGGAAAATGCAAAAGTGCATGTGGCCTGACGGCTACATGCACTTTTCTGAAAGATATGAACAGCAAATATGTATATCCAAATGTATTCATGAGTATCGAAGATACCAATAAAGTGTCACAGTATGATACCGACATCAAAAAATATGCAGAGCAGAAGAAAGCCGACTGGATCTTAAATGGTGGAATCGAAAAAGAGTGGGATTCTTACCTTGATAAAATGGAAAAGTACGGACTTTCCGATTATCTGGCTATTAAACAGAAGTATTTCGATCAGTACCAGAAATCGCTTTCAGAAGAGAATAAGTAGCAGGAGAAAATGCATGAGTGAGATGTTAGAAAAAGCAAGAAATTATGAGACAGAAAAACAAGTGTATGTAAAGAAAACGACCAAACCACTGTTCCATGTTACGGCACCGACCGGATGGATCAATGATCCGAATGGTTTTTCCGTATATGATGGGAAAATACATTTGTTCTATCAGTACAATCCATATCAGAGAGAGTGGGGACCAATGCATTGGGGACATAGTGTGACTGACGATATGGTCCGCTGGGAGCAGCTTCCGGCAGCGATTGCACCGGATCAGGAATATGATAAGGCAGGATGTTTTTCCGGAAGTGCGATCGAAGCAGATGGAAAGCATGTACTTGTATATACCGGAGTTACCAGAGTAAAGCAGGCAGATGGAAGTGAGCAGGAACGGCAGAATCAGTGTATTGCATTTGGTGATGGAAAAGATTATGTAAAGTATGAAAAGAATCCGGTTGTAACAGGTGAGATGCTTCCAGAAGGATGCAGCCGGATTGATTTCCGTGACCCGAAGATCTGGAAAGAAAACGATACCTATTATCTAATCGTTGGAAATAAGAATGATAATCAGGTTGGGCAAGTTGTGCTTTGTTCGAGCAAAAATCTGACAGACTGGAAATTTGAGACAATTCTGGCATCAAATGAAAATGGTGATATAGGAACGATGTGGGAATGCCCGGATTTCTTTGCTTTAAAAGACAGACATGTGCTGATCTGTTCGCCACAGGATATGAAGGCGCGGAAATATGAGTTTCACAATGGACATAATTCGGTGTATTTTTTGGGAGACTACGATGCAAACAGATGCAGATTCAGCAAAGAACAGCCGCATACACTTGACTATGGTATGGACTTCTATGCTCCACAGACAACAGAACTTCCGGATGGCAGACGGATCATGATCGCATGGATGAAATCATGGGATGCCTGTGTGATACCGAATTCGCAGGACTGGCAGGGAATGATGACATTTCCGAGAGAATTGGAGATAAAAGAAAACCGTATCTGGCAAAATCCGGTGAAAGAACTGGAAAATTATCATCAGAATCCATGTTGCTATGAACACGCAGAAATCGAAGGCGAGACAGTGCTTGCAGGAGTAGAGGGACGCACAATTGATCTTACGGTGACACTGGAAGATGGAGAAAATACAATCTTTTCTATCAAACTGGCAGCAGATAGTGAGTATGAAACGAGTTATACCTATAATAAGGAAACCAGACTTCTGGAAATCGACCGTACATACTGCGGTGTTACAAAAGATGTGGTATGTGTACGAAAATTCAGAATTGAGGATCCGGCAGGGCTTAAAAAGATGCGTTTTATCCTGGATTATCATTCGATCGAACTTTTTATTAATGATGGACAGCAGACGGCGACCACTGCAATCTGTACGCCTCTGAATGCGAAAGATATTTATTTTTTCAGCGATAAGAAAATGACAATGAGTGTTGAAAAGCATGATATTATAATGTAAAAAGCAGGAGAATAAGAAATGGACGTAGTAGCTTTAGGGGAATTGCTGATTGATTTTACAGAAAATGGTATTAGTAGCCAGGGAAACCCATTGTTTGAGGCAAATCCGGGAGGGGCACCATGCAATGTCCTGGCAATGTTAACGAAGTTGGGACACAAAACGGCTTTTATTGGAAAAGTAGGAAATGATTTTTTTGGAAAGCAATTGGAAGATGCAATTAAAGCAATTGGAATCAATGTGACCGGTCTGAGAAAAGATGATAAAGTACATACGACATTGGCATTGGTTCATACTTATCCGGATGGAGACAGAGATTTCTCTTTTTATCGAGATCCGGGAGCGGATATGATGCTGACAGAAGAGGAAATTCCAGAGGAATTAATTCTTGAGACACGGATTTTTCATTTTGGGACCCTGTCTATGACACATGAGAAAGTACGCAGAGCGACAAAAAAAGCAGTTGCAATTGCAAAACAGGCTGGTGCGATCATTTCATTTGATCCTAATATACGTGAGCCACTGTGGAATACAATGGATGAGGCAAAAGAGCAGGTATTGTATGGTCTGGGACAGTGTCATATCCTGAAAATTTCAGATAATGAAATTCAGTGGCTGACAGGAAAAAATGACTATACAGAGGCTGTAAAATGGATCAGGGAGAAATATGATATCCCGCTTATCCTGGTATCTATGGGAAAAGAAGGCAGTAGAGCTTATTATCAGGACAGGATGGTTGAAAAAGCACCTTTTATAAACGAAAATACAATAGAAACAACTGGTGCCGGAGATACATTTTGCGCATGTGTTTTGCATTACATATGTAAACATGGACTAGAAAATCTGACTGAGAAAAATTTAAAGGAAATGCTGACTTATGCAAATGCTGCCGCATCAATTATCACAACACGTAAGGGAGCATTGCGGGTGATGCCACGACCGGAAGAAATTGAGGCATTGATTGCAGGACATCACTAAATGTGGAGAGAAAGGGGCTGTGAAAAAAGAATAGTCCCCAAAAAAAGAAAGACCAAGAGTTTATAATGAACTCAAGGTCTTTCTTTCTGTTATAATTAACTTGTGATGCATATGATATTTAAGCCAAAGGATATTCGAAAGTCATGCAGCGGATATCAATGGAGATGGAAACGTAACGATTACAGATTTAATGCGATTGCTGAATTATGTAAGTGGAAAAAGCGCAACTTTATAATTTTGAACAACTTTAAAGAACTGTATACAGAAATCCTATAGCAGAGAGTTCCCCTCTCTGCTATAATCATATCAGAAAATAAAAAGTACGAACCAAAATCTATCGGGGAGGTTATCACACATGCAGACACCTATTTTACAGGAAAGTAACTACAAAGAAGAAATGCAGACCATCGTAGAACCGTATCTTGTATCTATCGGAACGGAATTCTATCTGGAAAGACATGCAGGGCAGAAGATCCACTGTATGCATTATGTTCCGGAGAACCCACATGCGGTTGTGATGTTGTCACATGGATTTATTGAAAACGCGGAAAAATATAAGGAGATCGCCTATTATTTTGCAAAAGAAGGTTTTAGCGTATATCTTCCGGAGCACTGCGGACATGGCTTCAGCTATCGTCTGACAGAAGATGAATCCCTGGTGCATCTGGACAGCTTTGAACGTTATGTAGAGGACTTTATCTTTGTAACCAAGAAGGCAAAAGAGGACAATCCGGGGATGAAGATTTATCTGTACGGACATTCTATGGGAGGCGGAATTGCGGCAGCAGTTGCGGCAAGAGCACCGGAAATGTTTGAGAAGGTAATTCTGTCGTCACCGATGATCCGCCCACTGACCGGAGGGGTGCCGTGGCATGTGGCAAAGGCGATCGCAAAGACATCCTGCAAGGTGGGAAGGAATAAAAAATATGTAGTCGGTCAGAAGCCATACAAGGAGCCAGGAAAATTTGAAGAGAGCTGCTCCCTTTCCCGTCCGAGATTTGAGTATTATGAAGAAAAAAGGACGAAGGAAGCCCATTATCATCTGAACGCACCGTCTTATGGATGGCTCGGAAATGCAATGCGTCTGAACCGGTATCTGGAAAAGACCGGATGGAAGAAGATCAAAGCACCTGTCATGCTCTTTTCGGCAGGCAAGGATAATCTGGTGTCGAATGCAGCGCAGGAACGTTTTGTGCGAAAACTAAACAAGAACAGACCGGAAAGTGCCGAGCTTGTGAAGTTCCCGGAGTCCAAGCATGAGATATTCAATGCGGAAAATACGATTGCGGAAGAATACTGGAAGAAAGTGTTTGATTTTTTTGAATCATGATTTTTAAAGATTGTAAAGTAGCTGTAAATTATACAAATTGCTTATTGATAAATGCAAGAAAAGTGGTAAGATAAAATTTACAGAAAGGAATGAGACAAATGGGATTTTTTGATAATCTGAAAAACAGCCTGACAGAAACCGGTCAGGATTTATCACAGAAGGCAAAAGATACGACAGAGATTTTCCGCCTGACAAATTTAAATAAGACGAAAGAAAAAGAAATTGAAAAAGTCATTTACCAGATTGGCAGTACATACTATGCCAATTACAGGGACGAATGCATGGAAAAGATGCCGGAGCTTGCAGCACAGATCAAATCCCTGCAGGATGAGATCGCGGTCAACAAAGAGATGATTGAAAAATTATCGACAGAAGAGATCTGCCCGCAGTGTGGAAAGAAAGTGAACCCTGGAAGTAAATTCTGTATTTACTGTGGAGCGGCACTGGAAGCACCGACAGAACAACCGGAGGAAAAGGCAGAAGTGAAAGTGTGCAAGTCCTGTGGAAAGCCGCTGGAAGAGGGGGCTGTATTCTGTACAAACTGTGGAACAAAAATAGAAGATGATAAGGCAACTGAGGAAAACTAGAAGGCAAAGCATCGAGTGATGAAATGCAGGTCAGAATATGAAAAAATGAAAGAGTATATGCAAAAAGCCGGATAGGAGTTAGTCTATCCGGTCTTTTATGTATATGATGAGCCGGTTACAGATTTGTGCTTACACAGGAACGACCGGTTGATGCGTTGGAGGACAGAAAACATGTATTGCACCAGATGTGGGAAAGAAATCAGGAGTGATCAGAAGTTCTGCGGAAACTGTGGAGCGAAGAATGTCAATTATCAAGAAAAAAATGATCTGAAAGAGATGATAGAAAAAGCTGCCGCCGGAGAAGAGAACGCTCTGGAGAAAATTTACAATCTGACTTATGTGCAAGGGTTTGCAATCGCACTTCAGATGGTGAAAAATGAGCAGGATGCAATGGATATCATGCAGGATGCCTATATTTCTGCATTCCGTAATCTGAAGCAGATTGAGGATCCAAAGCGGTTGAAAAGCTGGTTCAACTGCATTGTGGCAAACAAATGTAAAGACTGGCTGAAAAAGAAGAAGCCGCAGCTATTTTCTGATATACCGACAGGGGATGATGACCGGGAATTTGAAGATACAATTGCAGATGAGAATCTGACATTTTCACCGGAAGAGTCCGTGGATTATGCAGAGACAAAGCGATTGATGAAAGAAATTCTGGACGGTCTGCCAGAAGATCAGAAGCTGTGTGTGCTGATGTATTATTATGAGGAATTGTCGGTTGCAGACATTGCAGATGCACTTGGATGTTCGACCGGAACAGTAAAGAGCAGACTGAATTATGCCCGGAAAAAGATCAGAAATGATGTAGAAGAACTGGAAAGAAAAGGAACAAAATTATACAGCGTAGCGCCGCTTCCGTTTATACTTTGGATGCTCAGAGAGGGCGAGCAGACGATATCGGTGCCTGGTTCATTTGGAAAAGAATTGGTGAGACAGGGTGCCGGCATCGTAAAAAGCGGAAGTGCACCCACAAGCGGAAATACCGGTTCGGGTAAAAGTGGAATCAGGAAGACAGATCCGGTAAAGAACGGGCAGGCAGCCGGACGAAAGATTGTAAAGAGTGCGGCAGGAAAAGCAGCCGGGAAAATCATCGGTACAAAGGCTGTTGCCGGAGTTGTAGGAGCGGCAGTGATCGGCGGAGGTGCTGTCGTGGGATATCATATCCACCAGGCAAAAGAGCAGAAAGTTACCAAAGAAGAATGGCAGGCGGCTTACAAAGACTGGGTTGGAAAGTGGAGTGATGACACAAGGTTTGAACTCTTTGACATGAATGGAGATGATGTACCCGAGATCGTGCGGGTTGGATCCTGCATGGCGGATGGTGCGACCGTAGCGACCTGTACACCGGATGGAATCCGGGAAGAAGAGATCTACCGGATCGGGATGTGGTATATTCCGGGCGGCAATGTACTGGACAACAATGACGGAAATATGGGTGTTTTTTATGACCGCGTTTTTGAAATCAAAGATGGGGAATGGTTACAGATCGGCGATGGCGAATGTAGAATAGAAGATAATACGAATCCGGAGTATGATGAAAATGGAGACTATGTTTTCCAGTATAAATGGGATGGAAAAGAAGTCACAAATAAGAAATATGAAAAGAAATTAAAGAAATTGTTTGGAAACAGAAAGCCGGAAGCACTGGGCAATGAAGCTGTTTCATACCATGAGATCATCAACCAGATCAGTCATTATTAAAAAAATAAAAATTTTTTCTTGTTTTTAAAACCAAACTAGATTTTGACTCGTCTTAATAATATAAACGAGAAAAATATAGCATACAGAAAGGATGTAAAAGAGATATGAGGTGCAAAAATTGTGGAACTGAGAATCCAGATGGTTCAAGATTCTGTGCAACATGCGGAAAACCACTGGAACAGGAAGAACCTGCTAAAAATGTAGCAGAACAGAAAGAAGAGACTGTCCAGAATGCAGAAGAGCAGAAAGAAGAGGTTGCCCAGAATACAGAAGAGACGCTAACAAGTACAGCAGAAACAAAATCACTCACACATAAAAAATCAAGAGGACTGAACAAGTTCCTGATCGGTCTGGCATGTGCGGTTGTCGTTGTAGTGATCGCAGCAGGGCTTTTGATATCGCGTGCAAGAAGAACAATCGATCTGAACAAGTATGTCACCTTTGAAACAACAGGATATAACGGATATGGAAATGTATATCCGCAGATCGACTGGGAGAAGATTCAGAAAAAATATGATTCCAGACTGAAGTTTACAAAAGAATTTGAAGAACAGTATGGAAAAAATACAGATTCCATATCACCGGTAGCGGTACTGCAGTCCTATGTTAGTGTGGAAATGAAATCGGACAGCAATCTTTCCAACAAAGATAAAGTCAAATACAACTGGAATGTCAATAAAGATTATGCAAAATATGTGAAATGCAACCTGAAATATAAAAATAAAACCTATAAAATCAAAGGGCTGGAAGAGGTTAAGACATTTGATGCATTCAAAGACCTGCAGGTATCATTTAACGGAATAAGCCCGGGAGGAGCCGTTTCATTTGATTATACAGGATCTGATCTTACATCTGCTGATTTTCAGACAGATGCATCAAATGGAACATTGGCAAACGGAGACAAGATTAAAGTATATCTGGATAAATCTATGGCAGACAGCTATGCCGCCAACATAGGAAAGCTGCCGGAAAAATGGGAAAAAGAATATACCGTAAAAGGACTGTGGTATTATATCACATCAGCCAGTGACATCGATGATGATACAATGCAGCAAATGAAGGACCGGGCGGAACAGGAATACAATGATCATGTGGAGAGCAGCTGGGTAGATTCCGAATCTCTGGAGAGCCTTACTTATATGGGAGATTATCTGCTGGAGCCTGTTGTGGGCAATGGAAATGAACTGTATCTTATTTATCATGTAAAAGTACGGGATCAGTACAGTAATGATGATGGATCTTATGACAAGGTGAATGATGTTTACTGGTATATGCATTATGGAACAATTCTTGCAGACGGGGAAGGAAATACAGATATTGATCTGTCTGACTATGGAACACCTGGCAATTTCTTTAAGATCAAGACTGATGCAAAGACAGACGGTATTTCCAGCATGGTATGGAAATATTATGGATACCCGACACTGGATGATCTATACGCAGATGTTGTGGGCGATAATGCCGATTACTCTTTGGTGGAGGATGCGGTAGACAATACAAAATAGAAGCCTTTGGCGGAAAAGAAGGTGGACTATGAAATGGGACGAATGGTTGAAAAAGATCATTAAAGAGATAACGTCAGATTATACGATTTCAGAAGAAACCTCAAAAAGCTTTTTTGAAGAGCTGATGCAATTGTTGAAATAATACAGGAACCGGGTAGAAATGCAAATTTTTATCCGGTTTTTTAATTTGAGCTGGAAAAGTATGATATGATGAGAAAAAGTACGGGATTGATATCCAGAAGGAGAAAGGTGGAATAACAACAGATGGAATATTTAGTAGAATCAGCATTATTGACACATGGATTAAAATCGGTATCAAATGAAACAATAAAAAAAGAATGGCAAGATCCGGGAAAAAAGATCACCTGGATTGATCATGGGGAAATCAGGATCGGGGATATCGATGAGTTTCTTGAATTTAGAAGCCGGGCAGCCGCTTATCCAAGAATTGACTGTGATCTGCTGGAAAAGGCATTAGCGGAAAAGCAATCAGGCGCACTTACCGCTTCCGGGACAATGGCAGTCTGTGTGAAAATGGGAATTCCGGTTGCAATTACCTGTGGAATGGGTGGAATCGGGGACATCAAAGGAGAAGAACTCTGCCCGGATCTTCCGGCTCTTCAGCAGATTCCGGTGATCCTGATCTCGGCAGGACCAAAAGATATGCTGGACCGGAAAGCAACGATCGATTGGCTGATATCGCACGGAGTGAAGGTGATCGGAACAGAAAGAAATTACTGTACCGGCTATGTATTTTGTGGAGAAAAAGTTGAACTGCAGGGAAAGGCAGAAAACGGTACAGAAACGGTAAAGCCACCAATGCTCATCATCAATGAAATCCCGGAAGAAAGGCGGATAGAAGACAGGGAGATTTTGAGAGAAGCAATTGCCGAGGGAAAGAGAGCGGAGAAGGAAGGACGCTATTTCCATCCTGCGGCAAATGGAAAGATTGATGACTGTACTGATGGATATTCTTCATTGATTCAGCTGCGGGGACTGATTGCAAATATGAAAGTGGCAGAAACACTTTAAAGAGCGAAAAAAGAAGCTGGGATCTGGCTGATAACAGAAAAGCCTGGATATAGGCAGTTGTGTTATCGGTCAGACTCCGGCTTCTTTGCGTACACAGAAAGTTTTGACTCCTGATTATAGATTACAGGAAAGGTAATCAGATATTCTGTTTGAAATGTTGTTGCGTGAATCCTAATTCGCCTGTGGCATCTGTGATTTATGTACAAAGAGACTGATTCCGGCACCGATGATTGCCAGAACAGCACCAATTCTTCCCCAAAGAGCAGTTTTGTGGCACATCATACCTGCCTTGGCACAAATACCAATGCCAATTGAAGTATTGCTAAGAAGCAGGATCAGAACAGCAGTGATAATGATGACAACCGGTAATTTAAAATCGTGTGTTCCGAAGAAAAGAAGAACGGATTCTGCAAGCAGGAGCAGACCAAAAAGAAACAGTGCAATTCCATAATAATGACACCGCATCATGCATTCTCCTCCGTTTGCAAGTTCCATGGTTCCTTTGCATACCGGGGCAAAGATCTTATCTGCTGCAAGAATAAGAATTGCTGCAAGACAGGAAACTGCTCCGGATAATTTTTGTGAATTCATAATTCATATCTCCTTTAAAAATTTATTGTATTTAGTATAACATACTTATGGTTAATAAGTTTACTTTTACCAGATAAAAACTATAGAAAATTGTAATAAATCAAATTGTATATAAGAAATAACAATTTTACATTTGTGCAAAATGCTGATATAGTTAAAAAGCATTTAAAGGAAATGGTAAAAATTTACAAAGGAGTCAAATGAAAAATGGAGAGTAAAAGACAGCTTACGAGAGAAGAGTTGCTAGAAATGGAAAGTGCTCCGAAGACGAAGATGCAACATATGTTGGATGTGGTAATTTGTTTTTGTCCGTATTTTGCAGCGATAATTATGTTTTTAATATATTATCTGATGCCGGATGCCGTTCAGAATTTTAATCCGCATGTGTTTACTATTGTCGTCTGCTTTTTTTTGGCATTATATCTGATCATGGTAATGAGAGGATTACTGAATAAAAGTTATTTTGCAAAAGTACGTCATAAAGCACCGCTTTACTCTGTGATCATACTGGTAATTATGCTGTATGATTTTCTGACGGTTAAGACAGGTATTTTAAAACAGCCGTTCTTCCCATGTGTGAATACGATTTTGTGTGCGATCATTGATGACCGGGCACTGTTATTGAAAAGTACATTGTACTCACTGCGATTATTATTCACGGGATATTTTATTGGAGCGATCCTTGGACTGATCACAGGTGTTGCCTGTGGATACAGCAAAAGGATTAACTACTGGGTTTCACCGATCATTAAGATGCTTGGACCGATCCCTTCCACAACATGGATCCCGATCATCATGGTTCTGGTATCCTCACTGTTTAAAGGAAGTGTATTTATCATCGCTCTTGGTGTATGGTTTGCACTTACGATCGCATCGTCAACCGGTATCCAGAATGTAGACAAGGCATATCTGGAAGCGGCCAGAACATTAGGTGCCAAAGGTCACCAGCTGGTATTCCGGGTGGCAATCCCACATGCAATGCCAAACATTCTTCAGGGGATGACACAGGGAATGAGTTCTGCCTGTACAGCACTTCTGGTTGCTGAGATGATGGGAGCCGAGGCAGGTCTTGGATGGTATATCCAGTGGCAGAAATCATGGGCGATCTATTCTAAAATGTATGCAGCTATCGTTTTAATTTGTCTTATTTTCACAGCAGTTACCTTTATACTGAATGTGATCAAAAGAATAGTGCTTCGCTGGCAGGAAGGAGTTGTGAAATAAGATGGCATCAGTGGATGAGAAGCAGGGACACGGGCGTGTCCTGGAGTTTGACAAAGTAACAAAGAGTTTTGCAAAGACAGACAGTAACGAGATCACACATGCGTTGGCAGAGGTGAATCTGACGATCCAGCCGGGTGAGTTTGTCAGTATTGTTGGAACAAGTGGATGTGGAAAATCAACGATTTTGCGATTGATCGCAGGACTGATCAGACCGACTACCGGTGAGATCAGACTTGGCGGAAAACCGATTGTTGGAGCCGGACCGGATCGTGGAATGGTATTCCAGAAAGCAACATTGTTTCCGTGGCTTACGGTAGAGAAGAATGTATCCTTCAGCTTGCGTATGCAGAAAAAGCAGGATAAAGAACTGGTAGAGCATATGCTGAAAATGGTAGGACTTGAAGATTTCCGAAAAGACTATCCGCATCAGCTCTCCGGAGGTATGGCGCAGAGAGTGGCGCTGGTAAGATCGCTGATCAATCATCCGGATATTCTGCTTCTGGACGAGCCTCTTGGCGCGCTGGACGCATTTACCAGAATGAATATGCAGGATGAGATCCTGAATATCTGGAGAGAACAGAAACAGACGGTCGTCATGGTTACACATGATGTAGAAGAAGCAATTTATATGGGAACAAGAGTGCTGGTTATGGAGCCAAGACCGGGACGTGTAAAGGCAGATATACCGATTGAACTGGCTGAACCAAAGCAGAGAGACAGCGAAGAGTTCCAAGCATATCGGAACAGGATTCTGAAGATGCTTGATCTGAAGCATCATACAGATCATTAAATGGATATTTATTGAAAGATAAATATAAAAGCAACAAAGTAAAAACACGAAGAGGAGAAAAGAATTATGAAAAAAAGATTGTTTGCAACGTTACTTGCATGCGCAATGACCGTATCACTGGTTGCATGTGGCGGTTCATCAAGCTCATCAGAAAAGAAGGAAGACACAAGTGATTCCAAAAAACAGGAAGCTTCTACAGAGAAAGAAGTGACTGATATCACAAAAATGTCAGATGATGAAATTAAAGAAGCAATGAAAAAAGAGCCGGCATGGGGAACAACCATCACAGCCGAATATGATGGTGGTGACTGTACATCAGGACCTAGCATGGCAAAAGCACTCGGATACTATGATAATTGGGGATTAGATGTTCAGATCGCAGCTGGTACTGAAATCACAGAAGCACTTGGAACTGGAAAAGCTCAGTTTGGAGTACACCATATTGCACATATGTTAGTTCCGATCACAAACGGAATGGACATCGTATTTACAGGAAGTGCGCAGACAGGATGCAAATCATTATATGTACTTGCTGATTCAGGAATCGAATCAACAAAAGACCTGGAAGGCACAACTGTTGGTATGGATAGCCCGATCGGTGGATCTTCACACAACATGATCATCCGTTTCTTCCTTGCAGATGGATTGAAACAGGATGCAGCAACATGTGTACAGGTTGAATCAAGTGCAGCAATCCAGTCTCTTCAGTCAGGTGACATCAAAGCTTGCCTTCTGAGTGACCGTTTTGCAAAGAAATTCGTAGATGACGGAACATTAAAAGTTCTTCGTTCTATCACATGGGATGATGATTTCAAAGATGAAACATGCTGCGTAATGGCTATGAGCGGAAAATTCGTAAAAGAAAATCCGGTAATCTCTCAGGTACTTACAAAATGTGTAATGGATGCATATATGTACATTGCAGAAAACAAAGACGAAGCTGCACAGATCATGCTTGATGAGGGTATGGTATCTGGTGACATCGAGCTTACAAAATACATGCTTGATCAGCAGAACTGGGCAGTATCCAATGCAGATACAAAGGAAACAATTAAAGCTGTTGCAAAGGACTACATTGAGGCAGGAATCATTACCTCTGACTGGACTGTAGATAAAGTCGTAGAGACAGCATGGCAGCCACTTGCTGAAAAAGTAAGCACAAAATAATCAGACACATAAATGAATGAGGTGGAGGAGCTTTGAACTCTGGGATGAGTGGAAGCTCCTCTTTTGTCTTATATATTAGGAAAGTGCCAAGGCACATTCCTTATTTTAATTGGAAAATTACGGGGGTTTTCCGAACAAAATGTTAAAAAAGGAAGGAAAGAAAAATGGAACAGAAAATGTTGACTGTACCTGGACTTGCAGTCAGAAATCTGCGGCATCGAAGAGTCAGGACGATGTTTCTGGCAGCACTGGTGCTGATTTTATCGGCAGCGCTGTTTACCAGTAGAGTATTGACAGAAAGTATGAAAACTTGTATTGATAAGACAGTAGATCGGATTGGGGCGGATGTGATCGTAGCACCGGGAGAATATGAATCAGATTTAAGCGATTCTCTGTTTTCGGGAGGGTTGTGCAGTTTCTATTTTGAAAAGTCTTTGGTGGATCAGGTGAAAAAGACGGATGGAATTGACAAAATTTCTCCGCAGCTCTACATTGCATCACTGGATGCGGCATGCTGTTCAGTTCCGGTACAGATTGTTGCTTTTGAACCGGAAAGTGATTTTATTGTACAGCCGTGGATGTCTGGAAGCAATGTGAGTGAATTGAAAAAGGGTCAGACTGTTGTTGGAAGCAAGATTACGGCAAAAGCGGGAGATAAAATTTCTTTCTTTGGACAGGAATACGAGGTTGCAGGAAAACTCGAAGAAACAGGAACCAGTTATGATAACTGCGCATTCATGAATTTTGAGACGGCATATACATTATTTGACAGTTTTCAGATCAAGTATGTGACGGATCTTACAGAACCGCAGAAATATGTTTCCCTTCTGACGATCCGGACGAAAGACGGAGCAGATCCGAAAGAAGTGGCGAACACGATCAACACAAAGATGAGAGATTCCGGTCTGAAAGCTTATACGGCAAAAGCAATGTCCGGAAAAGTTTCAGATACACTGGAACAGATGCGGTCTTACAGCGCGCTTCTGATCGGACTGTTGTTTTTAATGGCAGTCCTGGCACTGATCTGCATTTTTAACATTACTGTGAATGAACGTTTGAAGGAGTTTGGGGTACTACTTTCTATTGGTGCACGAAAAAGCCAGATTTTCCAGATGCTTCTTCTGGAAGCAGGAATGATCGGTGTGCTTGGAGGATTTCTTGGAGTGGTGTTCTCCGGAGGCGGAATCCTGTTATTTAAAGACGTGATCATGGAAAGTATGAATATGCCGTATCTGAATGTAAATGTTTCCCAATATGTGATTCTTGCATTGCAGAGCCTGGGGCTTGCGGTTGGTGTCAGCCTTCTTGCCACCTTATATGCGGCAGTCAGAGCGAATCGTATGGAACTATATAAACTGATCCAGGAGGTGGAATCATGATTGTAAAGACAGAAAATCTGAGTCGGGAATTTGTACGTGGAAAGAATCAGTTTTACGCAGTAGACCACGTGAATCTGGAAGTGGAAGAAAAAGAACTGGTTGCGATCATGGGACAGTCAGGAAGTGGAAAATCCACCCTCTTCCATATGCTGACCGGGATCCTGAAACCGACAGAAGGAAAGATCACAGTACTGGATCATGAGATTGAAAAAATGAATGACAGACAGTTATCGGTTCTGCGGGGAGGCGACCTTGGTTATATCATGCAGGGACAAAATCTTCTCCAGAATCTGACGGTCATGGAAAATATCCTGCTGCCACTTTCGCTGGGGAAAAACCGGAAACCGGATAAAGAAAGGATCACGTATCTGACGGAGCTTCTTGGAATCCAGAATATGCTTTCCGAATATCCGGCAAATCTGTCCGGCGGAGAGCAAAGGCGTGTGTCGATCGCAAGGACATTTGCGCAGAACCCGAAACTGGTAGTCGCAGATGAACCGACAAGCAGTCTGGATATGGAAAATTCAGAGATCATTATGAAATATTTTCAAAAAATGGCAAAAGAAGGAACGACAATCCTGGTCAGTACCCACGACAGAGAATTCGCAAATTATGCGGACCGGTGTCTGTGGATGAAAAAAGGGAAATTAGAAAAAAGAGAATTGGAGTAAAGAGATGCAGACCGAATTTATAAAGCTTGCAGTGATTTTTATTGTCATTATGGTGATGGTCCTGGCAAAATTAAAACTGCGTGATGCGATGATCGCTGCCATTTTGCTGACTGTGATCCTGTTTGGAATTCCGCTTGGGGATGCAGCAAAATTGATGATACAGTCGGTTTATGAAAAGGATACGCTGCTGGTGGTCGGAAGCTTTATTCTTGTAACCTTTTTGCAGCGGATCATGGAGAACCGGAAACTTCTGGAAAGAGCGGAGATGGCACTGCAGAGGCTTAGCGGAGACAGGCGTATGGTGTGTGTAATTGCGCCGGTGATCATTGGATTCCTTCCGTCTGCAGGAGCTGTCAATATCTGTGGGGCGATCGTAGATAAGGCGACAGGAAAAGATCTGGATGTGGAAGAAAAGACGTTTGTGACCAGTTACTACCGCCATATTTCAGAAAGCTTTTCGCCGACTTATAATGCAATTCTGCTGGCACTTTCCATTACAGCGGTATCAACCGGGCAATTTGTACTTTTTATGGCGCCGATGGTTGTGGTGCTTCTGGTACTGGGATATGTATTTTATCTGCGGAAGCTTTCGAAAGGATATGAAGCAAGTGAGGATGAAATGATAGACAAAAAAGAAGAATTCAAACAGCTTCTGTACTGTTTCTGGCCACTGGTGCTTTGTATTGTGCTTGTGATCGCACTGAATCTTTCTGTGATCAAGGTACTGCCGTTTATTATTGTGCTTTCGATTATTGTATATCGGTTAAGTCTGAAGGAAGTACTGGATTTTGCAAAGACATCGGTAGAGTGGAGAATCATCTTCAATACGATCATTCTGATGATGTTCAAGAACATTCTTACCTATACAGGGGCAATCGGAAAACTTCCGGATTTGTTTGCAGGATCTGCAATTCCACAGTTTGCGGCATTTGGAATCATTATGTTTCTTGGAACGATTATCAGTGGAGCAAATTCTATGATTGTGCTATTGATTCCGCTGGCATTTGCAAGCATACCGCATGCAGGAGCCGGACTTCTGGTGTACCTGATGGCACTTTCTTATGCGGCAATGCAGATTTCGCCGACGCACATCTGCCTTGCGATCATTACGGAATATTTCCGGGTATCCTGGGGGCAGCTGATGAAGAAGACAATCCCGGTTATTGTGGTGTTTGTAGTGATCTTGACAGGATATTATGTATTGCTGAGTGGATTTGGAATATAGAAAATATGTTATATGATGCTGATAGAAATAGAAAAATTCTATCGGCATCATTTTTCTTTGGATGGATAAAATGACTGAATATATGATAGAATAAAAGAAAAAGGCAGACTATTCAAAACGGGAGGTGGATGAGATGAAAAAGAGAAAATATGCTATATTTTTGGGAATTATTTTGATCGTAGCAGGAACCATTGCCTGTGGTGGAAAGGATACGGCGTCTGAAAAAGATCGTATAAAGGAGATAGAAGTATATGATGATGACAATGAATCGGTAACGATACAGGAGAATGAAATTGTAAATACAGAATTTTATGAATTATCAGGCGATAAATTCCGTTCATACATAAAGAAAGAGAAGTTTACGAAAGAGAACTGGAAGGAATTTTTCAGCATTAGAGAAGAACATTTAGAATATAATGAATATCAGTCAGAAGGAGATCTGTATCATCTTGGAATCTATAAGGTACACCAGAAAAAGGATTTCTGCATGGTATTTGATATTGTAAATGATGATATGGAGTCCAGAGATAATGTATTTGAAAAAGGAACAGGTACATTGGGTTGGGGGCAGAATAAATCGGACGGAACAAAATTTCAGCTTACAATTGATGATGTTTCGTGTACAAAGGCAGAAGGAACGATTATTTATGTAGATATTCCGGAGGAACTATGGCAGCCTTGTTCGGACGGAACGGACAGAAAGGGATTTCGGGTAAAGGACGGAGAAAAGTTGTATGAATTTTATGATGATGGAACGCCGGTAAAACTGGATATGTTCAGGTAGCAAAAGAGAGAAGCGTATAATTGCAAGAAGCCCGTCGGCAGATTTGAAAATCGTGCTGACGGGCTCCTTTTATTGGGGGCTTCGAACGTAAATTAGAATCCAACGTATTCTGGTAAAAAATATTGAAAATTACATAATCTTCGTCTCTTCCAGCTTCTCTGAGAACGCCTCATTCACCTTAATGATCGGCTTCCTAAGCACCAGTCCCATGACCAGGAATACAACAAGGAAGATACAAAGCTTTCCAATATCGATCCAGTAATCCATAGCATACAGTCCACCGACTGCTTCGCGCAGTGCTGCCATACTGTGGGTAAATGGAAACAGTGAATACACCGCTTTGAAGAATCTAGGTGCGACTTCGATCGGGAAGGTTCCACCGGTTCCGGCTACCTGCATAACCAGAAGCACAACACTGACCGCTTTTCCGATATCGCCGAAGGAGACAGTCAGTGTATAAATGATATTGACATATACGATGCTGGATATCCATCCGGCAAGGAGGAAGAGGAACGGGTGCTTGCACTGGATGCCAAGGTAGAACAGATCACCGAGGCAGATAAGGGTGCTCTGCAAAAGCCCGAGAATCAGGAAGATAAGGTATCTTCCAAGATAAATCTGATGGAGCTTCAGATGTTTAAGCCCGGTGGTGCTGTTTTCGGATACAGTGACCTTGAGCATGGCAACCAGGACAATTCCGCCGATCCAGATGGAAAGTGTAGAGTAGAATGGGGCCATGGAAGAACCGTAATTTTCAATCGGGTACACTTTGTTGGTTTTCAGCTCTACCGGTGCAGCGAGGAAGGAGCTGATGCTGTTCTTATCGCCGGAAATCAGGTCTTCCAGTTCGGAAAAGTCTCCGGTTGCCTCCATCTGGCTTAACCTGGAAGTTGTATCGGTAATCTTTTTGGATGCTGTCTCCAACAGATCAGAAGAGGTCTCCAGAGCCTTCTGGATTTGTGACAGATCAGAACCTGCGGAGGAGGCAAGGGTATAAATTCCATCTGCACTTGCACCAAGCTGGGAGAGCAGATCGGACAGATCATTTTTGGTAGAACCAAGGGAGCCAGACAGCTGTTTTAGAGAACCGGATACATTGGTTTCATAGTCAGATTTGACAGCAGTAATTCCTGAAATGCTGGAACTGATCAGATCATCTAGCTCTTTTTTGGAGGTCGTTACGCTGCCGGCTGTATCGCGAAGAGAAGATGCTGCGTTTGTGAGTTTATCACGAAGTTCTCCCTGAACAGCTATGGAGTCATCCAACTTTGCAAGGATTGGTGCGGTAAGATCAGACAGCTCCGGGTGTGCATCTGCAATCTGTGCAATGCTGTCACGGATTCCCTGGTAAGACTGTACGATCGCATTGACACGGTCGCTAAGAAGGTCAAGGGTGCTGGCAACAGAAGAAGCATCCTGTGACTGCGACTGGAATGCCTGATCGATCGTCTGTGACATCTGCTCGTAAAAGCTTTTGGTAGAGGTCAGCGCAGTATTGATTCCGTCTGTAGCTCCGTCCAGAGTCTCCTGAATCCCGGAGAAGGACTGCTGTGTACCGGAAAGAGTATCTGCATTTGCAGAAGCCTGTTCTTTCGTTACTTTTAAGAACCCGGCAGTTGTGTCCAGAAGCTGCTGCGCAGAATCGGTCATCTGTGAGAAGGAATGCAGAGTCGTCGAAGAAGCAGACAGATCAGAACCGATTTTATTCAGGTTTGTGATCAGTGTACCTGCAAGCTCATCCGAATCCCTGGAGTCTGCGGTATTTGCAACAGTCTGAAGTGCAGTCAGCACCGTATCGGAAATGGTTTCGATAAATACTTCGTTGACCTGTGTCTGGACTGCGGTTGCTCCTTTGTCTGTTACCTTCGGTGCAATGGCATTTTCTTTTGCATTGGAGTAATAGGTAATTTCTGGTTTCTTAATATCACTGGAAAATACACTCATCAGGTTCGTACTGAAATCTTCCGGGATTACGATCGCTGCGTAATATTCTCCGGATTTTACACCCTTCATTGCTTTACTTTTGGTTGTAAATACCCAGTTGAGCTGTGTATTCTCCCGAAGAGCAGACAATACCTGATCGCCAAGATTCAGCTGGAGCGGGATCAGATTTCCTATATAGCCTTCGTCTACGCTTGCCACGGCGACCTTCAGATTCCCGGTATTCCCATAGGGATCCCAGCTTGCCGCAATGTTGTACCATGCATAAAGGCAGGGAACCACTGTGACGCCAAGAACGACGATCAGAGCAATGACATTTGTTCTTATTTTCCGGATATCTCTTGTGAAGATGGTCCATATATTTCTCATTTGTCTTTTCCCTCCTTTACTTTTTTAAAAAATTCTTCCTCAGACAGATGGATATAGGAAAGCTGTCTGGAGGTCTTGTCGTGAATATATTCCACACAGATCAGATAGACGGCGAGTACGATCAGGGAAATGATCCACAGTGTCAGGTATATGATCTTGGATTCCAGACTGAACATCAGAAGAAGAAAGATCAGTGGAATTACAAGGATCAGGATAAAACCGGTACGGATCAGCTTTGGATACCGTTTTTCGAAGCGGTTGGCACGTCGGATAAAATCAGCCCGTCCGTCTTCATCCTGCATCATGGTTTTCATCATCAGTGTAAGCTGTGGGCGGGAGAGCTCACCGGTTGCAGTCTCTCCCAGCATCAGATCTGTCTCGGCAAGACGTTTGTCGAACAGATGGTTCAGATTCATCAGAAGTGGTCTCAGTAGCAGTCCGATGAAGAATGCAAGGAGAAGGAAAAGCAGCAGGGTCAGCAGATCCTTTGCGTAGTTATTTTTGTAAAATCCGGCAATACACTCACGCATAGCGCCAATTCCGTAAGAGAACGGCAGAAGCGGATGCAGTCTCTGGAAAAAGACCGGTGTCATCTCGATCGGATAGGTTCCGGAAGAACCAGGGATCTGCAGGATGACCAGGACAACGGCAAGTGCTTTTCCAATGTGCTTGAAGGTCAGCGCCATTGCATAGATCAGATTGACATACACAAAGGAGCAGAGCATACCAGCGCACACAAATGCAACCGGGTGGACGCACTGTACTTTCAGAAGCAGCAGATCTCCTATGCACACAATAAATCCCTGGATCAGTCCGACCACGACAAAGAGCATCCAACGTCCGAAATAAGCAGTTGTCGGAGTAAAACGGGAAATGGTTTCGTCTTTGTCTACTTCCTGTTTCAAGATGGATACCAGGATCAGTCCGCCAACCCAGAGTGCCAGATTAGTGTAAAACGGAGTCATTCCGGAACCGTAATTTTCCACATCATAAAGTACCTTTGAATTGATCGAAACCGGTGAGGACATAAAATCAGAAATGGAATCTGAGTCGATGCCTTCCAGTGAGATCAGATGCTGGTAGGTTTCGGAACTCTGCAGAGCTTTTAGGTCAGCGGTAATATTTTCCAGAGCAGTATCTACGCTTTCAAGAGTTCCTCCGGTCTGACCAAGTGCGTCTGCACTTTCGTTTAAACTGCTCTTTAACTGGGTAAGGATCACCTTTAACTGTGTGATCGTCGGATTTACCCCGGTTAAAGTAGAAGAAAGGCTTCCGCTTAATGTGGCAAGTCCGTCAAGTGACTGGTTCAGCTGTGGCAGAAGCGACTGGTTCAGACTGCTTCGGTAATTCTGCAGAGACTGTCGGTTCTGGGCAGTGAGTGTCTCAAGAGAACTTCTGGTATTACTTGCTGTAGTCAGTGCATTTCCTATGCTGGAATTGCTGTTCCCAAGAGAATCAATGAGTTCCTGAAGAGAATCATTCTGTGCCTGGAGTTCTGCAATTTTTTCGCTGACGATACCGGACAGGGAAGAATCACTTCCGATCTGCTGCTGAAGGGCGGCAAGCTTTTCCAGAATTTCTGCATTTTTCTTATTTAAAGAGCTGGCAGAAGAAATACTGTCTCCGATCGCAGTGTTGACCTGTGTGGCTTTTGTCTCAAAAGTTCCGAGCTTTAAGGCTGCGGAGGTGTAGACATTGGTTAAAAGCGTCTCGCCATCTGACAGGCTGGTAGAAAATTCTGTTGAAAAGGTTCCGATTGCTGTCCGGCTGGTGGCAAGCAGATCTGATGTATCTGCAAGGGCAGCAGAACCGGAAGAGGCAACAGCATTTACAGAGTCCAGTGTTTTCAGAGTGTCATCGATCAAAGAACCGGAATCTTTTACCGTAGCCTGGAAATCCTTCAGGGCGTTCTGATAGTCAGCAAGATTCTTACGGGTATCGGTAAGTGCCTGCATCAGCGTAGAATTTGTTCCGTCAAGCTTGCCGGTCAGTGTACCGGCCGATTTCTGCACGATCTTCGCAATGGAGTCAGCGGCAACGGACGAAAAGGTGTCATTGATCTGCTGCTGGATCGTGCTTGCGCCGGTGGCGGTGATCTTCGGAGCGATCGCGTTTTTCTTTTCATTAATATAATAGTCGAGCTGCGGCTGCTTTAAATTCCCGGAAAGGATGCTGAGGAGAGACTCGCTGAAATCCTCCGGGATTACAATGGCAGCGTAGTATTTGCCGGAATGGACACCGCTTTTGGCTTTCTTTTCATCAACAAAGGTCCAGCCAAGCTGGTGATTTTTTTTCAGATTCTGTACGATGGTGGCTCCGGCATTCAGATCCATCGAACCGGTGTGTCCACCGGTGTCACAATTTGCAATCGCCACTTTTACATTTTTTGTATTGCCGTAGGGATCCATGTTGGCGGCAATGTTGAACCATGCATAGAGAGAAGGGAGAATGCAGACTCCCACCATGACGAGAGCAGCAGCAGGGCTACGTAAGAGTCTCTTTAAATCTCTCTGAAATATTTGAAGCACTTTCTTCATGTGAACCTCCTGTGTAATGTCGTTAATAGTGCCAGTATTGAGAATAGTATAGCAAAAAGTGTGGAAAAAATCCATGAGAAAAAATGACGTTCGGTCAGAAACGCAATCTGGATAAAGTTAAGCGTAAGATGATATTTGAAAAAACAGTGTTTTATGATATTCTATATTTATCTATAATACAAATAAAAAGGGATGGAATAGAAAGTGTCAATAAAAGTAAAAGAGGTATTAGAGCTGGCACAGTCGAAAGGATGTACATTAGCAGCCGGAGAAGGTGGAATTGATAGGATTGTTCGCTTTGTGGATTGTATGGAAATACCAGATATGAAAGCATGGATGCGCCCAAATGTTTTGTATATTACAACTGGATATGCATATAGTGACACAAAAGAAGAAATAATGAATCTGATAAGAAATTTGTATGAAGCAAAGGCAGCTGCGCTCGCGACAAAATATAGATATATTGGTTGTTTTTTGGATGATGCGATCAAATTGGCTAATGAATTACAGTTCCCAATCATTTTGTGGCCGGAAGATTTGCCTTTCATAGAAATGAATTATCTTGTGATGGAGGCATTGATAAAATCACAGAATAATTTGATGGATAGCATTTATTCTCGAATTGAAAAATATAACCGTCGGGAAATGGATAAAAGATTGTTTATTGATCTTTTGACAGGAAATATCACATGTAATGAAGAAGGAAACTATCGGATCGAAGAACAAAAATGGCCATCACCTCCGTACCAGATCGTTTATATTGAAATTGATGGAATTAAACAAAAATTACATGAACTACAGGAAGAGATTGTTCATGAAAAAATTGAGAAAATCGAAAATATGATAAAAGAATCTTTTGGCGAGGAAAAAGTAATTGTTTTGTCGAATAATGATAATTTTCAATGCATATTAAAACGGACAAAAGAGAAAACTATAACGAAGGAGTATTTCGAGAAGATTCAGAAAAATATTTCGGAAAAGACAGGATATACTGCAGCGATAGGTGTTTCGAAAGTCGAAAATTCCTACCAACGTTTCGGAAAGGCTTATCAGGATGCAAGGGATGCAGTAGAAATTGCAGTGTGCCAGGAATTCAATTCAAAAGTACTTTGTATAGAAGATGCAGGCTTTTGGAGAATCATGAAAGAAATCAGTAAGCATGAGATGTGTCAGGAGTTTATGGAGGACAAGTTGAATGCGTTTATTGAATATGATCAAAAAAATGAAAGTGAACTTTTAGAAACGCTGGAAGTTCTCGTGAATAATTTAGGGGCAAGAAATGTAACAGCAAATGCACTTCATTTGCATCGAAATACTTTAATATACAGAATTAAAAAAATTGAAAATCAGACAGGATATGATTTGTCAGATCCGAATAGTATTCTTGAGATAGCGCTTGCGCTTCGAATAAAGAAATTTTTGAAATAAAAGATGCCTTTTCGGGGCATCTTTTATTTCAAAACAGTATGTATCTATTACGAGAAAGGATTCAGTTTTTGGAAATGATTCATTGAACCGTATAAACTTTGTAATTTTTCGAATTCTTCTTCGTCGTATAATTTAAGAGAACGACGGCCAAAGGATTTGGCAACTTCTAACATAAAGCGTGCAGCTTCATCAAGATCAGTCATATGACTGGCTCCGGTTGCACAACCGGGAACAGTTGTTTCTGTTGTGATGGCAATCCCGACTACAGGTGCATTAGTAGCAGTTGCCGGTTGCAGAATACTGTTTAGATGATGAAGATCATTGCCATAAGGAGTGATATCCTGCTGTGTTAATGGAAATACTTTTGGAAGTTTTCCCGTAGTAATCTGCATTAAATCAAGAAGATCTTCGGAAGTACGAAGGATGTAGCCTTCTTTTACTGTAGGTGAGATTGCAAATCCATTGTGATTGATCACGCGATTTCCTTTAGTAGTATCTACAGAGAGAACTGCGTCAAGTTCCGGTGTGAGCTCTTCGGCATTTACCTGTGCCATTTCTACAGGTGATCCCATAAATGGAACCGGAACATGTGGCGCGGTCGGTGCATCCGGACAAATATGTGTAGAAATGAATACGTCACCTTCTAAAAAATCCCCTTTATTCTGCATATCTAATAATTTGGCAGCAAGAGCAATTGCAACGAGGGCACCATCACCGTCAGATACATACCCGATTCGCTCAGGACGAGCACCAAGTCCGCCTAATCTCCCAAGAAGTCCAATTGTCGGAGCATCGCCTCCGGAAGTCTTTCCGTGAAGACCCGGGATGCGAATTTTTAACATATCTGTAGAACCTTTTGGTCCAACTAAAGGATAAACCTGAATATCCGCATCTTGTTTTATGGATTTTAAATAAGATGCGACAGAGTTGCCGTTTACGTTCTTACTGTCTATAATGTCGAAAGCTTCTATTAATTGTTTGAATAACATCTTAAATCCTCTCTTTCTAACTAAAATAGTTTTTTAATTGACAAGCAAAGTTTAGCATTACTAAATAGGAAAGTCGATATTGTGCGTGCCTAAAAAGAAAGAAAATAGTTGGGCGAAATGCACATGCTATATTTTTGGAAGAATAATAAATGTGCAAAGTGCATAAAAAACAGGGACATTATGGTGCATGGAGAGCGTCGACACTTTAAGAAGTCAATGTTATACTGTAGTCAAATAAGAATTCGGAAGAAACGGAGGAAGGAAATGTGAAAGAAAGAACAGGGACTGTAAATTGCATGATCGCAACTATTATTATTTGCATTATTGCGGAGCTGATTGGTCCACTTCAATTTAAGGTGATGGGGATTGACGTGAAGATATTGACGATGATCTGGGTTATCATCATGGGAATTCTTTTATCTCCAACATTATTAGGAAAAGTGATTCCCCCACTGAAGAAATTTATTAGTAACGCAGAAATTAAACGGGCACCGTTTTTGTTGTCTCTTACATTATATCCGCTTGGAATTATGTTTGGTATCAATGCAGGTCCAAAGGTTGGAATTGTTTTACAGGCAGGTCCTGCTTTACTGTTTCAGGAAGCGGGAAATATGATGACGATGCTGATTGCATTACCGCTTGGCTTACTCCTTGGATTAGGAAGAAGTGCTGTGGGTGGAACGTTCTCTCTTTGCAGAGATACGGCACTTGGTATTATCGGAGATAAATATGGTCTGGAATCCAGAGAAGGAATGGGAACACTTGGAACTTATATTAGCGGAAGTGTATTTGGTACTCTCTTCTATTCTTTCCTGGCACCGATCGGGTTAGCAATCGGATTTCATCCTTATGCACTTGCGATGGCATCAGGTATGGGAAGTGCATCTATGATGAATGCGGCTACTGCAGCGTTGACAAATGCAGCGGCACCTATGTATGCAGAACAAATTCTTGCATATTCTGCAACCAGTGGACTTTTAACTGCAGTAACAGGTGTGTATGTGGAAATGTTTTTGGCATTGCCATTAGCGAACTGGTATTATAATCGTGTTAATCCAGGTATTGAAAAATTAAGGGCTAAATTATTTAAAAAAGCATCTGAGGAGGCATAAGATGGAAAATACAAAACAAACTCCACAAGAAAAATCGACATTAAGTAATATTTTAGAACAAATTAAAATAGTATTGGTGATTTATGGAATTGTCATAATTATACATATGGTTTCTATTGGAAGCAAACTTCCGGATTTGGCAAAGTCGACAGTGGTAAGCTTTGTAATGGTAGTGATTGCGATTACCTTGAAAAATGTTGTGAAAAAACCTAATCTTCCAGGATTTGCGTGGGCTACACTGGTATCCTTTGTTTTGACATTGCCGATATCTCCGATTGCAGATTTTATCGTAAATGCAATGAGTGCATATAGTTTTGGACTTGTAGGACTTCCGCTACTTGCTTTTGCTGGAATTGCTGTAGGAGACCAGCTTGAGGTTTTCAAAAAACTCAGCTGGAAAATCGTAATTGTATCCTTTGTGGTTATGGCATCTACTTATTTTGGATCAGCAGCAATTTCAAATATTATCTTATCTTTAAAAGGAATGATCTAAAACCATACAGATAAAATGAGAGGTGAAGAATATGGATAATTTAGAATTAATGAAACAGGAAATCAGTAATCTTGCAAAAGAGAAAAAGGAAGAATTTGAAAAAGTAAGTGATTATATTTTTGCAAACCCTGAACTGGCATTTAAAGAATATAAATCACAGGAAGCACTTTGCAAACTGTTGGAAAGCCATGGCTTTGTTGTTAAACGAGGAATTGCAGAAATGCCGACGTCTTTTGAAGCAGTTTTTGATTCTGGAAAACCAGGGAAAACAGTAGCACTTATGGGAGAATATGATTGTCTTCCAGAAATCGGACATGGTTGCGGACATAATCTGATCGGAACATCAGCAGCCGGTGCAGGAATTGTATTAAAGGAAGTTATGGAAAAGCATGAGATAGGTGGCGTGTTAAAAGTATTAGGTACTCCGGCCGAAGAAAAGGGCAGTGGCAAAGCGATTATGGTTCGCCATGGAGTATTTGAAGGAATTGATGCTGCACTTCTGATGCATCCGTGTGATGAATCTATGCCAGATGATATTTCTTTTGCAGCAATTACATTGGAATTCACCTTCAAAGGAAAACCGGCTCATGCGGCAGCTTGCCCATGGAAGGGAGCAAATGCATTGAGTGGAGTTCAGTTAATGTTCCATGCGGTTGATATGATGCGTTTACATTTTAAAGATTACAGCAGAGTACACGGAATTATTACAGAAGGCGGAGTAGCTCATAATACTATAACAGATGAAGCGAAAGCAGTATTTAATATTCGTTCACTGGAATATGATTATATGATGGAAATGGTTGATGCTATTCGTGATTGTGCGAAAGGAGCGGCAATTGCAACCAGGACAGAAGTTGAAGAAAGACAGTTGGATGAAGTTATCAAAGATGTGCGTAATGATAAGAAACTGGTTCAGTATGTTCGTAAGAACATGGACTTTATTGGTGAAGAGTATATAGAGCGTGACCTGACTCAGGGAATCGGTTCGACTGATGTTGGAAATGTAACCCATGAAATACCGGCAATTCAGTTTTATGTGAAATTGAAAGAGCATGTAGGGACACATACAAAAGAGTTTGCAGTAGCAGCAGGCGGAGAAGAAGGAAAAAGAAATCTGCATGCTTCTGTTCAGCTCTTGGCAATGAGTGCATTGGATGTATTAAGTGAGTAAATAGAAAGTGTATCATTTTTTAGAGAGTTCTAAAAAGTGATACACTTTTTTTGAAATATTGTCTTGAATGAATATTTCGCATTTGTTTAAAAATTCTTTAGAAATGCCCTTTCCATATCTTAACAATCTCCTGTTAAACTATGCTCATAAAAAGATAACGGGAGGAATTAATAAATGAGAGTATTGATTACAACAGACTGGTACGAACCGGTTATAAACGGTGTTGTTACTTCAGTTATGAATCTTTCCAGACAGCTAAGAGAAAGAGGACATGAAGTAAAAATTCTTACATTATCAAGAACATTTCATTCTTATATAGAAGGCGATGTGGTTTATGCAGGATCAATTGGACTTGGATGCATTTATCCGCAGGCAAGATTAAAAATTCCAAAGGCAGCAGGTGACTATATGGAAATGTTGCTTGAGTGGAAACCGGATATTGTGCATTCACAGTGTGAATTTTCCACATTTTTCTTAGCGAAAAGGATCGCATCTGAACTTCATGTTCCGATTGTACATACGTACCATACAGTTTACGAGGACTATACCCATTATTTTTCACCGCAGAAAGTATGGGGAAGAAATATTGTGCAGTTGATGACAAAGAAACTTGCAAATGCGGTAGAAACCCTAATTGCACCCAGTGATAAGATCCGTAAGATATTGGAAGGATACCAGGTGTCTTGTCCGGTGGAAGTTATTCCATCTGGAATCCATCTGGAAAAATATCAGCTATGTAAAAAAGAAGACTGGCGTAAAAAAATCCGTATGCAGCTTGGTATATCACAGGATGCACTGGTGTTGGTATATGTAGGCAGAATGGCAAAGGAAAAAAACATTGAAGAGCTTCTGGAATATCAGCAAGATGCAGCAAAATCCGGGGTGATTTTAGTCCTTGTAGGGGATGGACCATATCTTCCGGAGCTGAAAAAAAAGGTCGAAGAGCTAAAGCTTGCTAAAAATGTGATTTTTACGGGAATGATCATACCGGAAGAAGTGGGACGCTATTATCAGGCAGGAGATCTCTTTGTCAGTGCTTCTACCAGCGAGACACAGGGAATGACTTATGCAGAAGCGCTTGCAGGTGGTATTCCGCTCCTTTGCAGAAGAGACGGATGTCTGGAACAAGTTGTGACAGATGGGGAAAATGGATGGCAGTATGATAAAAAAGAAGATTATCTTATGAGAATCCAAGAATGGAAGGGGATGGGTGAAAATGCAAGAGGTAGGATGCAAAACAAGGCTGCTATTTCAGCAGAAAAATTTTCTTCCGGAAATTTTGCCGAAAGAGTGGAAAAAATCTATGAACAGCAAATACGAAAATACCGATATGAAAATGCAGCCTAAGAAACAGAGAAATCTGACTAGATTTTTCAATCTGCTTTCGATAGCCGGACTGGCCGGATGTGCGCTTCTTGCAATCTGGGCATATAAAAACGGCATTTTAAATTCGGTAGATTCTTTGCAGACATTTATCTGGAAATTCGGTTATACTGGAATGCTCGTTTTTATTCTGATCCAGGTTGTGCAGGTTATTATTCCAATCCTACCGGGTGGAGTCAGTTGCCTGGGTGGTGTGATCTTTTTTGGGCCGTGGCTAGGATTTCTTTATAATTATATTGGTATCTGTATAGGATCAATTGCAGTGTTTGGAATTTCAAAGACAATAGGAAGGCCGGTTTTATACAAAATGTTTTCTGAAAAAATGATAGAAAAATATGATGGATGGACCCAGAAGGACGGTAAGTTTTTGAAATTATTTGCGCTGGCAATCTTTTTCCCGGTGGCACCGGATGATTTCTTGTGCTATCTTGCGGGAACTACAAAAATGACGTGGAAACAGTTTACAGCAGTTATTGTACTTGGAAAACCATTTTCTATTGCACTTTACAGTCTGGGGCTTACGACAGCATTTAAGATGTTATTTTCATTATAAAAGGAATAGGGTAAAGATTATGAAAACATATATATACAGAGGTGGGTTTCCGATTGTAGAAAAAAGTGGTGTCGGAAAAGCAATCGAGCATCAGGAGAAAATGCTGAATGCAGTAGAGGCACCGCGTGCAGCCAGGTGGAAAGAAGCAACCGTGGTTCATATGAATACAGTTTTTCCAGATTCGGTGATTGCGGCCTTTATAGCAAAAATGCAGAAGAAAAAAGTGATTTATTATGGGCATTCTACAATGGAAGATTTTAAAAATTCCTTTATTGGTTCTAATCTTGCAGCGCCGATTTTTAAAAAATGGATCTGCTTTTGTTATAATTTGGGGGATGTTGTTGTGACGCCAACCGAGTATTCCAGAAAATTGTTGGAAGGGTATGGATTGAAACGAAAAATTTATTCGATTACTAATGGTGTGGATACAGAATTTTTCAAACCTGATCCAGAGGGGAGAATACGCTTCCGCGCAAAATATCAGCTAACGGAAGAGCAGAAGGTTGTGATATCTGTGGGACATTTGATTGGAAGAAAAGGAATTCTGGATTTTCTTGAACTGGCCAGAATGATGCCGAAAGTACAGTTTATCTGGTTTGGAGGCGGTAATGAAAGCTTGGTGACAGCAGAAATCAAAGAGGCGATATCAAAGAAACCGGATAATGTATTGTTTGCAGGATTCGTAAAGTCTGATGAACTGCGTGATGCATATTGTGGGGCAGACGTATTTTCGTTTATGAGTTATGAAGAAACGGAAGGAATCGTTGTTTTAGAAGCTCTTGCCTGTGAAATTCCGACAATAGTAAGAAACATTCCTGTGTATGAAGGATGGCTTGAAGATGAAAAACAGGTATATAAAGCAGAGACAATAAAAGAGTTTCAGGAAAAGATAACTGCGATTTTCAGTCAGGATGTTCGTTTGATGAAAAAGGAAGAACGGAAAATTGCTTGTAATAAAAGTTTTGGAAAAGTTGGAGAACGATTGCTGAGGCTATATTCTGAAATGGAATAAGGGACGTTCAGCCGCGCCATTCGCAAAAGCGTGCCTGCGGCACTTGTCGCTGCTGCGCAGCTATTTTGCTCATAGTGTGGCGCTCATCTCATCCGTATAATCAACCGTCTTTTCATGCGAGCATGAAATCCGTCTGACTATACGGATGGCTGAACTAATGTCAGAATATTCTGAATTGC